>JBGPTK010000042.1:0-21556 GCA_041490605.1 Terriglobia bacterium | reverse complement strand
GCCATGACGGCGGCATTTAACAGGCGCAGATCCTTCTCGGGCTTATAAGCGTCTGCCCATCGGGCAAGCGCCTCCGCCAATAGCGGAATGAACAGAAACAAGAAGAACAAAAGGAATCGAATATGAATGCATGTCGAAAAGATTGCGAAAATCAGCAGCGCAATCGTTTCCAGACGATAGGAGATCCTCAACGTCACCTGAATCAGGAAGTAGCCGAGCATTATAGCCAGGAAAACTTTCCCCAGGGCTTCATTGAAACTCATCGGCTGCCATTCCATGATGATCGCGAGATTGACCGGCTGCATAAATGCCATTTGCAATGGATAAGCGGCGAGACGAGACCCATAGGGGGTAATCGGCGCAACCAGCATGCACAGCAGCATCACCAGCAAAATGTGGCGCCGCTGTTCTGGAGTCCAACGGACCGCCACGATGCCGCCCGCTTGAAACTTGAACAGTCCGGACAGCAGATAGACGCCCACCACGATGGCCCCCAGAACAAACGTTCCGTGGGTATTCACCCAGACCAGGAAGATGGCCGGTAGAACCCATAGCCGTTTCGTGAGCCCTTGGCGGAATCGCTCCATCAAGATCATCGTCGTCAGCAAAAAAACGTATCCCAGTAACTGCGGCCGCAGGGTGAAGAACGCGCCCAATACGGGGAGGGAGATGCTGACCACCACGCACGCCGCCTTGCACTTCCCGGACCGCAATGTGGAGTAAACGTACAGCAGGACCGCGATCGTTCCGGCCAGAAGAAAATCAATCGCCGCCAGGCCCACAAATCCTCCCAGGCGCCAAGCCAGGGCAAATACTACTTCTCCCAACCACTCATAAGCGATCCATCCCGCGCCAGGAACGCTGAAGGAAAACATGTCATGGGTGGGCCACGTGCCGCTGCGAAGGATCAAGTCGCCCACGCGAATGTGCCACCAGGTGTCCGGATCGACGAAGAGCGTGTGCGCTGCGACGCAGGCTCCCGCGGCAAGAATGGCGGCAAGAAATACCGGGAAGGAAAAACAATTTTTCAGCCAGCCCGCCAGCGTCCCTCGCCGGCCGCTAATAGCCGGCGATATTGCTTCCGAGGCGGCCATCACTGCACCAACCGCACGGGAACCGGCGAGCCTGCTGGCGTGACGATCGGATTGGCGGCGGAAAGCGCTCCCACCACGTTTTGCACAGTCACCCGGAACGGATTCGCGCCACTGGGGGCCCCGTTAATAAAGACTTGAAGAAATCCAATGACCTTCAGACCTGCGCATACTGCTCCCGGACACGGAGCTGTCGGTGCGCCGGGTCCTATGTCGTAGACCGGGAAGGTAACAATGGAATCGCTTCGGCTCAGCCCTTTGTTCACGGCGCCGGGGAGGGGATTGTTAATGCCGCCGGTTGGCCACAGGTTGAGTATGGAAAAACCAAATAGTGAAAAATTCATCGCGTCCTGGCCCGTGCCGCCGCTTTCGTGAATCAGACACTGGATAGCAGCTTGCGTCAACGGCAGAGAAGGCGCAGCCGGATCGGCTTGGTAGTTCGTTCCCGTCACAATCGGGGTCGTAAACAGCCCTGCGATCGCCTGCTGATAGGTAGTGCTCAACCCGGCGCCACAGGCTGGAACATTGCTCACGGTGCCGCCCGTCAGCAGCGCCGGAGAGTATTGGTAAAAGTTCCCGGCCACTGGGGCAACAAGAGGATTACCGGCCGTAAGATTGAACTGTGCTCCCACCTCTCCACCGAATCCAAAAAGAGTGACGCCTGGGTTGGAGGTCGCGCCGGTCACCCGGTTGATGAACGGCCCGTTGCCATGAGTGGGATCCATATTGGGAACCATCCAGGGCTTGGTGCCAACTACGGATACCCCACTCGTCGCATTTCCAGGGTTAAAAACAGCTGCTTTGGCACTTGCTCTGATCGTGACCGTCGCGAAGCTGTTGCTGACGGCCTTAATGAAAAATGTTGGGACGGCCGCGGAAACATTTACCGTAACTGTCGGATTCTTGAGAATGGCGTAGTCTGGGGCATTTACCGTAACGGTTGGAGCGATTCCAACGACCGTGTACTGCGCTCCAACAGCCTTTCCTTCGCCCTGGGCCAAGCCCGTTGAGAGGTTGCGGCCAATATTGAGAAAATCATTGCCCTGGACCGTAGTAAAACCGGAGGCAACGATTCCCCTGGCGGCTGCCAAAGCGGAAGCATCCGCCACGTTCTGCGCCTCGACGTGAGCCACGTAAAGCCATGCCAGATCGATCGCAAATGCCATCAGGCTCATCAGAACGGTCAGGGAAGCTGCCACGAAAACAAGCGTCATTCCGCGCTCATCTTGCCGGATGATTTTTTGGCTGCGCGTGCGCATCGTTCGCTCCAACTCAGGAAAGATTCGATTGCTGCACATTCACGGTGACCGTTGCCGGAAGCAGCAGGCCGCCACCGCTGACAAACTGGTTTAATTTCCAGGTGACCGGATACGTCAATTGGACCCGTGTTCCTTCTACCTGCACGACGATCGCTCCCGTCGTTGTCCACGTCGAGCCGCGAGTGATTTGCAGAACCGCCGACCCTCCATTCGGACATCCACTCACCGCGCTGCCAGTGAACTGGTAGGTCAGCGTATTGATGGTTGGTTCGGTCACCGCCGCCGTATCCAGGCCGCATGCACTCATGCCCGCGGCTATCAGCGCTCCGGTGACCGCTGTGCGTGCATCGAGGATCGATTGCGGCGCGGGATTGCCGTAGAGTCCCCCCATAGTTTGCGATGCCGCCACTCGCGCTCCTTCCATCGCCGCGCTGTTCGCTCGCTGCCGCACCAGAAAGGCGGTGCCGAAATCAGTGATGCCGATTACCACGACCAGCAAAATGGGGAGCACCAACGCAAGCTCGAGGAGCTCCGAGCCTCCGGTCTCGCCGCTTAGCCGGCGCAGTGCGCGGAAACCAGCGGCAAGTTGGAAAATCGCTGGTCGCGCCATCTCAGTCGACCTGCCAGGAGTGCGCGTTGATGGTGAAAGTCAGCGCAAAATTGTAAAAAGGCAGCGCGATATTGTACGGGTAGGTGAAGCTCACTTGAACGTCGCAGGACGACGCGGAAGCACCCGAGTACGAAGGCAGTGTGCCGGCCACCAGGAAGTTCGCGACGTTCGAGGAATTGACTCCGCCTGCCGCCAGAATGCTGTTGAAGGAGGCGGGAGCGGTGGTGGTGATGGTGTTCGTGCAGGAAAAACCTGTTGTCGTGTTGTTGAGCGCGAAAGTACGCGCGGTATCCTGTGCCGCTCGCGTAAGGGTCTCGTAGGTGCTGAATGCCAGCCCTATATACATCGCCCCGAGGATCAAGGGCAGCAGAATAAACGGAAGGACGAGGGCAGACTCAAGAATCTCCGATCCACGCTCTCCGTTTCTGCAGGCTCTGCGGCCCGGAGGAACAGTCCTGTGCCTATCTCCGAATGGAGACGCTCCAAACCTCCGAGAGGACGATCCCGAACAGTTAAGATGCACGTAGCGCTCCACATCCTCCAAATTCTCTGGGCTTCAGCCAGCAGAATGGATTGCCAAGAAAAATCTTCGCTGTCTCCATTCGGTTACGAAGTGACCCCAAATCTGCACATCCTTGACTCTCTCTTGTTCGCCCCGTAAGTCGAGCCCTACATCACACGATCGCTGGGCGGCATTTTCTCCACCAACTTTTGCAGCAGATCGTTCTCATCGGCGCGGATGTTTAGCTGGTTGATCAGCCGGTGGAGATAGTTGCGAGCGAGGCCCAGATTGCGCGCTGTCTCCGTCTTTCGCCAGCCGCACTCACGCAAAGCTCGCAGAAGCAGGCGGCGCTTGAATTCCCGAACCTCCTCTTCGTAAAGGCGAGCGGGCCGGGGCTGCTCGAAACCCTTCCGGAATCCGGTGGGGAGATGCCAAACCTCGATGGACTGCCCCTCGGCCAGCGCCACGGCGCGCTGAACCACATTTTCGAGCTCACGCACATTGCCGGGCCAACTGTATTCCTCAAGCGCCTGCACCGCGGGGCGAGTGAAGCGCTTGACCTTCTTCGAAAATTGTTCCGCAAATCGCTGCAGGAAATGGCGAGCCAGGAAGGGAATGTCGTCGCGGCGGTCGCGAAGCGGAGGCAGGTGAAGCTGGACCACGTTGAGGCGATAATACAAATCCTCTCGAAACTTCCCTTGCTTCACCATTTCTTCCACGTTCCGATTCGTGGCGCAGACCAGGCGGATATTTACGGACACCGGCGTATTGCTGCCCAATCGCTCAAACGTCCGCTGCTGCAACACCCGAAGAAGTTTCGGCTGCAATCCAAGACTCAAATCGCCGACTTCATCCAGCAGCAATGTTCCTTGATCGGCTATTTCCAACCGCCCGCGACGCGCCGTCAGCGCCCCGGTAAACGCGCCGCGTTCATGCCCGAACAGTTCGTCCTCCACCAGAGTCTCGGGAAGATTGGAACAGGAGAATGCGACGAAGGGCGCCGAAGCGCGTGAACTCAGCCGGTGAATCGCGCGAGCGAGCAATTCCTTGCCCGTTCCCGTCTCACCGGTAATCAAGACGGAGACATCGCAGGGCGCAATTTTCTTGGCGAGGGCGTAGACCTGCTGCATGCCATCCGAAGAACCGATCAGATCTTCCATGCCGCCCGCCACTCGCTGTTGCGAACGCAATTGATGGGCTTCTTTTTCGACTTGGCGGAATTTGTACGCGCGCCTCAGAATCAAGCGCAATTCCACCATGTCCGGCGGACTGGCCACCACATCGTAAGCTCCATGTTCCATCACTTGCACGGTGGACGCGCGCTGGTTAGCCGGGAGAATCACAACTACGGGGGGCGCAAATTCCAAGCGGGTGATTTCCTCGAGCAATTGCAAACCGGCGCTGACCGAGCTTTCGGAAACTGAGCTGCGCATATCCACCAGGATCACATCCCACCAGCCGGCCAGCCCCGTGGCTTCGTCGGCGCTGAATCTATCCGACCGCTTGACCTCGAATCCAGCGCCGAGTGCGCGGCCAATCGCTTGCGCGAAGCCTGCCTCCGGTCCGCAGAACCAAACTCGAATCGCTTCTTGGGTCATGAAGGACACCGTCCTTGGATCGAGAAATCCATTCTCCATTTTCGGAACCCCGATCCGGCCAGGGGTTCCCGTTAGTGCTCCGCTACAAAAATCTCCTGGTTCAAAATCGCGAAGCCACGGATCGCGGAGTTCCCGGCAATCGAGTCAACGCGAAGAATGCGGCCTCGCCCTTTGATATGCAGGGCCGGTCCCGATTTCTTCATCGGCGGAAAAAGAACGTCGAAGCTTAAAGTGGAGCCAAGACGAGGCCCAGATTCAGCAACGATGTAAATTCCCTGACTGCTGATGTTTCGTGTTGCTCCTTCTCGTTTCTTTTTTCGCGGCTCGCCCTGTTTCATCCAGGAAATAAAAACGGGCGCCTGGATCGAAAAGCGCTCCTGGCATCGGAGATTCACACGGGACACGTAACCTCATTCTCCGCAATGGACAATGCGGGAACCAATAGGCAAGAGTATCCAGGAATACCCGGAATGGACAAGATCACGAAGGTTTCAAATCAGAGCAGGGACTAGTTCCCTATGCCGGGGTGTAAATCCTGATGGGCAGTACTGGAGAAGAACGTCTCCTCAAATTGCTCTAACGGATTTCTCTATCGCGTCTCAACGGGCGGCGTTCTCTATTCTGTCTTCTGCGGACCGCGCGCGGGAATCCCAACCAGAATTTCGACTGAGGCAGGCTTGCCGGCTTGTATTGCCGGTTTGAATCTCCAGCGGCCAAAGGCCGTCAAAGCAATCTGGTCGAGCACCGGATCAAGTCCCTGATAAACGGTGAGTTCGCTTATTCTGCCGTCTTCGCCGATGATGCCCCGCAGAATGATTAATTTATTTTCTTTTTCTTTCGGGACCGGCGTCCGCAAAAAATCGAATTTCTCATCCGCCTCCGGAGCGACAATTCCTACGTCCAGATTCACGACTCCCGGCCGCGGTTCAGGGACTGTTTGGTGATCGGCCGCGGCTCGGGCGCAGTACTGCAAAGTCCAATTTCGACCAGGCATGGGGAGATAAACAGTGTAAATCTTTCGGCCATGTAAAGCCCCATAGACTCCTAATCCTCCGCCGCCCACTGGCCCGGCTGTAATCACTAAGCTGTTTTTGCGAATATGGGGAGCAGGGGGAATCGCGTAAATCAGGCTTGAGAATTTGACTGGCGGAAGCTCGCCTATGCTTCCCGCGCCATTCGTGCCATTGATGCTGATGAATCCGCCTTCTCCAGATCCACCGCCTCCGCCGCCTTTGTTGCCCTTCCCAACTCCTGTGCTTCCGTCACCACCGGTGCCGGCCCCGCCAGTTCCTCCATCTTTCGATCCTCCCGGCACACCGCCCGGCGAGCCAGGTGACCCTCCCGCGGGAGAACCAGAAAAGGCGCCGTAGCGATTGCCAGGAACTACCAGGACCTGCATGTTTCCGGAGGAATCGATTCCGAGAGCGACAAGATCCGATCCTTGGATTTGCGCTCCGGGCCCTCCTTGCAAAGTGGAAGGAGCGTCAATCTCGCCCGTGCCGTGTGAGCCGCCACCCGCCGTGGGCCGCGAGGCGGGCGCCACTGGAAGCCGCGGAACATCGGTGACAGCCGGCGCCATTTGAAATGGCGTATCGGAGCTGATCCGATCGGCGGCCAGGTCTGGCGCTTTTTCATCCTGGGATTGTCTTTCGGCCGATTTTACAGGGGCAGCAGCGCGAAAATCCGGCTTAGGCATCGCTACTACCTTTGGACCACGGATCAGCAGCGACGGCAAGGGGACATCTTCAGTAATTTTCAGGTCGGGGACGGAAGAATTCTGCAAAATTGTTTGGCGTTTGTTATCGGGGTGCTTGGGATTCGAAACCAGCGTCAATCTTGCATAGAGCGCAGTGCTGCCGAGGGCTGGAGGCAATTCAGGCCGGGTTCCGCGACCAGGTTGCCCACCCGGACCTGGCGGCAACAAGCGGGGCAAGAACTTCGGCAAGTCCGACAATTTCACGTAATAAATTGTGTGATTCGGAATCACTTCCGGCTTGGAATCCTCGGACGCCTCATCCAAGAAAGCGAATGACGCGGTAGCCAGCAGGAAAATAAAAAGGAAGTGCAGGATGGTTGAGACGAATAACGCCGCTTTTGGAAGCCGCGCATTCACTTGTAATTGAGCCCGGCGGAGAGCTTTCGGGATTTGCAAATTGCGGGAAGGATTGTGCTTGAGAAGCACAGCCAGCATCCCAAACCATCCCGAAAAAAGCCTCCGCCGCTTAACCTGAAAAACGGGCAACTTCCGCAGAGAGCCATTCGAACTGTTCGAACCATTCGATTTGTTCGAATTGTTCAAATTGTTCGAACTGTTCGAAATGTTGCCCGGAAAGAACGTCATCATTATTGTCGCCCTTTGGCGACGCGTGGAGCTTTGAGAACCTTTTCAAAACGAGTAGAAACATGATGTTCGATCAGGAAACAGTTCGGCCATGGAGCAAGAAAGGAGCCGCTGCCGGTTCCAACCCCCAGTGTTCTGGTGCGCCCGGAAGGCATCAGAGATACTCCTGCACACTTCTGCCGTCTCATCAGCAAGTGAGAAGCAGTTTGGAGGCCACCAGAATCGCCCAGATACAAACATAGAGGCTACCGGACAGAGCATCTAGCACACTGAAATGTAAAGACTTACTACGTTAGCCCAGAACCCTGGAAAATCGGGTGAATCTTTTTTGTGCAATCTCACACCTTCTCTCGTGACCTATCAGAGACACTTCGGCCTGATCGGCATTGGCTGGATTGTGCCCTTTTCAGAGGCGAATGGTTTCCGTTCACCCGTTGCAGGTACCCGACCGGGTGGGAGCATGGCGACGCAACGCTGGATTTGTGGACCCCTCAAGAAATTTGCGAACGGCCGGGAGATTCACTCAAAAATCTTGTCATCCACCTGAGGGCGGAGGACAAATTGCGCTGAAATAATTCAGTAGCGAAAGCTCGCCTATTTCATATCTACAAAGTATATGCAAGTTGCTGCATCCAGATACCGTGGGTTAACTAATGGTTGAAGTCTTGGACCTCACCATTGTAAACTCTCATCTCGCTCAGCTTCTCTCGTCCCCAGCTACCGCTATTTCCAAATGCGAAGAAGCAAATTGACAAACATCGACCCCGTTACCCTGCTGGTATCAGACAGCACTGCGATGGGATGTCAATTGCTGTCGGACGCTCTCAAGAATTCCCCCTATCATTTTTCGGTTGTGGCGCACGCGCTGAATATCAAAGACATTTTGCAAAAGGTGGAGGAAAAGGAGCCTCAGGTGACGCTCATCAGCGCGAACCTGGAGGAAGGCCCGCTATCTGGGTTTCCGGCGCTGCAAGAATTGCACGCCTCCCATTTGAAAACCAAACCTGTAATGCTCCTGGAAACGTCCGCGCCGGAGATGGTGGTCAACGCGTTTCGCGCCGGCGCAAAAGGAATTTTTTCCCGCAAGAGACCTTTTGAAGACCTGTGCAAATGCATCCATTCCGTCCAGAAAGGCCAAATATGGGCCACCAGCGATGAATTGCAGTGCGTGCTGGAGGTACTCACGCGAGCCGCGCCTTTCCAGGCGATCAGCCCTCTCTCGAAGAATATCCTGACGAAAAGGGAGCGGGAAGTGGTCTCTTTGGTCAGCCAGGGAATGACGAATCAGGATATCTCGCGGCGTTTGAATTTAAGCACGCATACGGTGAAGAATTATTTATTTCGAATTTTCGAGAAGTTGGGGATTTCGAACCGCGTGGAACTGGTTCTTTACTCGCTCGACCACCGCGATTGGACCAAAGATTCTTGATCTCGCCGACCGTACGCAATTCCATCAAATCACGCATGCAAATCCGCAAAATCGCCGACGAACCGGGGCAAAAGGCTCAGGTAATGGTTTAGATTCCACAAACCGGGCAGATTCGCCGCCTGGTCCTCGGACTATTTCCGGGCGCCAGTCATTCCATGGCGAGCCTGGATGTGACCGTTCAGCCCACTCGACTGTTCACGAAAGTAGTCAGTTATTGGGGTGAAGGAGACACTCGTCTCTAACTTGTTTCATCTCCGTGACTTAGTGATGCCTTGGATGGCACAGCGAATGCTCTTAGGCAGGAAGACCCTTGGGAACGGGTGTGCAGTGCCGCGGGCCCCTGGTGAGAGCGGAGCCGAAGGAAACAGAATGATCAATGGGATGCGTCTGGCGGTGGTGATGCCGGCCTATAACGCGGCAAAAACTTTGGAGAAGACTGTCCGCGAACTTCCCGAGATGGTCGACGTCAAGATTCTGGTCGATGACGGCAGCACGGATGAAACCGCGCGAATCGCAGAGGATCTTGGTCTGCGGGTTTACGTTCACCACAAGAATTACGGATATGGCAGAAATCAGCAGACCTGCTACCGCGAAGCATTGGCAGCGGGCGCGGATATCGTGGTGATGGTCCACCCCGATTATCAGTACACGCCTCTGCTGGTGACGGCCATGGCCAGCATGATCGCCTTCGGGGTTTACGATGTGGTGCTCGGGTCCCGGATCATCGGAGGCGGCGCATTGAAGGGCGGCATGCCTTTCTACAAATACGCGGCCAATCGCTTCCTGACCGCCTTCCAAAACGCTTTCACGGGCGCCAAATTATCGGAATATCACACCGGCTTTCGGGCCTTCGATAAAAAGGTCCTCTTGAACCTTCCCCTGCTTGAGAACTCGGACAATTTTGTGTTCGACAATGAAATTCTGGCGCAGTGCATTTGCTTCGGCTACCGGATCGGCGAAGTCTCCTGCCCGACGAAATATTTCGAGGAAGCTTCCTCGATCGATTTCACGAGAAGCGTGAAATATGGATTCGGCGTGCTGGCTACCACGCTGAAGTGCTGGCTGCAGAAATTGGGAGTTGCGCACTTTCGCCTGTTCAGCCCCGCGGGCAGGAAATTGCTTTTCGACTATTACACGCCCGCAACCCAGGGCCCGGCAAACCCAGAAGAACAAGCGACGCTGCCGGTTTCGACCGCCGCCGCCCGGCTGCCACGCTGACGCTATCCGGGCATAAAACAATTGCAATCCGGCCCGGCACGCCGATGCGACGCAAAGACGAATGAATATGCGCAGATGGTGGGAATTTCTCCTTATCGTATTTACGCTCTGTAACGGAATGTTCGTCCTCAGCTACCGCAACCATGAGGACTTTCCGGCATTCTACGGAGCGGCAAAGATGGCATCGGCGGGAGACGCTGGAAGTTTATACAACGGCCAAGCGCAGGAAGAAGCCGAACAGCGGTGGTTTCCAAACGCACAGCCCCGGTACTTCTATCACCTGGCCTACGAAGCATGGATTTTCAGGCCGATATCCAATGTGGCGCCGGCGGCAGCCTTTTTCTTGTGGTCGGGATTTTCCCTGCTTCTCCTGATCGGAGCGGCGCTGTGGCTTGGGACGGATTTGCGAGCGATAACCGGATGGACGAAAGCGGAATCATGGATGGTAATGGGAGCGTTCACGCCAATCGCCGCCATTTTTGTGCAAGGCCAAGATACGATGATGTTGCTTTTGGCCGTCCTGGCCGCATACAAATGCTTCGAGTTAGAAAAGGATCTGTGGGACGTAGCGGCTGGAGCATTGCTCGGCCTGGGCCTGTTCAAATTTCAAATCATTCTGCCGTTGGCATTGCTGTTGGCGTGGCGGAGGCCGAAGCTGCTGCTCGGCTTTGTGCCGGTGTCGGCGGCGGTGATGGGAATCAGCACGGAGCTAATCGGGCGGCATGGCTGGGCTGCTTACTGGAATCTCTTGTGGCATCGCGAGCCGGAACACGTATGGCGAATGATAAACCTGAGAGGCGTGATGGAGACGTTGGGCGGAAAACCGTGGATGACACTCCTCGGGTCCGGAGCATTAGCATTGAAGACAGTTTGGTACAGACCGGCCAACGCCAGAAACCATTTCGCAGTCTGCCTCACGGCGGCGCTGTTGGTGAGTTACCACCTGCACTTATACGATCTGTCTCTTTTGGCGATCGTGCTGGTTCCGATGATTGCCGAGGAAATCCGGACGACGGGGCGATGGTCAATGGGACCAGCGGCGATTCTTCTGGCCGCTCCGTTATACCTGGGACTGGAACTGCTGCACGCCCTGTGGATACTGGCATTGGTGATCCTCTGGCTGTACCTGAATTTGTTGGGAGAAAAACGGCAACGAGCATGGGGAATGAATAAAAAGCGAACTCCACTTGTGGCTGTCGAAGGATGAGAGGGAGAGATACCCAGAACGATCAGAGAGGTGAACCTGCAATTCTTGAAAAGCCAAGGCCGTCCCTGAATCGGCCGGCCGGGGTTCTGAGCGAGCCTGCCGCCGACAATTTCCGCATGGTTGCTTTCTGGAAAACCAGAGATGCCGGTGAGTGCAACCGCGTGAAAAGAGAAGCACAAAGAATGGCAGGCGTAAGCTATAAAGTGCGATAGAACCTGGGAGAGAAACCCGATCGTGCTGCTTTGGATTGAATTCGGCCTGGTCCTCATCGCGCTGTGTCTCGCCTTTATCGTTCCTTCCCTTGGCTCAAATTTGTTTTCCAAGCTGGAGAAAGGTTTTGCTTCCCTGGCTCGCAGAAAGAAACTCTCGGTGCTCGTCATAGGACTCGCCGCGTTGGGCGCGCGCGCCGCGGTGTTGCCGATTCTTCCCGTACCGCAACCGCATATTGATGACGAGTTCAGCCATCTTCTGCTGGCGGACACCTTGCTGCATGGCCGGTTGGCAAACCCTATTCACCCCATGTGGATTCATCTCGAGACCTTTCACGTCATCATGCAGCCCACTTATTCCTCCATGTATCCTCCGGCGCAGGGCCTTGTTCTGGCGGCCGGGCGGCTGATCGCGGGCCACCCTTTTGCCGGAGTATGGCTGAGCATCGGCGCGATGTGCGCCGCGATTTGTTGGATGTTGCAAGGGTGGCTGGCTCCCGAATGGGCTTTGCTCGGCGGACTGCTGGCGGTGACGCGCCTCGCTATTTTCAGTTACTAGGCAAATAGTTATTGGGGCGGAGCGGTGGCCGCCACCGCCGGGGCGCTTATTCTGGGGGCACTGCCGAGAATCCTGCGGTTCGAGCGCGCCCGCGACGCGCTGCTGATGGGACTGGGGCTGGCAATTCTGGCCAATAGCCGCCCCTATGAAGGCTTCCTCTTCAGCCTTCCTGTTGCGGTTGTGCTCCTTTTTTGGTTGTTCAAAAAGAAGGGGGCGAGATGGCGGGAATCGATGTGGCGCGTGGCAGCGCCGCTGACGCTGGCGCTGGTTCTTGCGGCCCTGGCCAGCGGATTTTATTTCTGGCGCGTTACCGGAAATCCATTTCTGATGCCGCAAAAACTGAACCGCGATACCTACGCGGCCGCTCCCTATTTCGTTTTCCAATCCCCCAAACCGATCCGCGCCTATCATCACGAAGCGCTGCGCTATTTTTATGAGGTGGAGGAATATGCCGCCTACGGGAACAACCACTCGATCGGCGGCGCGGCCTTTCTGGCGTTGGTGAAGGCGCTGCTTCTGTGGATTTTCTTTCTGGGACCGGCGCTGACTCTACCCCTGGTGATGGCGATCGCAATTCTGCCGCGCGGTTGGACCTGGGCGGGCGTCAGTTGGGAAACGCGATTCCTTATCTTGGCGGGCGCCATTTTCTTCTTAGGGCTGGCCCTGGAAGTGTTTCTGTTCGCGCACTACGCGGCTCCGGCCACCTGCTTGATTTTTGCCATGGTGTTGCTGGCGATGCGGCATCTTCGCCATTGGCAGTGGCGCAAGAAGCCCATGGGATTGTTTATCGCGCGCGCCGTGCCGGTGATCTGTTTCTCGATGCTTCTGTTGCGAGTGATCGCAGCCGCTCCGATTCAGTCCTCGTTGCAATTGAAATCGGAATGGCCGGAGACCTGGTACAGCGCCATCCCCGTGAAAACCGGCCGCGCGAATATCGAAGCGCAGTTGAACGGCATCCCGGGCAATCACCTGGTTTTCGTGCTCTACAAACCGCGTGCTGGCTATGTATATGATTGGGTACACAACGAAGCGGAAATTGACCGCTCGAGAATCGTGTGGGCACGCGACATGGGCGCCGCACAAAATCAGGAATTGATCGACTATTTCAAGGATCGCCATGTCTGGCTGGCGGATCCCGCGGGCGAGCAGCCAAAAATAACCGAATATCCGGCACATTCGCGCGCAACCGGAGAATGACCACGCGGAGGCCGGATTCTCGCGCCTGAACTCCTTCGCGGTTAGGTCCTCCGCGAGAACGAAATCGCAGTGGCACTGGACCGAAGCGCATATCTGCGGTAGATTTGGCAATCTTATCTCTCTGAAAGAGCTGCAGTGGCAATCCGGAGGAGGCTGCGAAATATGAAGAAAATGATTTTGATGATGGCACTGGCCCTTTGCATGACAGGAGTGGCGAATGCGCAGAACATCGCCGGGGACTGGATTGGGACTCTCACAAATGGCGCTGTCAGCGTGCATGCGGTCCTGCATGTCACAAAGGATAAGAGCGGCAATCTACAGGCCACGATGGACTGCATCGAGCAGGCACTGGCCGACCTTCCGGCCACGTCAATCGGGCTCAGCAACTCCAGGCTGGTCTTCGCAGTGGCCGCGGTAAAAGGTTTTTACGATGGAAAGGTCGATCCCGGCGGAGCCGCGATTCGAGGGACCTGGACGCAGGAAGGGCAGAAGTTGCCGCTGGACTTCAAGCGCGCAACCCTGGCCAAACCGGCAGACATTGATGGCCTTTGGACCGGCGTTCTGGTTCTGGGCGACCGCAAATTCCGATTGGTGTTGCACCTGGATCGCGCAGGGCAGAGCTACGCCGGCTCGTTGGACAGCCTTGACCAGGGAACGAAGGGAATACCGGCCTCCAGCGTAACCCGAGATGGATCGTCACTGACGTTGGAATTTAAACCGATCGCAGCGACCTATGACGGCAAGATCGAAAAGAACCTGATGACGATCGAAGGAAAGTGGTCGCAATTGGGCTCCATCGCGCCACTGGTGTTGAAACGCTCCAAGTACGTACTCTGACGCAGGCCAGGTGGCGCAACGATCCTGGCGGCAGGCAGCCGGTAAGCAGGCATTGGAAGGCTGTGCGGGATCCCGCCCCCCGATCAAAACGATCGGGGTGCGCGAGGCGTACACCGGCTGGTTCGGCAAACCGGGGCGCGGCTGAAGCCGGCCCCTACATAACCAACTGCGGTCAGATCGGGCGGCTGTCCATCATGCTTTGATCTTCGCAGGAGCTGCGCGTTCCTTCGTTCTTCCGCGGTGCCATTTCAAGCTGGAATTCCAGAGTTCAGCGAGTTGCGGGCCGATGCGATGGCGAAGCCACGCGCCAGCGCGCGAAAGATCCTCGGGATAAATGAAGGTGACGTAGGTGGCCACCGATGCCCACTCAAACAAGGGAATGACCATTGCATATTCGATTCCCATGTGCAGGCACAGACCGCCCAGCAGCACCGGATAACGCAAGTCCCGAAACCAAACCAACACGCCCAGGCTGAATTCGATCAACAGCGTGCTCCAGGTGAGGGCCCTGAGCAGGTACAGATTGTGGATCGCCGGCATCGGAAAGTGCTGGAATTCCAGAAGGCGAGAGGCGTAATAGAAGGCTGTGCCGTTGATCCACCAGGGGCCCTGCGATTTAAAGTAAAAGGTGGAGAAATAAAGGACGGAAGCCTGGATTTGGATCAGGCGCTGGGCCCATGGACGGCAGAGGGGAATCTGATCCGCGCTTTCCTTGCCTTGCCGAATCCTTCGCCATCGATCCACCGACAAGACCGCTCCCGCCGGCGCGAACATCAGGAAAAAGCCCATGCACTGCATGACCTGATCGCCGCCATTCAAAATGTAGGGATTGCGCGAGTGAATCGACATCATGCACAGAAAAACCGAAACGCAACTGAATCGCGACATGTATCCGATGGTCTGAAAGACCGCCACCAACAGGAAGAACCAGAAGAAGGCATCGATCCAAAAGCCGGTTTGCGGGAGTATCTCGAAAAAATTGATGCGCAGGAACTTATCGACCGCGTGCATCGTTTGCATGCTCATGAACGCGTGGGGGCCATACCACATGAGCCACTCCGGTTTCAGCATGAGCAGATTGGCGATGGTCAGCAGGCCGTACAGGATGCGGAAGAGCGCGAGAGGGGTTGGCGGCTGCGGCTTGAAGAAAAATTCGTTCCAGCCTTTGACCAGCGAGCGGACGGTCACTGCAAATCTCCGGGCTTCACGGCATAGGTGAAGAATGCGTAATGGTCGTAAGGTTCGGGGGCATGGGAACCGGGAGGACCGATTTGCGACCAATAGCGGACAAACTTTACGGAAACGGGCGGGCTGCCGCGATTGTTGTTCAGCCGCGCGACGTAGCGGGCGGCATCGGGCCAAAGCGCAAAGTTCACATTCATGCGAATGGAACTGTTGCCCCAGTTGCGGTCGCGTTCCTTGAAATAGGAGTGGCCAAAATCCTGCGGCAGCGGAAATTTCCAAACCCTCATGGAACCATCGGCGTAGGTAATCTCCGCCTCGACGCGGCAGTTCAGGCTCAGCGGCGTGGGAGCAAACAGGCCCCAATTCTGGTCAAGACCAGCCAAGACCACGTAAGGCATAACCGTGATATTCACGACTGAAACCAGCAGTGTATTCAGGGGCACGGCCCAACAGACAATGGCCACGAGGTGAAAAATTATGAAGGCATTAATGGCGATTCGCTTGATTGGACCCAGATCACGCACAGCACACCCGTCTGCCGCTCTCGCAGCTGCCCCATTTGACCCGGAGGAATTACGGCATTCGGGCAATCATAACCAGAGGGAGTCAAAAAACCAATACAATCCGAGGCCGCGACTGCCCATGAGTAACCTGAAAACCGCCTTCCTTGGGGGATGGAATGGGGCGGCGGATCGCGCGGGACTTCGAAAATATGAGCTGCGAAGAGAGTGTGGCATTGCCCGAGTGGAAACATTGCCGCTGGAGAACACCGTCAGATTCCAGCGCGGTCCAGCGATTCCTTGGGCCTTAAGAGAAGCAACATCCACCAAGTTCCGGTCTTGATGGCCCCGCTGAGGCGCATGGGGGAAAAGGTTCGAAGCAACGGATTCATAAAGCGAATCGCGAAGCAAATCGCCACTCGAGCGCCTGCCCCCGGCTAGTTTCCAGCACCGGCTCCGGCAGCAGAGCCTACACCGGCACCGCCTTGCAATCCGCCCGCACCGGCGGCGGTGGCGGTGTTAATGCCCGCTCCTGCCGCTACTGCACCGGCGTCTGCTGCAGCTGCAACGATGCCGACTACGCCGGCATTCGCCTTGCCCGCTGTAGCGGCGGTGGCCGCGGCATTAACGGCCGCGATTACAGCCGCAACGGCGCTGGCTACCACGGCCGCTTGTGTGTTCGCCGAGGCTTTGCCCGCTGTTGTGGCATTTGTGATAGCTGCAATGGCGGCGTTGGCAGCGTTGCCAGCGGTGGTAGCGGCGGCAAAGGTGGCAAAAGCGCCGGCAATGAAGCCCCCTGCGGCGGCGACGGTGCTGACACCGGCGTTTATAGCGGCAACGCTGGCCGCGGGGGCGGAAGCGTTGGCGGCCGCGATGCCTGCGCCATTACCGCCGGCAATGTTGATGTCTGAAGTCATCGTGGTATAGGAATTTTTGACTGAATTCGAAAATCGCTTGGTGGCGGCAACCGCGGCGAGAGCAACCATCAGCAGAATCAGGGCGTACTCGACCATATCCTGCGCTCTCTGCTCTTTCCACAGGCGCTTGAGTTTGAGTAACATTTTTCTACCTCCGTCCCCGATACCGATCAAGACACCCAGGGACACTTACCCAACATAAGCGCATAGTGCAATCGTTTTTTCCCGATAGCAAGAGGAAACTCGAAGAAATGGACTTTAGAAAATGAAGATCGCGCTAGCCTTACCAGTACCCATGAAGAAAAATAACCACTTAGGTGGAAAGGACATTTGCTTGTTAATTTCCTGGTGGTGGGCCACAGACCGCAAGGGATCGAACATTTAAGGGATTCGAGTTGAACAAGGCCGCTCCATGATTGTATTCACTGGCAGCCTGAGCGCACTGGCAGCGGATTATTTTTTCGACATTGCACTTTTTCGAAGGCGGAAGGTCGTCTTCAGTATCATACTGTATGAGTAATCTTTCGAAGAACATAAATCCTGGCACAGCAATTTGGAATTCGCGGTGTAATAAACCTGGGAAGGAAATGGGCGCGTGGCGTGGATTGACTCCGTGATTTCGCGTTGACATCTCCGCGCCCGCAGTACAGAATGCCCCCAAATTTTCAGTTTGGCTCCGGGAGGAACCTAGAGATGCCACAGCGGAAGACAACACGGGCAATCTGTAATCTGACTCTGCTGGTGGCGCTCGCCTTTTTGACGGGCTGTCCGCAGCCGGCTTCGAAGCCCGATGCCGGCAAGGGCAAGGGGGTTCCCGCCGGCCCGGCCAGGCTGGAAGGCACCTGGCAAGGCACGCTGGCGGAGAAGCTGCGGCTGGTGGTCTCGATTTCGAAATCGAGCGATGGGGCTTACAATGGGATTATCGACAGCGTTGACCAGGGGAGTTCTTTTCCGATTGATTCCATCACCTTCGACGCGGATAAAGCCAGTCCAACTCTGCGCTTCTCGGTTTCCAAGGTCGGGGGGATTTATGAAGGGACCTTCAGCAAAGACCGCACACAAATCGCAGGAGCCTGGACGCAGGGTGGATCGACTGCGAAGCTAATCTTTACCCGGGCGCGATAGGGACGCAGACTGCTTGCGGTAGTTCCCGCTTACAGGCCATAGATTCTTTTTGGATTTGCGCCGCACTCCGGAAAACAGGATCTTAGATTTCCGCGCATTTTCAAGACAAGCCATTACCCACTTCTCTCCCAACCTACTTCAACACTTTAAATAGGCTGCTGTACGCATCCGTCCACAATTGCCCGCCACTGAACGTGTTCAGAATACTTCCTGTTCTCTCGATTTCACCCTGCCCGGCAAAACCTGCCCGGCTTCCTAGCAAGATCCAATTTGAGGCCAAGATTCCTTGTGAAACGTCATTTTGATTCGTGATCAACACCGCTTCCTTTTGCATCCATGCCGCCGCGCCCACTACCACCGGCTGGAGATCCAGATATAGATTCGAAACGTCCACGGCAACTACTCCATCCGGCTTGAGCTGATGAAAATAAAGTTCGAAGGCCTCGCGCGTCAGCAGGTGCACGGGAGGGGAATCACCGGAAAACGCATCCACCACGAGCACGTCGAATTCCTGGGGAGCTTCTCGTTCCAGGGAAAGCCTGGCATCGCCGGGGATGATTGCAATTTCCGCGCGAGAATCACCGAGAAAACTGAAGTCCTGCCGGGCAATCCGCACGTCCAGCGGATTAATCTCGTAAAATGTGTACCGATCGCCCGCCCGGCCGTAAGCCGCCAGGGTGCCCACTCCAAGTCCAATCACACCCACGCGCAACGCGCCTCGCTTTGCCGCCGCGACGAGAGCCACGCCGATGCCGGACTTCGGACTGAAATAGGATGTCGGCTGCCTCCTGCGCTCCTCCGCCAGGAATTGCAGCCCATGGTTGATCGTGCCGTTCATCAGCCGGCAGTAGCGCCGCTCCCACCAGGTGTATGGTATTCCCTGGGTGGAAAGGCCGTAGGGCGCCACTTCATCCACCACACTCAGGACGCCGTAGAAATTCCGCTCCATCAGGCGCGCGCTGGCACCCTGCTGCCTTACCGTCCTGCCCAGGCTGGCGAGCAAGGTAATCGCCAGAGCGATCAGAACCAGAATGCCCGGCTCCCATCCCGCGCTGAAAAATTTGCCGCCGGGATCGCGAACGCGAACCAGCAGCACCAAGATCGCGCACACCGCCATGGCCGCCTCGAATTCGTAAAATCCGGAGAAGACGCGCGGCGCCAGCAGGGCCACGAACACCGCCCCGGCAGCCCCACCGAGAGAACACATCAGGTAGAAGGTGGTCAGTTGCGCCGGATGCGGCTTCAGTCGCGCCAGCTCGCCGTGGCAGAACATGCAGCACACGAAGAGTCCCGAACAAAAAATCAGGATCAGCGCGCCCAGGCGAAAGTCTGAAACCGGCTGTTCGAGCGCGTACGCCATGCCTCCCAGAGCCATAATGAGCAGCAGCAGAAAAACATCGCGCCGGTACCAGCCACGCCCCTCGAAGCACAAAATAAAACTCAGCAGATACAGGCTCAGTGGGAGCACCCACAGAAACGGAACCGCCGCGATGTTTTGGGAGATGTGATTGGTCACCGCGAGCAGCAGCGCCGATCCGCAAGCCGCCAGCGCCACCCATAGCGATTGGGTTCTCCAATCAAGCCGGGCGGCGGCTTCCGGAATCGCCGGGCTCACAGCTTCCCCCTTAGAACGAAAGGCAATCGCCGCGCACAGAACTGCAACCGCCGCGTAGGCCAGCGACCATCCCGCCGCCTGCCGCGGACTGGAGAATTCCGGTTCGATCAGAATCGGGAAACTCAGCAGAGCCAGCATCGAGCCGGCATTGGAGAGCGCGTAGAAGCGGTACGGCATAATCTCCGCGCGCCCCCGGGTGTACCAGGCCTGCAGCAGCGGGCTGGTGCTCGACAACAAGAAATACGGCAGGCCCACCGTCACGGCCAGCAGCAGGATGATCCGCAAGACTGGGTCTTCGGCGCCCGTTGGCTTCCAGGAATCCTTGGGCAGAATCGGAAGCACTAGCAGGCTGGCGGCAACTACCGCGGAATGAATCCAGGCTTGGGCGCGCGGGCTAAAATACCTGGTCAACAAATGGGCATAGAAGTATCCCAACAGCAGCACAACTTGGAAAAACAGAAGGCACACGGTCCACACCGCTGCGACGCCGCCAAACCACGGCAGGATCATTTTCGCGATCAGCGGCTGCACTTGAAACAAAAGGAAGGCGCTCGAGAAGATCCCCACTCCGAAAATCAGTTTCGCGCCGACCCCCGGCGACCCGCGCACCGTCCCATTTTCATCCGCGGAATTTTCAACGGAAGCTTCACCGCATGCGAATTTGCCTGGCCCAAGCGCCTCGCCCATAAATTCCGCGTGGATGCTACCACACATCACAACACCCTTACCCGGCCTGTCGAGCGCTCTTGCTGGGCTGGCCTCCAGCACTTGAGATTTGAGCGGGATTCCTCTCCTCGATCAAAACCATTGGGGCTTGGAATGACACCGAAGTGGATTTTCCGCAGACTGCTAGAACTAAAGCACTTAAGACCAATCCTTCGGCCCGCGCACCGGGAAACAATGCATTGTCTGCAAAACAGGACTGCCCGAGAAGCGCCAAGTGAACGATCGTGAACAATCTGCGCAGTCCGGGGCCGTGTTCCTGCCGTAAGCACCTAATTTAACAGCATGTTATAGGGAACGACGGATGTGGCGCGCCAGATGCTTCTAGACCTGAGACACCGGGTTTACCTGGTCGTAATAGGTGTCAACAAATCGACCCTTGGCTGCTCGGATTGAACCCAAGAGGGAGATACCCATGAGCAATTCGGAGCTCTCGATGCGAACGCCCAAGCCGTTGCGATGGGTGGCGCCACTTTGCGCTGCCATTGGCCTCGCGGGAGTGATGCTCTACTGCGGCTCGCTGTGGACGCTGGCTTCCCGAGGTACGACCGCGGAGCCTGTTCTCACCACTCCCTCCAGAACCGGCAATTCTCAGCGTGGCGGATTGGAATCTCTCGCAGCCTTGAAACCCGGAATCCCCAGCAAGAACCAAGTTGCCGAGCAATACGTCAAATTGCCGTTGTCCTTCGAGAGCAATCGCGGGCAATCGGACAGCCGCGTCAAGTTCATGGCTCACGGAAATGGCTATGCGCTCTTCCTGACTCCAAGTGAAGCAGTGTTTGCGTTGAGCAAGTCTTCCAACGCCTCCGTGGGCAAGACGATTGCGACTCGCGGCCAGAGAGACAAAAACCAAAGCGCCGCTGTGTTGCGGATGAGTTTGCACGGAGCGAACCCAGCGCCTCGCCTTGCCGCGCTCGAAGAATTGCCGGGGAAGAGCAACTATTTTATCGGCAACAAACCCTCCGGCTGGCACACCAGTGTTCCGAACTATCGCAAAGTTGCGGAGCGCGAAGTTTATCCCGGGATCGATCTGATTTATTACGGCACGCAGCGCCAGCTTGAATACGATTTTGTGGTTGCGCCGGGCGCTGATGCGCAGCTCATTCAATTAGTGTTTCACGGCGCGAAGCAACTGCGCACCGATGCGCAAGGCGAACTGGTTGTCAGCGTGGCGGGCGGCGAAGTGGTGCTGCACAAGCCGGTGGCGTATCAGGATTCGAAGGGCGTAAGGCATCCGGTGGCTGCTGAATTTGCGATGAAGGGCGCGCGCACGATTGCATTTCGAATGGGGAAATACGATCCGCGTTTGCCGGTGGTGATCGATCCGATCCTGTCCTACTCGACCTATCTCGGCGGCAGCGACATCGATGTGGCGAACGGAATCGCCGTGGCATCGGACGGCACCGCGTTCGTGGTGGGCAGCACGCATTCGAT
>JBGPTK010000041.1:0-21787 GCA_041490605.1 Terriglobia bacterium | reverse complement strand
GGCGCAAAGGCCGTCGCCGATATCCACCACGCCTGCGTTTTCGCCCGGGCCCTGCACCACTTGCGCGCCACGAGTGGGCAGCCGCTTCAGATGAACTTTGCTGGATTTGTAGGAGCAGTGTTCGCTCCACATCACGCTGAAAATGCCCAGTTCGGTGATGTTGGGCTCGCGGCCAAGAATTTTCAGGACGCGGGCATACTCCTCGGCAGTGAGGCCGTGTTGCGCGGCGATTTCCGGTGTGACCCTGATTTCCGTTTCAAGCATTGAAAATTTGCCCGTCCGTTACTGCATCCGGCTGAAGTTGTACACCACTTCCCAGGTCATGTGCACGCCATCCGTGAACGACTTCGTGGGAATCCGTTCGTCATTCCCGTGGACGCGCGAGGTATCGATGCCGGCCAACGGGAAAGGCTCAAAGCCGTAACTGACAATTCCGTGTTCGCGGAAATAATGTGAATCGGTGAATCCCGTTTCGATTGTCTGCGTGACGCCGGCTTCCGGGTGCAACCGCTTCACCGCGTCAACGATGGCGGAATAAAGCGGCGTATCCACGGGCGAAGTGGCGGGAGGGAAATTCAATACCGTTTCGATCTGAATCGAATCGTCCTGGATAATTTGTTTCACCTGCTCGCGCCAGCGCTCGATGGTCCAACCTGGCAACAAGCGGCAATCGAGCAGGGCCGAAGCCGAAGGCGGAATAATATTGATTTTCTTGGTGCCTTCGAGGCCGGTGATGGCAATCGTGTTGGTCAGCAGCGCGAGAGTGGCCGGGCGCTTTTGCAATTCCTCGTACGCGCCGGGGCTGGCGATGAACGCGCGGATATTTTCATAACGGCTGCGCCAGGGCTCGCCCAGATACGGCGCGAGAGTGCGGAAGGAAGATTCCACCGGCGGCGTCACCTCGAGCGGCGGACGATATTCCCGCAGGCGATTGAGAGCCACCAGCAGCCGGTTCACCGCGGAATCGGGAATCGGGACCGAACCGTGGCCGGAGTGGCCTGTCGCCGTCAGCTTCAACCATGCGGGAGTTTTCTCCGTGGGGCCCACGCCGTAGTAAATCGCTTTGCCTCCATCGCTTGAGGGAGTGTTCGCGCCTTCGGTGAGCAGAAATCCCGCGCCCGCGGTCCATCCCGGTTCGTTTTTCAGCAGCCAGCCAGGGCCGAAAAGCCCGCCGGCTTCTTCGTCCGCGGTGCCCAGGAAAATCACGTCGCGGCGGAGCGGAACCTGCGCGCGATGCAGCTCGAGGAACACCATCAACTGGGCAATACCAGTTGATTTCATGTCTTCCGTGCCGCGGCCCCAGATGTAGCCATCGCGTTCGAGTCCCGCGAAGGGATCCATGGTCCAGTATTCGCGGCTCACCGGAACCACGTCCGTGTGGTTCAGCAGAATCAGAGCGGGCTCGCCATTTGGCTTGGCGCTTTTCAATCGCGCGACGATATTGCCGCGTCCGGGGGCCGATTCGGCTGTTTCATAAGGAATGCCCTCCGCGTCGAAAATTTTCTTGAACCAAGCCACCGCACGCACTTCGTTGCCCGGCGGGTTGGAAGTATCCACGCGAATGTAATCGGAAAGATTTTTGACCGCTTCTTCGTCGAGCTTGGGCCATTCCGGCGCAACCTGGGGACGCGCGGCGGCCTTGCGTTCGTGTCCGTTGGAATTACCGGCCGGCAGGCGCGCGGAGATCAACAAGAAAATTGCGGCGAAACTGATGGCCGCGGAGAGCCACGAAACTGTTCGTTGCATTTGATCTCCGGAAGGGGGATGAACTGCTCCTGCGCCCGGCAGACTGCGGAAAGAAAAGGAACGGAACTTTCCGCAAACCGTCAGGCAGTCACCGCCGAGTGCCGAACCAGACTCTCGATCATGGATTGAAAAATCACCAAGCCGTCCGCGGAGCCGAGCGCCAGCTCCACCGCGCGTTCCGGATGCGGCATCATTCCCATCACGTTGCGCCCGCGATTGCAAATCCCGGCGATGTTCGCGAGCGAGCCATTGGGGTTTGCGGCCGGATCTTCGCGCCCCTCGGGCGTGGTGTAGCGGAAAACGATCTGCTGGTTGCGCTCGAGTTCAGTCAGCGTTTCCGCATCGCAAAAATAGTTTCCATCATTGTGCGCGATGGGAATTTTCAGCACCCGGCCTTTCGTCGCGGCGCAGGTGAATGGCGTGTCCGTGGTTTCCACGCGCAGGTGCACATGGCGGCAGATGTAGCGCAGGCCGGAATTGCGCAGCATGGCGCCGGGCAAAAGCCCAGCTTCCAGCAGAATTTGAAAACCGTTGCAGAGGCCTATCACCAGGCCGCCGTTGCGCGCGAATCGCTCGACGGAGCGCATCACGGGCGAGAACCGGGCGATCGCGCCGGTGCGCAGATAATCGCCGTAAGCGAATCCACCGGGGAGAATGACGGCGTCCAGGCCCTGCAGATTTTCGGACTGATGCCACACGAATTCGGCCGGTTTCCCAAGCACGGCGCTGATTGCGTGATAAGCATCCTTATCGCAATTGGAGCCGGGAAACACAACCACGCCAAATTTCATCGCGGGATTTTCCTCCGAAAATTCATTCTAACACAGGGATGCGGAACGTTCCGATAGGCAGGTGAAAACTAAATCGGGCGGCTCCACTTCTTTTCGGGAGAGTGAAGATCCATGCAGGCTCACTGCCGGGCTTCATTTGTAAGGGCCGGCTTCACAGGATGCGGGAAAAGTCGATAAGCGCTCTCCGATAGAATGGTCACTCGGATGTGCGACGGAAAAATCAGCTACTTCTCAAGCATTTGGGGTTTTCTCTGGATTCCTCGCCCATAACACGGGCTCGGAATGACACACAGTTGGGTTTTTCCGCAGACGGTGAAGCCTGCCCCTACACATGCCGGCCGTCACAGAGCCTTCATGAGTTATTCGTGAGAAATAGGCCTGGTCTTCTTTCGGGGTGCGGAAGAAGATTTGTTCTGGGATTTCTCGCCCGCGCCGGAATCATCTTCGGGCTTCGCGGCGGAATCATTTGTAGGACGCGGGTTATCCACATCCGCGCCACGGGATTTTGCCTGAGCCGCGCGGGCGCGGCGTTGGGCCACCCAGCCTTCCTTATTGATCTGCCGGCCGCGAGCGATGGCCAGCGCATCCGCCGGGACATTTTCCGTGACCGTGGAACCGGCGGCGATGTAAGCGCCGTCACCGATTTTCAGCGGCGCCACCAGGGCCGAATCGCTGCCGATGAAGACGCGTTCGCCGATGATGGTGGGATTCTTATTGGTGCCGTCGTAATTGCAGGTGATGGTGCCGGCGCCGATATTGCTCTTGCGGCCGATGGTGGCGTCGCCCAAATAGGTAAGGTGCATGGCCTTCACGCCTTCGTGTAGCGTGCTCTTTTTCACTTCCACAAAATTGCCCACGCGCGCTTCGGCCTTCAGTTCCGTGCCTTCGCGGATGTGCGCGAAGGGCCCGGCAATGGTTTGCGGTCCCAGGATGCTGGAGGCGATCACACAGTGCTGGCGCACATGCACGCCTTCCGCGAGGACGGCATCCACCAGGACGCTGCCGGTGCGGATGGTGCAGCCGGGGCCGATGCGCGTCTTGCCCAGAAGCTGAACGCCGGGCTCGATCAAGGAGTCGCGGCCCACTTCCACGTCGGGATCCACCAGCACGGTATCGGGCAGATAGATGGTGACGCCCGATTCCATCAACTCGACCGCCTTGCGGCGGCGGAAGATGCGGTCCACCTCCGCCAGTTCCACGCGGGTGTTGCAGCCGAGAACTTCGTTGGCGTCGGAGGCCACTTGCGCCAGAACTTTTTCGTCGCGCTCGTTGAGCAGCGCGATCGCATCGGTCAGGTAGAGTTCGTTGTGAAAATTTTCCGGACGCAGCGCCTCGAGGCACGGCCACAACTTTTCCAGCGTGAAGCAGTAAACGCTGGAATTGATTTCCTGGATGGCGCGTTGCGATTCGCCGGCGGCCTTCTCTTCCACCACCGCGGCCACCGAACCGCCTGGCTTGCGAATAATCCGGCCGTAACCGGTGGGATTTTCGAGCTTGGCGGAGAGGATGGTGGCGGCGGCCTGCCCGGTGCGATGCAGGTTCATAAGCCCGGCCAGGGTTTCGGTGCGAATCAACGGGGCGTCGCCGGGAACCACCACCACATACTTCGCGCGCGTGCCGATGGCCCGCCGCGCAACCTGCATGGCATGGCCGGTGCCGGCCTGCGGCTCCTGCAAAACGGTCTTCGCGCCCAGTGGCGTGACGGCGGCGCTGACGTCTTCCGCCTGGTGTCCCACCACCACAAGAATTTCGGCCGCGCCCAGCGGCTGGCAGGCCCGCACCACGTGCTCCACCAGCGGACGCCCGCCGGCGCGATGCAGCACCTTCGCAAGATCGGATTTCAGCCGCGTGCCTTTTCCCGCGGCAAGGATTACGACAACGGTGTCAGGAGGGGTCATAATAGATTTATTGTCGCTTTCCGCCGCGCGTTTGGCAATCGTGCCGAGCGATTGGCTTTCCAAAGGAAAACGGTTAACCACGGAGCTAATTTCTTCGCATTACTTTGCGGAGGGAACGATTAATCGCTGGCGAGGGTGTGCTGGGCTACGGCGGCGCGCTGGAGCGGTTGCGCCTCTTCGGTGGTTTCGGTCCACAGAGAACTGTCGGCCAGCAAGCGCGTAACAAGTTGCGTGTGCAAGGCGTGGCCTGCCTTGTGCGCCACCACCAGCGCCTTCAGCGGGCGGCTCACCAGCGCCAAATCGCCGATCAGGTCGAGCGCTTTATGGCGGCAGAACTCGTCCTTGAAACGAGTGGGGCCGTTCAGGATGTTCTCCCGGTCCAGCACCACCACGTTGTCGTAGGAAACGCCGCGAATCAATCCCATCGCCCGTAATTGCGATTCTTCATGCACGAAGCCGAACGTGCGCGCCGGGGCCAGTTCCCGGCTGAAGGTTTCGCGATCGATGGTCAGATCCACGTTCTGGCGGCCGATTTTTGCGTGCGAGTAGTCAATGAAGCAGCGGACATGAAATTCATCGCTGGGGTAAATTCCAATGCGGCGGTCGCCGTCGGAAAATTCAAGCGGCTTCAACACTTGCAGGTAGCGGCGGCGGCGCCGGAGCCGGCGGATTCCCGCCTGCTGAAGCATTTCGATGAATGGCTGCGCGGAGCCATCGAGGATGGGCAATTCGAGCGCGTCAATTTCCACATACACGTTGTCGACTCCGCAAGAATAGAGCGCCGCGAGCAGGTGCTCCGTGGTCGAGATCAGCACGCCATTTTTCATCAGGCTGGTGGCGTAGCTCACTCGGGCGACGTTGCGGACATGGGCCTCGATTTCGAAATTATCGAGATCGACCCGGCGGAAGACGATGCCGGTATCGGCGGGAGCGGGCAGGATACGCAGGCGGCAGCGGACCGCAGTGTGCAGTCCCACGCCGTGCGTTTCAGCTGGTCGCTCGATCGTGAGCTGATAGGACATGTCTAATAATCCAGGCATTAGCATAGCATTCGTGGGGCCTATGAATAGCAATTTCAGCTTTTGGAATCAATGCTTTATGGCCTATCCTTGTGCCCAGATGGTTATGCTGTGGTAAGAATACAACAAAAGGCGGCCTTCCCCGTTGCCAGAATGGAACAGCGGTGACGATCCAAGGCGACTCGCCGGGGGATGGATTGAGCGGCGGCGGAACCGGATCAGTGACTTGTTTCACCCCAGTTGACTCCGTAGGGTAGAATGGAAATTTGCAGCGCACCGAAATGGCGACACCGTTCCATATTCTTCCGAATTCTCTTTCCGGCGAAGTTCCGCCGCCGGGCGCGCATCCGCGCCCCGAGTGGCTGAAGGTCCGTTTCTTCGGCGGGGAAAATTATCAGGAATTGAAGCGGATCATGCGCACGCTGGATTTGCACACGGTGTGCGAGAGCGCCCGCTGCCCCAACATGGGCGAGTGCTGGGATCATCGCACCGCGACGTTCATGATCCTGGGCAACATCTGCACGCGCGCTTGCGGATTCTGCGCGGTGCCCTCGGGCAAGCCCCTCGGGCCGCCGGAGGAAGACGAGCCCGAGCGCGTGGCGGAAGCGGTGGAGAAAATGGGGCTGCGTTACGCGGTGGTGACGTCGGTGAACCGCGACGATTGGCCCGATGGCGGCGCGGCCATCTTCGCGCGCACGATTGCGGAAATCCGCCGCCGGGTTCCCGATTGCCGCGTGGAAGTGCTGATCCCGGATTTTCGCGGCGTGTGGTCCGCCTTAGAGACCGTGCTCGCGGCGCGGCCCAATGTGCTGAATCACAATATGGAGACGGTGCCACGGCTTTACCGCCGGGTGCGCCGAGGCGCGGAGTGGGAGCGCTCTCTGGAACTGCTGCGGCGCGTGCGGGAATCTTCTCCGGAGACTTCCACAAAAACGGGGATGATGCTGGGCCTGGGAGAAACGCGCGAGGAAGTGATGGCGGCGATGGAAGAGATCGCCGCGCAAGGCACGCACATCCTGACGCTGGGGCAATACCTGCAACCGACGCGCGAGCATCTGCCCGTGGCGCGATTCGTTCACCCGGATGAATTCGCCGAGTTCAAGCGCCTGGGCGAGCCGATGGGATTCAAACACGTGGAAGCGGGGCCGCTGGTTCGATCTTCGTATCACGCCTTCGAACAAGAAGAATCCGCGCGAAGCTAAATTGCCGGCGCGGAAAATAAATCAGATCAGTTCGATTGAAGATTAATGCGGCGCGGAAAGAAACGTTTCCGCGACCTTGCGCACGCGTTCCGCGCAAGCTGAATCGCGAATTTGCAGTTTTTCAGCGGCGCGGAAGCTGGCCGCGGCTTTTTCCGTGCGGCCCAGCTCGGCATTCAAATTTCCCACCATCAGCAGGAAAATCGGATTGTGCGGGTACCGTTCCGCAAGCGGAGAAGCGATTGCCAGTGCCTCTTCGTATTTTTGATCGTAGGTGCGCAGGTTCCGGGCATAGTAATAACGCGCTTCCGGAGCGATCAATTCGCCGCGGTTCATCCCGATTTCCAGTTGCTGGATGCCTTCCCTTTTGCTGCCGCCCGGAATTCCCATGAAGAAGCGCAGGACTTTCGCGATGGAGGAAAGCGCGTCGGCATAATAATTGTAGAGGCCGAGCCCGGTGTAAGCATCGGCAAGATCGGGATCGAGCTTCGCAGCGCGCAGAAATTGTTCCCGGGCATCCACACCGGCGCGGGCCGTGGCGCGGCGCTCCTCGCGCAAACCGAAGAGCCGTGTTTTGAGCGCCAGGCCCATTCCAGCATAAAGGTGCATTTCCGCTGAATCGGAAATTTTCAATTGGGCCTGTGCCAGAGAGATGCCGCGATCGGCCAGGGCGAGATATACATCGTCACCGGGACGCTTGGAGCGCTTCCAGGCGTCGGCCATGCCATATTTCACTTCCAGCGCTTCGCAATAAATTTTCCACCAGCGCGCTTCGGCTTCGAGCAGATAACCGACGGGATGTTCAGGCTGCTTTTGCTGCACAACTTTTGCGAGTTCGATCGCGGCATCGGGATCGCCGTCAAAGATGCGGTCAAGGCCTTGCTTCACTTCCGGGGGGACATTCAATTTGTTTGCGTGCGCCGGAGCGGGGGCAATGAACATGGCCACAAGAACGAACAGGGCTGGAACGATGCCGCTGTAAACGGCCCGGCGCACCTGCTTTAGAACTTCATGACGGAAGTGCTGGCGGCAATCGAGCAGGAGTCCAGCGATCGGAATCGTTGCCGTCGCGGCCGTCATCGGGACACCAAGTGTGACCATGCAGATCCCATACTAACCCAGCCACTGGAAATTTTCGGGCGCCCCAATTTGGATGCACCGCCGTCCGCGTCATGAGGAAATTTCATCAAGCCAGCCGCGGTTCCTTGCTATTCTTAACAAGTTTCCTGACTTTTCCAGGATGAAGATGAATCACTTGAAAAAATTCGACCGTGGCCCAAGCCGCATCCTGATTGCTTTCGCCGTCCTTGCATCTCTGCTTTTCGGGGGAGCGCGTTCCACTTCGGCGCAAAATTTGACGCAGAGCGTGGAAGCAATCGACCGGGCGCGCGTGACCACGCGCATCCTGTTCGTCACCGCGCATCCCGATGACGAGTGGCCCGGCCTGCTCACATATCTCTCGCGCGGCCTCGGCGCCGACGTCGCGGTGCTCACCATCACGCGCGGGCAAGGAGGGCAGAACGCGCTTGGCCCCGAGCAGGGCGATGAAATCGGCATTCTTCGCACGCAGGAATTGCTGAACGCCGGCAAAATTTATGGCGTGCAACATCAATTCTTCACCCGCGCCGCCGATTTCGGATTCTCAAAAAGCCCCGATGAAACGCTGAAAATCTGGGGCGATGCTCCACTCGAAGATATGGTCCGCGTGATCCGCACATTCCGGCCGGACGTTGTGATCAACGGCTGGGGCGGCGTGCACGGCGGCCACGGGCAACATCAAGCCTCCGGAATTTTGACGCCGCGCGCCGTCGAAATGGCCGGTGATCCGAAAAATTTCCCGGGTCAAATTACCGAGGGCCTGCCCGCATGGAAGACGCCGGTGATGCTGGCGCCCGCTTTCGGCGGAGGGCCGGGAGCAATCCGCATTCCCGCCGAGGAAATCTCTCCGCTCTTCGGAAAAAGCTACAACGATCTGGGAATTGAAGGCCGGTCGCAGCACGTCTCGCAGGGAACTCCGGCAGAATCCGGTTCTTCATTTCTGCACAGCGCCATTTATTTGAAAGTCGCTGGTGGATCGGAGGCGAAAAATACCGTGACCCTCGCTGACCTGGGTGAGCCGCTCTCGAGCCTCGCGAAAAAGAATGCGGAGATCGCTCCCAATCTGAAAGCTGCCGAGTCTTTTTTAACAGCGGCCCGCGAAGAGGCTCTTCGCCTCAATTGGGTACAAGCAGCAAAGAATTTGGCGCAGGCCGCCAAGGAAATTAAATCGGCGAGCGGCCGCGTCCCTTCTTCCAGCAGCGACCTCACTTTTGATTTGCAAGCCGCTCTCCGGAGAATTGAGGCCGCCTTGCCGGACTCAATTGCCTTCAATCCCCAGGCGCGCGCCGACCGCCGCGATCTGGTGGCCGGAGAAAGTTTTTCGATTGTGGCAAACGCTTCGGCGCGCCCGGGGATTCCGGTGGGACTCGCGGACCCGGCGTTGTCACTGCCCAGCGGTTGGAAAATTGTGAAGCAGGAGTCGAGTCCACAGGGCGCTAAACTCGAAGTTTCGATTCCAGCCAGTGCTCAACCGCCGGTCACGCCCGGGAACCCCGTTCTGCCGTGGCCGCCGCCGATGGTGGAGGCACGTTACAAAGTCTCGGTGGACGGCTACGACTTCACAGCCAGCGTCGCAGTCATGTCCATCCAAGTGACTTCGACGGAGTTGCTGACGTATCCCCTCGAACTCGTTCCCGCCGTCTCCTTACACGTCGCGCCGGAACAGATCATGCTGCGGCAGGACCAACCGGCGAAGCAGGTGGAGTTGCTGGCGCGCGTGCGCTATCACGGCACGGCCTCCGCCGAAGTCGCCGTTGGCGTCGAGACACCATCGGGCTGGAGCGTGGCGCCCGTCGCGCCGCTGCATTTCTCGAAACCCGAGGATCAATTGATCCGCTTCGCCGTCACCGCTCCGGCGAAACCTTCCGCCGGCTCTTATCCCTTGAAGCCCTTCGCTCGAATTGGAAATCAAACGTTCCGCGAATCCATCGAACCGCTGCCCTCGCTTCCCACGAGAAGCTGGATGCATCCAGCCGACGCGACGGCCCACGTTCTCGACCTGAATGTGCCCGCCGGTTTGAGCGCCGGCTACATCGCCGCGGAAATCGATCCGATCCCCGATCTTCTGCGAAGCCTGGACATCCGCGTGGACCTGCTGGATGAAACGGCGCTGGCCTTCGGCAACCTGAGCCGGTACGACGCGATTATCGTCGGCACTCGCGCTTATGAATTGCGGGCCGATGTGGTTCGAGCCAATCCGCGACTGCTTGATTACGTTCGCCAGGGAGGAACGCTGGTGGTTCAATACGAGCGCCCGGGGACATGGGAGAAACTCCATCCAGGGCCGTTCCCGGCTTCGATGTCTTCGGACATCGCGCGCACCACGGACGAAAATTCACCGGTGCGTTTCGCCGCGCCGGATAATCCGGTGCTGAATTTCCCGAACAAGATCACGCTGGACGATTTCAAAGGCTGGGTGCAGGAGCGCGGACTTTATTATTGGACGGATTTCGATTCGCGCTACCAGGCCATCCTGGCGCTGCGCGATCCGGGCGAAAAAGAAGAGCTAGGCAGCCTGGTGTATGCGCGCGACGGGAAGGGCGTTTATATTTTCACTGGATTGTCGTTCTTCCGGGAACTGCCGGCGGGCGTGCCGGGCGCCTTTCGGCTGTTCGTCAATTTGCTGAGCCAGTCGAAAGCGCCGCGCTGAGTGCGGCACGACAATTGAAATCATCGGAGTATCAATAATCATGGGCGCAACTTCACAATCGCGCGGAGATGCAAATTCGCATCACAACATGGCGGAGCCCGATCTAGCTCGCATCCCCGAGGGATGGTTCGAGATGGGCTCGGAAACCGGCCAGGACAACGAGCGGCCTGTGCACCGCGTGTGGGTCGACGCGTTTGAATTCGCAATCGTTCAAGTCACGCGTTCGGATTACGCGCGGTTTCTCGAAGCAACGAAACACGAACCTCCCCCGAACTGGGACGACCCGTTGCTCTCGCTTCCCGAGCAGCCAGTGGTTTCCGTCAACTGGTTTGAGGCGGATGCCTATTGCGAATGGCTCAGCCGCGCAACTGGCCGCCGGTACCGCTTGCCCAGCGAAGCAGAATGGGAGCGCGCCGCGCGCGGGGGAGTCGAGCGAAAACTCTATCCCTGGGGAGATGAGCCGCCCGAATCGCTGCCGAATTACGCGGCGCGTTGGAAGACAGGCCCCGAGCGAGTGGGCGGCGGCGAGCCGAACGGTTTCGGGCTTTTGGATATTGGCGCGAATGTGCACGAGTGGTGCTCTGATTGGTATTCGCCGGAATACTATCCGGCGTCGCCCGAGCGCAATCCGCGCGGTCCAGAGGGAGGAAGCCGCCGGGCATCGCGCGGCGGATCGTGGCGGCATTACACAAAAGTTTCGCGCTGCGCCGCCCGGTCCAGTATCCCGCCCGAATTCAAATACGCCGACTATGGTTTTCGAGTGGCGCGCGATCTGGCGTGAGTCGCGTGAGTGCAGCGTGCGAGGCCGACGCGTTCCCGGCGCCGCCCGGCGGCCGGGTTTCCGCAACGGCAATATCCGCTGACGCCGCCGCGGGATTTGGCTGCGCGCTTCTGTGCTATCCTCGCCCTCGAATGGAAATCGCGCGATTTTTCAGGGGGATTTCAATGAACCGTCGTTGGCTCGCCGCGAGTTTGGCTTTTCTGCTTTTTCCCGGGATTGCCGTGCACGCGCAAAAGAAATCGAAGCAGAAAAATCCGCCGCCCGCGGATACCGCCACTTCACCCATGCAATTGCCGGCCGAACAGGTGATCGACCAGGAACTATCGGAAATGCTGGGCTACTGGCAGGTGGGCGACATCAACAGCCTTCACAAATACTATTCCGACACGGTCACGCTGGTGAGCGGAGCCTTCGAACCGCCGATCACCGGCTGGGCCAATTATGCGGCGGCCTATGAGCGGCAACGCGCGCGAGTTACCGGCGTGCGGCTCGACCGGCGCAACACATTCATATTCGTGAAAGGGGATGTGGCCTGGGCCGCGTATCAATGGGAATTTTCGGGAACTGTGGATGGCAAGGCGGCGGCTGACCGCGGCCAAACCACGCTGATCCTTACGAAGCAGGGAGATCGCTGGTACATCGTTCACAATCACACGTCAGAAATCTGCGAGGCGCAGCCCGCCCCACAGCCATCCCAGCCGCCATCGCCCGGCTCGCGGCCATAGAACGGATCAAGCAGTCTGGTTATTCACCCAGTTATTCAATTGTTCAATGGGGAACGCAAGAACATTAGAAATTGAATGGAGCTATCGGATTCCCTTCCGCAAATGGGAAGGTTTCGAGCACTTCCGGTCCGGTGATCCGAAATTGCCTCAGCGAGCCGGAAGGGTGCTAGAAATTCCGGAAACCATCGCGAAGCCACAGAACCGCAACACCAATGAACAGCACGCCGGAAACGATCAGCAAGCCGGTGATCGGCTTGCTCAGCTTGTCAATCCGGACGATAAGCTCCTGCTGTTCCCTGGCAAAGGCGGCCTCGGCCGCATCGGGGAAGATCTGGTCTTCTTCCCGGTTTGCGAGCATGCTTCGGTAGATCACCAGGCAAATCAGCCCGGCAGTGATCACACCCCAAGTTAGAAAAACAATGTTGAAGAGAGACGGTTCCATGGGATCCTCCAAGCCCCCCTGGCCACGGAGATCAATCCTAGATGGTGTGTGGCCCTAGCGGGCCTTGCGGGTACGAATTATAGCACCGCTGGCAAGCGGATACATCAAGCGGCTACCGGCGGTTCGGGAAATTGGATACCCCAGAAATTTCGAAAGGGTGAGAGGCTTTCGATGCCCACTTCGAACAAACCGTCGGTCTTTTCTTCGGCCACGCGCACCACCCGGAATTCGTTCACCTCTTCGGAAAGCGTGTTCATCACTTCGACGGTTGTTCCCTTTCCCAGCGCGATGGGCGTGTGCAACAGCGCGCCCCAGCGGTTCACCTCGATCGCCTCGGCCGCGGCGCGCACCGGGTGGCCATCCCAGCTATCGGTGAATAATTGTACGGGGATTCGGATGCGCACGCGCTCGCCGCGCCGCCGCTCGCGCATGGGAGAACTCGAGGCCATGGGCAGGACCTCCTGTCAGTGGAGAGACGGCGCTAATGTAGGCAGTTTCCCTTGCGGCGTCAATCGGATTTGCCATTTTCCAGCCGTTGGGCGGCTGATTTTCCGGTTTTCGGTTCCCGTGGGTGCGCTTAAGTTGACAAACCCACGTCCGCACGTCAGAATTTACAAGCTCCAACACGCCGCACGCAGTGCCCGAATGGCGGAATTGGCAGACGCGCCAGGTTCAGGACCTGGTTCTCGCAAGGGAGTGGAGGTTCGAGTCCTCTTTCGGGCACCACATATCTGAAGTCAATTAGTCTGCAGTTCCCCGCACCAGGCCTGGTCGTCACGCGCCTTCTTCGCTTTGACAGAACGGCCATCGGCACTATCAAATCTACGCAACGAACAGCATCCGCAGCGATCCCAGAATCACATGCAGTATTGGCAGGTCGATTCTCCCGCCGAGCTTACCGTCTGCATGATCTTGTTTTCCAGGATCGAAGATCGTCCCCAATATTTCAGCGCTGTGATGGAAAGGACGGCGATGGGAATCGAGGCGCTGAAATTCAGACCCACTTCCAGCGCGATATGGACGGTGACGAGGCCGAAAACGATTCCCAGGAAGGAACCGGGGAGGACTGCGCGCAGCGTGAATTCAGAAGGCCCGGGATTGCTCTGTTCTTTCTTCGCCAATTCATGATTTGAAGCATGCCGCAATCCCCGCGTTCAAACGGCCCTGGTATCTCTGAGATTTTTGCCCGTGACAAGCAGCGGAAACCGCACGCGGTCACTTTTAGTTTCCGGAATTTCAGGCTCGGAGCGGAGCCGCTATAGCCCGTATAGATTTGGAAGCGAGGCCGAATTCTGCTCGGTATTGTAAGCAAGCTGCTCTTTTTCGCCGACCTTGGGTGTCTGGGCCGCACTCTCTGTTTTCCGGGTCTTTTGTGGGACAATTACAAATAGTGGTTGGGCTCTCCTAATACTAAATGCGGCCTGGGACACAACTAAAGGAAGTGCGCTCCCGACTTGGGATTACAACCCGGGAAGTGGAGGATTACAGCCGCAAAATTGCCGATCAAGAGCACAACGACGAGTTTTACGTTTCCAACGCCTGGCTTACCCAGATCGAAAACAAAGACTCCGTTCCCAGCATTTATAAACTCTACAGTTTGAGCGTGATCTACCGGTTGAATTACACGGAAGTCCTTCGACTCTACGGCGTGGACCTCGAAAAAATCGCCAAGCATCAACTGGCAACTCCGCTGGCCAAGACGCACCTGACATCCCTGGAAGTGTATGACAAGGATCGGCCAATTTCTTTTCCGGTCCGCTTCGATCAGGGATTTCGCATCGAAAAGACAAACCTGGTGTCGAGGATGGTCGAAATCTGGGGCGAGGTGCCGCTCGGTTTGCTGCAAAATCTGGATCTAAGGAACGGCATGTACGGCTACATCGGCATGGAGGACTTCACGCTTCATCCGTTGTTGCGGCCCGGGTCTTTTGTTCAAATCGATGGCCGCCACAATCGGGTTCATCCAGCGGCGTGGCGGACCGAATTTGACCGTCCTATTTATTTCGTCGAGCTGCGCGATGGCTATGCTTGTTCCTGGTGCGACCTGCAGGGCAATCGGCTGATCTTGCTGCCTCATCCTCTTTCTCCGTGCCGCATCCGCCAGTTCGAATATCCAGGCGAGGCGGAAATCGTGGGAAGGGTGGTGGCGGTGGCGATGCGGATTGTGGGGCCTACCGCTGCTTCCGCTGGCGAGTCAGCAAAATTGCCAGTGCGACCCTGACGTCCGAGACGAAAGTTTCGATGAGCAGTTGTTCGTATCCCGCCGGCACGATCACCCGGTAAGGCTCCAGGTTGTACCAGGCATCGAGCACTTCCTCATAGGGCACTCGCGTGGAATGGACGTATCTCTCTAATTCTTCCACTAAGGTCTCGATGGGCAGCAGCGCCAGGGCATCGAAAATGCTCCGATGAGTCTCTGCCAGCGCCTTCTCCGAAATGTCTTCCCCGAATCTTCGCGCCAGGCCTTCGTGATGATAATGGCCCGTATTGTAATCCCGGGTCGAAGCCAGGTAGACCAGCTTTGCAAATCTGGTTTCGATGCATTCCAGCGAACGATCGTTCAAATCATCAATCGCCGATTCCAACGCTTCGTTGACGAATCTCGTCTCCACGGTGGGGGCCCTTGTTCAGTCTTGGAGGTGCAGCTCTAGCTCTCTTTCATCTTCCCCAGATAAACCGGATCCAGGGATCCCAGCAGGCGCGCCGAAGAGGAACCCGCCCGGTCCGCCACTCTCGAGGCCAAGCCGATGGCGCTGCTGGCCCAGAAAGGGCCGCGCATGAAAATCAGGATCATCAAAAAGCCGTAGGTGAGCACGAAAAAAGAATAGTGGAAGCCCAATCGAAGTTCAGTGGCCAGGCTGGAACCCGCGCTTTGCCTCACCACTCTTAAATGAAGCGACATCAGGCTGCGGAGCACTTCTCGCGTGCGCTGCAGCCAGGCCAGCGCTAATCTTTTCCGCTCCGCGAGAAATAGCGCCTCCAGCCGCTGGCTGCCTTCTCTGGAAATGAACTTGGAATCTTCCGTGGCGAAAATCCGCTGCACCACGCCGGGCGAAGGAAGCGCCAGATTCAGTTGGATCAGGACCTGGGGAGAATACGACCCCGGAGGCGGAGTATCCGCAGACTGGAAGGCGCGGAAGAGCCATGCCAGAAGCATGGCCAAAACCAGAATTGCGATCGCGAACGATATCCAAAGTTCAATCATGGGCGGACGCTCTTCAACAGATAGCTCCTCGCCTGCGAGAAGGCCCGGGCAGTCGCGGTCGAGATCGCGTGGTAATCGGTTTCAAGTCCCGTCTCCGTCGCAGGCTGTGGATTCGGTTCATAGTACCAAAGAGTTATACACCAAAAAACCATCGCCAGGTCGTAGCTTATTGGTTGCAGTTGCAGCTCCCTGGTCAGCAGGAAGCGCACGGCAAGGCCGATCACGCTCACCGCCACAAAGAAGGTATAGCCGCTGATTATGCCCAGCATGTTCCTTCCGAGCGGTATCGAATAGTGGTAGAGCAAGGCCACTATGAATACCAGAAAAATCGCCTGGATGCTGCGAAGATTTCGATCCAGTTCCGTCGTCGATTGAAAAAAAACCGCCATCGGATTATTCGCGTGAGTGAGAAAGAGCTTGGCAAGAACGGCGGTAATCGCGATCAGGATCATGGACCGGGAAAATCGGGAAACGCCCGGATAGGGGGTCAGTGTTCGCGAATAAATTTCCCAGATCACCAGGCATCCCACAATGGCGCTCAGAAATTCTGTCGACCAATAAACGTTCGCGTAGAGTTCCGGGCTGATTCGGGCGACGCTGAAGCGCACCACTGACTGCGAAAAAACGAACGCCACGTAAAAGTAGAAATAGGGATACTCCGACAAGAAGTGCCCTCGGATTGCCCGGTACAGCAGCGTTCCGAGCAGGGTGATGCCAAACCAAGACATGAAAGCGCTGGTCATGAAAGAGTGAGACACACCGCTAATTTATCACGAAAACAGGGGGAAGATCGTCTCCGCTCTTCCCCCTCGTGTTCGCGCATATCTACACGGAAAGCCCGGGAGGTACCGGCGGCTTCGGGCGGATTGGGGGAGCCGGATCGGATCCATCCGCGGAGAGCCCGGGAGGTACCGGGGGCTTGGGGTGGACGGGCGGTGCCGGATCGGAACCATCCGCCGTAAGCTGGGGAGGTACCGGGGGCTTGGGGTGGACGGGCGGAGCAGGATCGGAGCCGTCGGATAGGATCGCCGGCATGGTCGATTCAAATCTCTGGTGGTTTTGAATGCCAGCCGCCAGCCCAAGCAGCAGGAACGGCAACAAAAGCAGAACTTGTCTGATCTTCATCGTTTTCTCCTCGAGAGGGATTGGGGACTGCAGATGCAGCTTACAGAGATAAGCAGAATTGGAGTAGCTGGTTTAGATCGTGCTAGGTATACCGAGAGGCCCGCGGTGGATCGCCTCTAAGACAGGGGGCAGTGGTTCGAGTGCGGCTGCAATTCCGCGCAGTTCATTTCCGCCCTTTTTGGTTGAAGAATCGCGCATGCCGGCATAACTTCTCGAGCGCGGGTCAAATGCTGTGCTTCTGAAAACGAGCAAGGATCGGCATCGAATCCAGCGCAATCTCCATCAGGAATAAAATGTTTGTCCGATTCCGCTGCTCTACCAGGCCCCGGAGTAGAACCTCGTATTTGCTGGAATGGTTTCCGCAGCCCGTTTCAAGCGGCCGCCTGCCGGCCCGCGGAGCGAGGCGCTCTCCTGCCAGCGAGCTGTCGGCGGCCTCAGTTCGCCCGCCCCCCGATGATGCGGATGGCTTCTGGAAGCGCTGGGCCTTGCTGATCGCTGGATTCCCGTTGCTCGCCCGCGGCGCTCGTTGATTCCTCGGGCTCCGCAACTCCTTCCCCCGGCGCGAGAAACAGATTCGCCTCCACGCCGTGCTGCTTCGTATACAGGTCGAAATACCGGCCGCCCGCGGCGAAGAGGGATTGGTGCGTCCCTCGCTCGATGATTCGTCCGGCCTCCACCACCAGAATCTGATCGGCGCGCCGGATCGTGGAGAGCCGGTGAGCGATCACGAACGTGGTCCGGCCGCGCATCAGGAAGCGCAATCCCTCTTGAATCAGCGCCTCCGATTCGGAATCGAGGCTGGAAGTCGCTTCGTCCAGAATCAAAATGCGCGGATCGGCCAGAATGGCCCGGGCGATGGAGACCCGCTGCTTTTGTCCGCCGGAAAGCTTCACGCCCCGTTCGCCAACCACGGTGTCGTACTTCTTCTCGAATGTTTCCGTGAATTCATCCACGCGGGCCACCCGGCACGCCTTCAGAACTTCTTCTTCGCTGGCTTCCGGCCGCGCGAACGCCACGTTTTCGCGGATCGAGCCGTCAAAGAGAAACGTTTCCTGCAGCACAACGCCGAGCTGCGTCCGGTAAGAATCCAGCCGCACGTGCGCCAGATCGACGCCATCCACCAGCACCCGCCCCGCCGTCGGCGTATAGAAAGCAGCGATCAGCCCGATGATCGTGGATTTACCCGCGCCGGAAGGGCCCACCAGCGCCGTCGATGTGCCGGGTTCCGATTGAAAGTTGATGTCCAGCAGCACCGGCTTGCCCGGGTCATAGGCGAAGCTCACCTGGTCGAAGATCACCTGGCCGCGAATGCGCTCCACCCGCTGCGTTCGTCCCGGCGCATCGTCTTCCGGCTTCTCATTCAATATCTCGCGAGTTCGTTCCAGGCCCGCCAGCGCTTCGGTGAGCTGCGTTCCGATTCCCACGATCTGAATCATCGGCGCCACCAGCAGGCCGAGAAAAATGATGTAGGTCAGAAAAGTGCCCAGAGTCATGCGCCCGGAAAGAATCTGCCGCGCGCCGAGCAGCATGATCATGGCGCTTACGATTCCCATCATGCCCGTGGCCGAAAGGCTCATCAGCGACGTTGCCGTCAGCGTCTTCAACACGTTATCCAGCAACCGCTGCACTCCGGCGGTGAATACTTTTTCTTCCCGCTCCTCCGCGTGATACCCCTTCACCACGCGAACGCCGCCCAGGGATTCGGTGAGCCTTCCCGTCACTTCCGCATTGATCTTGGGCCGCGCGCGGTAAAACGGGCGAATCGTCTTGAAAGCCCGGCTCAAGCCCAGGCCAAAAATCAAGAGCACGACGAACGCCACCGCCGTCATCATCACGTTGATGCGCAACAGGATCACCAGCGCGAATACCGCCGTCATGATTCCCCCGGCCAATTCGATCAGCCCCGTTCCCAACAGATTCCTCACGCCCTCCACGTCGCTCATGATGCGTGAAACCAGCACGCCCGTTTTGTTCGAGTCATAAAACGAAATCGGCAGCCGCACGATGTGCGCCTGTACGCGGCGCCGCAATTCCGTGATCATCCGCTGCGCCGATTTCGAGAGCAGTTGCGTCAAGCTGAAGGAAGTGAGCCCTTGCAACACCGTCGCCCCAACCACCGCCAGCACGATCGGGGTCAGTAGACGTACCTGGCGTTTTCCGATCACATCGTCCACCAGGTATTTGGTCGAAGCCGGCAGGATCAATCCTGAAACTCGATTGATCGCCATCAGGAGAAGGCTCACCAGCAGAACCGCGCGCCGCGGCTTGATCAGCGCCCACACATCGGGCAGCAGCTTCCAGGCCTGCTTCGACTTCGCGGCTTTGCTCGTTGCTTCGGCGTTATCTTGAGGGGCCATGAGTTATTTAACTTGTGAAGCTTTCCTGCTTAGATGCCGGCTCACCCGGAAAGACTCTCCTCCGGCGCGTTCCGTCTGGAATTCATGATACACCCCGCTCAACGCCACCTCTCCCAAGTCGCTTTCCGAAGGACCCACTTTTGCAAGCCCTTTAAATTCCTCGCCGGCCCTGGGAAAACCCCAGGCACAAGCAGTGAGCGTCGTCACATTCAAAAGTGACGGAAATCACAGCCACGAACACCCCAATACGAGTATTCAAGAGTATCCAGGAGGTGCGCTGTGAAACTGGTAGACGCTCGAGCCCGCGTCTCGCTGAAAAACATTTTGTATGCGACTGATTTCTCCACCGCGTCTGAGGCCGCGCTACCCTATGCCCTCTCCATTGCCCGGCGTTTTGGCTCGAAATTGATTGCCGTCCATGTCGTCACGCCCGATTTCACCCCCGCTCTTCCGCCCGCCGATTGGCCGGCAATCGTGGAAGCCGAACAAACGCAGGCGCGGGAAGACGCCAAGCGCCTGGAAGAAAAGCTGGCCGGCATCCCCCACGAAGTGGCCTTCCGCGAGGGCGGGATCTGGGAAGTGTTCTCCGAAATTATCGAAAGCCGGGGAATCGATCTGCTGGTGATCGGCACCCATGGCCGCGAGGGCGTGGAAAAAATGATGCTCGGCTCGGTGGCCGAGGAAGCGTTTCGCCGGGCGGAGTGTCCCGTCCTGACAGTGGGTCCGCATGTGGCCACTTCTCCGCATCAACTCCTCGAACTCCACAACATTCTCTATCCCACGAATTTCTCCGACGACTCCATCGCCGCCGCGCCTTACGCGATTTCTCTCGCCCAGGAACATCAAGCCCAGTTGGCATTGCTGCACGTGCTCCACCCCTTGCAGCCTTCGGATCTGAAAGCCCCGGAAAATAGTGCGGCAAGCCTGTTGCACCGGCTGCATGCCCTGGTTCCGGCCGAAGCGGAACTCTGGTGCCATCCGAAATGCTACGTGGAATTTGGTCCGCCGGCGGATCGGATTCTGGAATTCGCAAAAAAGCAGCAGGCGGGTTTGATCGTTCTCGGCGTGCGGCCGGTGAAGAAGCATCTCACTTCCACATCGCACTTTATCGAGACGATGACCTATCAAATTGTGACTCAGGCGCCCTGCCCTGTTTTCACTGTGCGCGGATGAAACAGTCCCCTCGCTGAATCAGTCGAATTCACCCTCAGGCGTTGCAAATATATCTCCGCTCGATAATTTCTCGCATTGGTCATTTTCAGAACCGTCCTACAGGTTTATGCTCGGAAGCCAGTCGTTGCAGGAGGCCGCAGTCCCAGACTCACGCGGCCGGCGTAAAAGGGGAACAACGCCATGAACCAGGCGAGCATTTCCGAGCGCGGAATTCTGCAAGGGCTCGACGCTTTTTTTGTGCCACGCACCGTCGCCGTTGTCGGCGCCACGGACCGGCCCGGCAGCGTGGGCCGCACCATTCTGGCGAATCTCCTCGAAGGCGGCTACCACGGAAAAGTTTTTGCGGTGAATCCCAATCGCTCCGAAGTTCTCGGTCTTCCCTGCTACAAACAGATCGGCCTGGTCCCGGAAAAAGTGGATCTGGCCGTCATCGTCACGCCCGCGCCCACCGTCCCCGCCGCCATCGGCGAATGCGTGGAATCGGGCGTGAAGGCCGCGGTTGTCATCTCCGCGGGATTCCGCGAATTCGGGGCCGAGGGCGCGGAGCTCGAAAAACAAATTCAGGCGCAGCTCCGCAAGGGCCGCATGCGCCTGATCGGACCCAATTGCCTGGGCGTCATGAATCCGCTCGTAGGCCTGAACGCCACGTTCGCGCAGGCTCCCGCCCGCACGGGCAGCGTCGCCTTCCTCAGCCAGAGCGGCGCGCTGCTCACCGCGATTCTTGATTGGAGCGCCAGGGAACAAGTCGGCTTCAGCGCCATCGTTTCCACCGGCTCGATGCTCGACGTGGGATTTGGCGACTTGATCGATTACTTCGGCGACGAGCCCCATACGCAAAGCATTTTGCTCTACATGGAATCGGTGGGCGACGCGCGCTCGTTTCTTTCCTCCGCGCGCGAAGTGGCTCAGAAGAAACCGATCATCGTCATCAAGGCCGGCCGCACGGAAGCCGCCTCCCACGCCGCCGCCTCGCACACCGGCGCGCTCACGGGCAGCGACGAAGTTTTCGACGCCGCCCTGCGCCGTTGCGGCGTTCTCCGCGTGCAGAATATTTCCGATCTGTTTCATATGGCGGAAGTGCTTGGCAAGCAGCCGCGCCCCGGCGGATCGCGGCTCACCATCCTCACCAACGCCGGCGGCCCCGGCGTGCTGGCCACGGATTCGCTCATCGCCAATGGCGGCCAGCTCGCCGCTCTCCCCGATGAATCCATGCGCGCCCTGGATCAATTTCTTCCTCCGCATTGGAGCCATGCGAATCCCGTCGACATTCTCGGCGACGCCGATCCCGAGCGATACGCCCGCGCCCTCGAAATCGCCGCTGCCAATCCGGAAAGCGATGGCCTGCTCGTGATTCTCGCGCCGCAGGGAATGACGAACCCGGCCAGCGTCGCCCAGCGCCTTACCCCCTACGCCAAATCCACGGGCAAGCCGCTTCTGGCCAGTTGGATGGGCGGCGAAGCGATCGCCGCGGGCGAAGCCATTCTGAATTCCGGCGGGATTCCCACGTTCGCTTATCCCGATACCGCCGCCCGCGCCTTCACCTACATGTGGCGCTATTCCTACAATCTTCGCGGCCTC
>JBGPTK010000040.1:0-21907 GCA_041490605.1 Terriglobia bacterium | reverse complement strand
TTCTGATGGTCCCTGACTTGTTGGGTCGTTGCCTCCCAACTCTTCACCGTGTGGCACTCCTCGCATCTCGCACTGAATTGCCGGCGATGTATGTCGGCGTGGCAATCCGCGCAACGCGTACTTACATTCTTGAACGCAAGATCAGCGTGGCATTGGCGGCAGGCCACCTTGGCGTGCATCCCGCGCAGAGGATAGCTTGTCTTGTTGTGATCAAATTCGGGGACGTTCCGGATCGGCTTCCAACTCGAGGCGGTGTGGCAGTTTTCGCAGGGTATCTCGATGGGTCCGTGCGGATTACGATTGTATTTCTTCTCCGGCTGGGGATAAGCGTGCCCCACCGCCGGAAAGAGCAGAAGAAAGAGGACGAGCTGTACCCGTTTCGTCGTGAACAAGAGACACAACCGCGCCTGAAATTTTGGGTACGGGACTAGGCTTTAGATTCACTGATGAATGTATAGTTCGATTCCGGACGAAACAACTGGCCAAAAGATCAGTTTCAGTCCAGTTTCGCGGAGAGCACTGGTGGCCATCAGACTGAGTCCATTGGCCTCGCGTCAGTTATGGCAGGCCGCGCATTCGCGTGGCGCCGGCTTATAGAACAAGACCCGCTTGCCGGCCACGGTTCGGAAAGATTTGTGGCACAAATCACAATCGACTTTCTGGTGGGCTCCCTTCAATGAAAAAATCGATCCAGATTCGTGGTCGAAGGAAGAAGGCTTCCAATGCTCGGTCGTATGGCAATTCGCGCAATTAGGGGGATTGCCTGAGCCGATGAATTGACCGGCGTGTACGTCTGCATGGCAACTCGAACACAGAGTTGGCGCGGAGTGGAAGTCGACTTCCTTCACAGAGCTTCCTTCATGTCCAGGCTTGTGGCAGCCGTCGCAGGCCACCTTCGCGTGAGCGCCGGTCAACGGAAACGGCGTTTTCGAATGGTCAAAGCCTTTCACGTTGGTCCAGGAACGGACGGTGTGGCAGGCCTCGCACCCAAGCGGCTTCCCATTCGGTCCCGGCTGCGCCATCCGCTCACGGAACTGGCCCTTGTGTGGATCCGTGTGGCAGCCCGTGCAAGTGAGATCCTGAAAACGGAATGGAGCGGTCTTGGCCGGATGCTGCGCCTTCGCGGTGGCGTGACATTCCGAACACATCACTGCCAGATGCGCTCCTGCGAGCGGATACCGGCTCTTTTGATGCTGCGCGATCGTGTACAGTGAAGGACGGAATCCCTTCACGGTGTGGCATGGTTCGCAGCGATTGTTAAAGGGCGGCCCTGCAAACTGGCCCTCGTGCGCATCGGAATGGCAATCGGTGCAGCGAACAAAGGCAATCTTGTAGCGAGTCGCGGCGCCCGCCGGAATGTGACACTTGGCGCAGGCGACCGAGGCGTGGCCTCCTGTGAGCGGATAGGTAGTTGCCGCATGTTCTTTGACCCCAAAGAGCGAAGGCTTCCATCCGTCGACCGTGTGGCAAGCGGAACATTCGCCTTTATCGGAACGCGCGCGGAATTGACCGCCGTGCGGGTCCGGTGTATGGCAGTCGGAGCACTTGGCGAAGGGAACCGGTTTTTTGAAATCCGCTCCGGCGTGGCACTTCAGGCAATCGACTTCCGCGTGTTTGCCGAGCAACGGGAATTTTATCTTGGAGTGATCGAAATGCTCGTTGCCGGCGATTTTTCTCCAGCCGCCGGTGACGTGGCAAGTCGCGCAGGTCTCCGGGAATCTTCCGTGATGAGGATCGCTATGGCAATCCGAACATTTTCCGAACTCCAGTCCCCGGAACCGCGGCGCCTTGTCCGCTCCGGCGGTGTGGCACTTCGCGCACGGTACTGGCGCGTGAAGCCCTGTCAGTGGAAATCTCGTCTTGGAATGATCGAACTGCGTGGCTGCTTTCCAATCCGTAATATTGTGGCACTGCGTGCAATTTGGTCCCAGCCGGCCTTTGTGAACATCTTCGTGGCAGCTTGCGCAGTTTTGCGGCAGACCGAGATACGTCTGCCGCAAATCCTTCATCTTGATCGAACGCCGTTCGGCCTCACTGATGCGTTCCGGCTTGTGACATTGGCTGCAATCCAGTGCAGCGTGTTTCCCTTGCAACGCGTAGCCGGTTCCCTTGTGATCAAAACCCTTCAACGAAGGGATCCAGCGGATGAGTTTGAAATCCTCGCCATTGTGTTCGGAGTGGCACTTCCCGCAGTTTTCTTTGTCTGGGAAGCGGGCGTGCAGTCCGCGTCCCTCCGCAATCCGTTGTGAAATTTCGGTGTGACATTCGCCGCACTTCAGGGCTGCTGAGCCTGCTCCGACTTTGTGGCAACTGGCACATTGTGTTGGACCACCGAGGAATTGGTGAGATTTGGAAAGAGGTCCCGGGGAAATTTGTGCTCGCAGGGGAAAAACAGCAATAAAAAAAAGAACTGCAAAGAAAAGCAGAAGCGTGGCCCTGCAATGTTGAATGGAAGCCGGCGCGATTCTCCGTGCCCGGGAGCAAAACGCGTTTGCCTCCACCGGCGCTGATCCCCGGTGTGGGAAAATCGTGGACCGCAAGTACAACCTCCGAGGGATTGCTCTGGCCGGGCTTCGCCTCCGAACTTGTAGAGATCGTATTTCTAGAATTATTCTGAGGTCATGATCCAGCCTATCACAGCTACGGCGCCGCGGATTTCCGGCCTCAGTTCTTTGTTAGGTCAGAGTAACTTACAATTCGATTGTAATAAAAATGCAATGGTGATTGGCTCAGAACGCGGATAAACGGATCAGATCCGGGCAAGACGCGAATCCTGCAACTGCTCGACGGTGCAAATATAATCAGAAGTTCTCAGAACGCGTCAAGACGGGCCTCTGTGACAGAGCCGGCATTGTTACAGATGGCCGGTTCGCCCGTTTTATCAGGACTTAGGCTGCCGAACGATCGTCCAGCGGGCGATGATGCAGTGTAAAGAAAACTTGCTGCTGCCCGCCATCAGCAGCGCCTGGAGAACTTCTTCTTACTCGACGCGTTGTAGGTCTAACGAAATGCGCATGCCGTTGACCAAGACCACACTTTGGTCGATCAATTGTTGATTGGTGATATCCGAATCGGCGAATTTGCGAGCGGCCTGTAGAGGGAATACAAACTCGATCGCTTCGGAGGAAGTTTTGGCGTCTGGCGAGAGTTGGTTCAGGACGCTGATGTCCAGGGCGTTAAATTCCCAGCCAGCGGGAATTTTTTCGAGAAGGTCTTTGAGCTGCGGCCCAAGAAAGAGATCGAAACTTTGCGCCGCGCGCTTGTAGATAGAGGTTGTGTCCCGGTTGAAACGGGACGTGTTCCGGAGCGTGACTTGCAGGACGATCTGGTTTCGAAATACGCCGAAGGAAGGGGGCGCATAGTCCACCAAGTGGAACCGGGACGCGAGCTCCTTCGCGTACGCGTCGAGTTGGGGCTGAAATTTTGACTGCAAGCGATCCGCATCGCTCTGAGTTGCGGCGGGAGCCGCCGGAATCACCGGAGCAGGCGGGGCCGGGGGCGCTGGTGTTCCAGGGCCATTCGAGGAGATTTTTCCGCCTGCCCCGGTTCGAGTGGTGGGGCTCGTAAAGTCTGTAACGACTTTGGGACCGGCAAGGGACGCTTCGCGCGATGACTTGACTGCGAGGGCGGGGGAAGCCGATGTAGTTGAAGGCTGTGTTGTCGTCCTGCCCAGAGCTTCGAGATCGAACGGGTTGGGCTGGTACAGCGCCAGCCCAAATAGGTTTCCATCGAGATAAATCTCCGAACGATTCAGCATTTCCTGCCGATCTTGATCACTTTGCGCCAGTGAATAAGCGAAAGCATCCGCTGGCTTGAAGACGGCGACAAGAATTTCTTTCCCTTCATAATCGTAGTTTGTTTTCTGGGAGCGCGTGTGAAAAGAAATCTCAAAACCGATCGCGTCGCACGTCACGTCCACCGGAATTTCCTGGGCAACCAGCCGGAGAATCGGGGTGATGACTTCCTCAAAAACGCGTGCGGCTCTCTGGTTTTGCGCGAGAAGGACGGCGTTATAGGCGGCATTGTAATTGCCGGTGATTTTGAGCACCACCCGTTCGTGGAACCTGACGAATTCGATTCCGCGCGAATCGGCCTCGGCTTGTTGCGCCGGATTCAGGCCAACATACCTGCTCAAATAAAAAGGAAAGGGGAACTTTGCCGCCTCGATCGCATGGTTCAGTGATTTGAGCTTTGAAAAGTATTTGGCCTCGGCCGCCTTCAGCTCCGGATTGATGATTTCAGCAGGACTGACCTGTCCGAATGCATCGCCCGCGACCGTGAGGAGCAGCGCGCCCAAAATCAAAGCGCTGGAAAGAAACCTCGTGCGGCGGGCTTGTTTCTCACCTACGACTTTCATTTTCTCCCTTCCCCGAGTATGAAGGTCCTGGACGCGCCGACGGTAGATAGCGAGGCACTGCAATGCTCCGAGTGTACGCAATGATTGCGCGGATTTCATCCTGCGTCAACGTTCGGCCGTAGGGAGGCATCATCGCAGATTTCCCTACCGCGCTTCCTCCCAGGGTGATGATGTTCTGAAAGAACTCGTCGCTCTCGCCATTCAATGCGGCTCCATCGTTCATCAGTGGCGGCTGGGGATTCAAATTCGAACGGTTCGAGGGCCCTGCCGGTGTTGCATCCGCATGGCACCAGACGCAATCTTGATAGAAGATGCGCTTGCCCTGCGCCTGCTGATAATCGAGGGAAATCAGACGTTGCGGGTCATTCCAATCTGGTTCGACGTCGTACGCGCTGCGAAGCGGATCATTGGTGACAGGTGCTGCCTTTTTGCGGCAGGCCGGAACACATACGAGCGCAAGAAACAGGCCCGCGCCGAGAAAAACTCGCGCCGCCCTCACTGGTTTCCTCCCGCCGCGGCGGTCTTCGCCGCTTTCCTTCCTTCTCCGCCCTGGCGAAGCGTGATGAGGAAAGCCGTGAGGGCCTTCACCTCATCCTCGGAGAAGGCGCGGCGAGGCTCGATGGCGCCGGGCACCAGTGCTTGCGGATTCCGCAGCCAAGCTTCGATCCACGCGGGCGTTAGCCATTCACCCACGTTGTTCAGATTGGGACCGACGTATCCTCCCGTCGACCCGATGGTGTGGCACGATTGGCACTGATATTTCACATCGTAAAGCTGTTTGCCCAGGGCCGCCTGCTGCGAAGTGAATTGTTTTTGGTCTAGGGAGGCCAGACTGACAGCAGGGCTCTGCAAGACCATCCCAAAATAATCCGCCACGATTGCTGCTTCCTGCTCCGTCATATTGAACTGGGGCATTCGAAGCACGAGGGTCGGACGCAGCGTCTGCGGGTTCTTGAGGAAGTCAACGAGCCACTTGCGCTGCGCCCGGCTGCCCTCATAGGAAAGATCGGGTGCAAGATCTCCGCCGTAGCCATTGAACTTATGGCAGACGTAGCATTTGTAGCGCTCATAGACGGCTCCAAATGCTCCCACGGGATGAAACGCAGGTTGGGCGCGAGGCAAAATCAATTTTTGCATTCCGCTGGAAGCAGGCGTGCCGCCCATGCTCAATAGCGCTGTGGTAATTGCATCCAGATCGTCCGGGTTCAAGTGATACTGCGGCATCCGCGCGGCCGGATTCACAGAAGAAGGATTTGTAATCTTCGCCTGCACATAAGAAATCAGGTTCCGCGGAATTATGGATTCTCCGAATTCCAGTTGCGAAACATTTTTGCCACCCAGGCTCGAAAGATCAGGGCCAAACTCCTTCTGTGTACTGATGCCTTCGATGGCGTGGCAACTCCCGCAGCCTTTCTCGGCGAACAGCCGCCGGCCCAACTGCACTTCGTCCTCTGTGGGAGGACCAATCTGGGGGACATCACTCAAGAGGTCCGGATCTGTAAGGGTTGTGTCGATATACTGCGTGACTTTGTAAAGGTCTTCATCCGTCCACTCGTAACGAGGCATCTTGCTGTTCGGCAGGTATCCCTGAGGATTGCGGAGCCAATCCACCAGCCATTCCCGGTCCACTTTGCTTCCCACCTTGGTCAATTCCGGGCCGATATCTCCGCCGATCAATTTTGTTTCTCCCGCTCGCGTCACTGCGAGCGAATGACAAGTGGTGCAAAACATCTGCCGGAATCGGAGCTCCCCTTGCGCCGCGAGATCGGGCTTTTTCTCCCAGGCTGCGACTACTCGCGGATTGATCGCATAGGGAACCAGAGGCTTGGCTTTCTGCCTGCTCAGATATGCGGACAATGCTAGTAGCTCTTGCTCGCTCAGGCGGAATTGGGGCATTCGCGGTTCATCTTCAGTTTCATAGCCGTCCACGACGACGTTGCCGTCCTTGTCCAGAACTGTCCGTGGCTCTTTCAGCCACTTGTAAATCCATTTGCGATTCACTTTGTTGCCCACGCTGGTCAAATCCGGGCCGAGCATCGCCGGCCGGTCAATGTCCTGAAGGCGATGACAACCTACGCAATTGAAATTCGCCAGGAGCGCGCGGCCCCGCACAAGTCTGGGAGTTTCCGCCAAATCGCCGCGGTGACAATTGCCGCAGGACGCCTGAATATAGCGATTCGGCAGGAGAGGCTGTTCCCAGGCCAGGGTCGTCTCGTGTGCTTCCGCCACTTCCGTGGCGGGTCCCTGACCGCGGTGGCAGACCGTACATCCCCAGTCCTGTATGTGATGAGGAATCGGCGGATGCGCGCGGAAAGGCTGTGGCACAGACTTCCCGGCAAGAGTCGGCTGCGCGATGCCCTGGTGGCATGTGGTGCAGCGATCCACCACGCCCATCTCGGGAATCCAAATCTGATCCATCCCCGGGTGAAAATCGCCGAGGAGGCGCTTGGTGTCCGGGCGCGACTGCGCGAATCGAACGTAGCCGCGCTTGTACTGCTTCCATTCCATGCGGAGATCCTTGATCGGAGAGATGGCGAGCACGACGAGGAATAAAACACTCGCGACCGCGAAGACAACTCGCAGCCGGTGCGACAATTTTCCCATCTCCTCAGCCGGCATGCGGCCCCCATGGCCAGATCCAGGACCACCCCGGCCCGCGGAAGAATGTCCCCACAAGCGTGAGAGTCACGGCGACGAAAATGAACCACGTCATCACCCACCAGGGAACCGCCCGGGTGCACAAATAATCCATCCAGGGCCGTTTCCCCGGTCTGACGTAATACGAAAAGAGCACCAGGCCACCAACCAATATGGTAGGCGCTAGTACGGTCCAAGCCCGATAAGCACCGAGAAAGATGATCATCGGGACCAAAGCGCCAAGGAAGACGCGCAAATGTCGAGTGCGATTCGCGGCCCAGATCGGTTCACCCTCCACGTTGACGTTGAAGTATGGAATCACGACCAGCGCCACGATCACCAGAGTCGGAATGATGATCCCGGCAACGAGCGGCGGAAAATAGTGGAGCAGTTCCTGCAACCCAAGGAAGTACCAGGGCGCTCTGGCGGGGTTGGGCGTCAGAAGAGGGTTAGCCAGTTGCTCGAGTGGCGCGTCCCAAAACAGAGCCACGAGGACCAGAGCGACGGTGAGAGCCTCGAAGAGAATAGCCTCCCGCACCAATAGGTGCGGATAGGACATCCGTTGCGGGCCTACATCTCCTCGAACCTTCGCGGAAGTTTTCTTAGTGATGAAAACGATGCGTTGCGGGTCTTTTCGCGCGTCCGAACCGAGGCCAGCTTCGAATTTATTTTTTTCGGTCATCTTCCGATCGCACCGTCAGGCCGCCGTCTTTTTGAACGCGCCAAAAATGGATTCCGATGAATAGCACCGCCAGAAGAGGCAACACCACGCAGTGCAGAACGTAAAATCGCAGCAGGGCGTTTTCCCCTACCAGGTGTCCACCGAGCAATTCGAAACGCACCTTATCACCCACAAATGGCATCGCCGAAATGATATTGGATCCCACCGTGATAGCCCAGAAGGCAAGCTGGTCCCAAGGCAGCAGGTAGCCGGTGTAGCTCAAGAAGAGCGTCAACAGGAGCAGGATCACGCCAACCACCCAATTGAATTCGTGGGGTGGCTTGTAGCCACCCCGATAGAACACATGGAACATGTGCCAAAAAACCAATAGGACCATCAAATGCGCCGCCAACCGGTGCACGTTGCGCAAAAAAACGCCATTCGAGACGACAAAGCGCAAGTCTTTCATATCGCGGTAGGCCTGCGGCACGGCGGGGTGGTAATAAAACATGAGCAACACGCCGGTGACTGACAGCACGAGGAAGAGAAGGAAAGAGATTGACCCCAGATAATACGAAGCCCGCACTCGCAGTGACTTTTCGCGCACTTTGACGGGCAGCCAGTGCAGGAACAAATTGCCGAAAACGGCGAGGCTGCGCGTGCGATTGGTCAGGGCCGGGCCTCTGCGAAATATTGATTTCCAAACGCGCGTTTCGCGGAGCCTTTCGATCGCTTGATGAAATGTGGTGGCCATCTTTCCTTTCAAGCTTTCAACATTTGATTGAGATTCACCGTCTCGAGCTTATTGACCAGGAGTTCTCCATCGGGCGTCAAGGATATTGAAAAATGTGGCAGGGGACCAGGTGCGGGTCCAGCCACTTTCGCACCGTCGCTCTGGAACTTACTGCCGTGGCAGGGGCATTCGATCAGCTTGTGCTCCGGATGCCACGAGGTGATGCAGCCTAGATGCGTACAAATTGCAGAGACCGCGTAAAACCCTTGCTCCACCCGAACGATGTAAACCTCCTGCTCCTGAAGGTAGGTGACCGAATTGACGGGATAGAGGTCCGGGTTTCCCGCCCGGAATGTCATGGACGGTTCGAAGAGCACATTCGGTGAAAAATATTGATATGTGACCAGGGCCGAGCCCAGGCCCGCGATGCCCAGCGCGCCGAGTGTGACCTCGCTGAGAAAGTCGCGTCGCGTCACTTCAAGCATTTCCCCGGCCTTGGCTACTTCTCCCGGGGTGGTCGGTTTTTCCGGTTCAGTCATCTTCGGAGAACTATCTCCTCCACGGGGACAAGCCCCGGTGGATGTTCGAATACTTCAAACGCTTCCATGGTGATGGTGTGAGCAGGACAACGCTCGGCGCAGAGCCCACAACGGATGCAGATCTTTTCGTCTTTGATCATTACCGCGCCTTCGGAGTTCGCCAAGTCCCCGGCGTTCAGATGCTGCAAAGTGGTCTCATATACCAGTGCATCCGCATGCAGCCGTTCCTTGATTACTTCCGGGAAGAAGACTTGACCCAGAGGAACGAGCGAGAGGCAATTTTCGGGGCAGACGTCCACGCAACCGCCGCACAAGATACATTCAGTGCCTTCCGCCTCATTCCCTTCGAAAACGGTGTTGATCCAGCATTGCAGACAGCGGGACGCCTCTTCACGCGCCTGCACTTCGGTAAAGCCGGTTTCGACCTCCGTAATTCCCGTGCGTCGCTCGAGAGGGATGACGGGCACCGCCAACCGGGAATACTCGTCGTAGTGTCCGGCCATCTCATGGTGGTCGAGAAGTGTGATTTGTATGTACTTCGGCTTCGGCTTCCACTGCTCCCCGCGGAGATAGCGATCGATTTGCTCCGCCGCTTTTTTCCCATCGGCGACAGCGCTGATAATCAACCGCGGGCCGAAGGCAATGTCTCCAGCGGCAAAAATTCCCGGCGCGGTGGTCATTAATGTCTCCGGGGCGACCTTCAACGTGCCTTGGCGCGTGGCCTCAATTCCGTCTTCGGGCAAAAGGAAAGAAAGATCGGACGCTTGACCGATCGCCAGGATCACCGTGTCGCAGGGAATCACCGATTCGGTGCCGGGTTCAAATGTGGGACTGAAGCGGTGCTGCGCATCGAACACGGAGCTGCATCGGATCGTTTCGAGCCCGGTGACCTTTGCGTTTTTGCCGACGAACTGCTTGGGGCCGAGCGATGGATGGATCGTCAATCCTTCGTATAACCCTTCATGGATTTCCTCTTCGGAAGCGGGCATCTCCGCTCGCGATTCGAGGCAGACCAGATGCACCTCGCGCGCCCCCATGCGCAAGGCGGCACGCGAAACGTCCATGAATTCTTTCATGGCCACATCTTTCTCAGGCGCGGTCAGCTCGTTAGGCAGCGCAGGCCCCCCCGCCGGCTCCGCCGCAAGTTTCTGCTGTTCGCGTAGGGCGGATCGAGCTACATCGATGGCCACGTTCCCCCCGCCAATCACAACCACCTGCTTGCCGACCGCGAACTGGTAGCCCAGATTAACGTTCAGAAGAAAATCGATGCCCTTCACCACGCCATCCAGCTCATGGCCCGGGAGATTCAGGTCGCGGCTTCGGTGCAAGCCAAAAGCGAGCAGCACCGCCTTGTAACCCTGTTTGCGAAGGTCGGCCAATGAAAAATCGCGCCCCAGGCGAGAGTTCAAGCGCAACTCCGGGCCCAGATCCAGGATTTCGCGGATCTGAGCCTGTAACACATCGCGCGGGAGGCGGTATTCTGGAATACCCAGATGCATCATGCCACCCGGAACGGTGGCCGCCTCGAAGATCGTCACGCCATAGCCAAGCAGTGCCAGGTCATGGGCTGCGGACATGCCGGCCGGCCCGGATCCAATGATGGCTATTTTTTCTTCGTGAACGATTCGAGGTTTTTCCGGGAAGAGATCAAGAGGATTGCGCGACTCCGGGCCGTAGCGCTCGGTGAGAAATCTCTTGAGCGCTCGGATGGAGATCGGCAGATCAAATTGGCCGCGGCGGCACGCCGGTTCACAGGGATGGCCGCAGACCCGGCCGCAGATGGAAGCGAAGGGATTTGGGAGCCGTGCGTACCGATACGCCTCTTCATAACGTCCCTGGGCAATGAGCGTCACATAGCGCCCGGCTTGGGTGTGGACCGGGCACGCCTGCATGCAAGGAAAGTTCGATTCCAGCCATTCCAAATCCACGAGTTTGGAGCGCGCTTCCATTCAGAGGCCTCTGCGGATCCGGCGGCCTTATTTTTTTACCGTGATGGTGACGCTGGTTACTCCCGCCGCAACGTCAACGGGCTGAGTCACCGGTTTACCATCCTCGCTCCATGCTTTCAAAGTGTAATGACCGGGGGATATTCCCTTGATTTCGAAGTTGCCTTCTTTGTCGGTCACCGCGAAGTAGGGAGTTGGCACCACGACCACATACCCGGACATCTCCGGATGGACGTTGCAGAGCATGGGCGCGGCGCCCAGGTCATTGAACTGGAAGGATTTCTTATCCCCTTTCGGCCAAGTTCCCAAATTATGAGTGAGCTTTTTATTGCCGCCAATCGAAGGCCAATACACGTTGTGCCCTACGGGGTCGCTATTGAGGAAGTCCACCGTCGTTCCCTTGAGAACGACGAGGACGTGGGGCGTGAACTTCAAACCCTTCTGATCCATCAATACGTGCTGTGCCGCCGCGGGAAATTCCTTGTCCGGGATTGCGTCCACGTAAACAGCGATGTTTTCCGCTGACCGGAGACCTTGAACTTCGACTTTTCCTTTGATCTCACCTGCCCAGCTCATCGAGGCGAACAATAAGCCGGCCATTACCATTGCTACTAGAATCATAATTCTCTTCAACGTTTCCATCGAAAATTCCTCCCGCTCGCAATCACTCGCAAATTTGTGCTGATCGAACCGTTCCACCGCACATTTAGAAGACAAAATCGATGCCTGCGACGGCCCCGTTGGGCCGGAAGAACTGGCTGGAGTTGGGGGTGGGCTGCTGCCAACGGCGCTGATACTCGAAGTCCACCTTGATGTTGGCCCGCACGAGCAATTGTACCCCGGGGCTGAAACGGTTCCGGGTGTTATTACGGGCCGCGCCGTTCAAGAAGTCCGTGGGGGAGTTAACGAAGTCGTAGCGCATGAGGGCGATCATCCAGGGATAGACCCAATATTCCGCCTGGGTAAATCCTCCGGTAAATGTAACAGGAGTTGAAGGCTCGAATCCAGTGTCAGCAGCGTTGGGGACCAAGTTCACGTCATGGCCGTACATGCCAAGCCCGTAGAGTTCGAAGTGGCGGTACTTAAACCGGAAATCGCCACCGCCCCGGTAGAACGGTTCGTGGATTGTCCCGAGGCCGGGAAAGAGGGAGCCGTCCATGTTGAGCGCATTGCGACCGTAATAGTAGAACGCGCCGAACTTGATGGAGGTGTGGTCACGAGGTCCGGTTGGTCCAGCGGCTTGCACTTCCTTACGAACATTGGGATCGCGTTCGAGATTGAAGCGCTGCGAAACCCGCACGTACACGTCCTTGGAATTGCGTATAGCAGGGGTGTCGTTGGAGCCATTCACCAGAGAGACCGACCAGGAAAAATTTCCGTCATTGGGGTAACCACCAAACTCAATGCCTCGCTGAGTTGCCGCAAACACTAGCGGGTTTTCGGTAGTGCCCAAGATTCCAGCGGTGCTCGCTTGGTCATAAATGTCATAGCCGGTCAGATTGATCGTCCTCGCCTGCGTGAACGGTAAGTCCAGCTCGAATTGCCCGAATCGAACGTTCAGGGTGTCTTTGGGCAAGTGAAAAAAACGCCCAAGGTCGTTTGCCTTCAGGTAACCATCTCCCAGCCCTCCATCCGCTCCCGATCCTCCCGTCGAGATATCGTCGTCCACCCAGAAGGAAAGCGACTGACCGAAACTACCAGCGGCGATGAGGGTGAACGTATTTGGAACAAAAAGGTCCGTTCGCGGAAGGAATCCCTTCGAGATGGGCTGCTTGCTGTTGTAATTGAAGTTCCCAGTGTATCGAAATGCTACAGGGAGGTTGCCGGGAATTTCGCCAGGCCAGACAGCCTTCGGAAAGGCCTCTTTCTGAGCTTTGGCGCCGAGCAGGACGGGAGGTTCCTTTACGAACATCTCATCGTCCTTCGGGAATTTGAAGCCGTTCTTCTTGAAGGCCTCGCCGAAGTCATTCAGCTCCGGGTAGTCACTGTGACAAGTAGTGCAGGAAGTCTGATACTTGCGTGAAAAGGCCGGGATCGCCGAGGCTTTGGGCGAAGACCCCAGGATCCAAATTAGAGCGCCGAAAGAGAGAGTGCTAATCACTAATGCCACGCGTGCAGTTCGATTTTTCACCGTTTCCCCCCTGATTCCCCATAGCCTGCAAGTGAACCGCCAAAATCAGTCTAGTGTCCGTAATCTTTAACGAGAGAATTGCTATTCGGCTATGATGGCCGTCACTCATGGGCGTGACAGCCGTCACATCTTAAAACGACGTTGCAGAGAGTTGCGCGCACTGTTCAGCGGTAGAGGGAGAGCTGCTGACCTGTCCGGGATTTATTGCACCGGCGGGAGAGAGAATTCACTCAGGAGGAACACTGGCATGCCGCTGAAGGGATTTAAACCGAAGCAGCTCGTGAAGCTGTTGCGGCCTTTCAGGCATTAGTCAAAATTTTTACTCAATCTCCTTTTTGTCTCACCCTGACGGCCTTGTCCGGCTGGAGCTCCAAAGTTGGAGTGTAGAAAGCCAAAGCAATGTGAGTACGATTGCCATTACTCTGCAAGGAAGAACTAAACGAAGCATTTCAATCTCGATGAGAGGATCGGCAAAATGCGTCCTAAACCTTGCTCGCATCGAGTGTAATAAAGAAGTGTAATGGTTTTCGGCTCAGAGCGGGGATAAACGGATCAGAACCGGGCAAGGCGCGAATCCTGCAACTGCTTGACAGTGCAAATATAATCAGAAATTTTCAGAACGCATCAAGACGGACCTCTGATCTCCGGAACCAGAGGCCGGAGGCTCAAATCCTCTCAGACGCGCCACTCTTACCCATTTAGGTTTTTCCAATTGAGCATCTCGGCCTTGCAAAGCTCTGAAAGCGGAACGGTTCTTTCCCCAGCCAATGTCTTCGAGTCGCGAACGATGACATGCCTATTGTGAAGGTCGAAATCGCTTCATTTCAACATGAGAGCTTCCTTTCCCACGCGGAGTCCGGTTTCCGATAGCAGGACGACGGGAGCGCTAAATAGAAAGTGTAGTAAAAACGTAGTAGATGTTGGTTCAAAACGGTTCAAATTCAGGGTACTTCATGCAAGGCGTCGATCCTTGTAACCCGTTGAACAGTATAGTAAAGTCCAACATTTTCAGAACCGGGCAGAACAGCCATTTGTTTTCCTAAACTGCGTGCCGGGAGTTCGACTCTCCCCAGCCCCACCATCCCCACTCATTCAATTCCTCAGTGTTGTTCGGCCAGCTTGGTTGTGTAGCGCCGCCCTTCAGGGCGGCTTCTTTCGGAGCAACCACATGCCCGCCTGAAGGCGGGCGCTACCGCCCCAAGAAATGCTCAATGATTTCCAGATTCGCTTCCGCCTGATCGGAATAGCGCTTGGCCTTTTCGGCGTCATGATTCGCCAGGGCATCTTGTGCCTTCTTCAGGCTGTTGAGCATGGCGCTTCGTGCCGACGTAATGTCCGACCGCATCCTCATACCCGACCGGCTTTGTTCCTGCTCGATGCCTTCCAGGCTGTTATTCGCGGCATCGATGCGGCTCTGCAATTGATCGATCGATAGCTCCAACTGATCCAATTTCTCTTTTTCTGCGGCAGCTGCTGCAGCTGCTGCCGCCGCACTCGCTGCCGCCGCCTGTTGAGCGGCCTGCGCAGCCGCTTCCTTTGCCGCCGCCGCTGCCGCGGAGCTCTTACCACTCGCACGTGAAGAAGTGGCCGGACTAGCTCCCCCCGCCTTCGTATCAGCCGGCTGTTCATTCCCACCAGCGTTCTGATCCGCCTGCGCAGGCGCCGCAGGCGCCGAAGCCGAAGTTGGCGAAGGCGACGAACCCGGTGCTGCATCTTGCGAAGGCGCCGAACTCACCGCCGGAAGCATCGATCCGCCCTGATTCGCTCGCCCCCGCCGCGCCGAAACATAAGTCCCCGCTCCCACCAGCGCCGCCAAGGCCAGCACCGCTCCCAAAGTAATATACAAAACGTGATGATCACTCTTCCCCGTCGGTGGAACACTAGCACCACCAGCAGCCCCGGCAACAGTCGCAGCACCAGCCGCCGTCGAGCCTGGCATCTGCGGCGTAGCCGCCGAAGCCCCCGAAGCTGATGTCGCGCTCGGCGAAGGCGGCTTCGCCACGGTCGCCGCCACTTTCGCCGCCGCAGGCGCCATGCGCGGTGGGGTCAAATCCATCGTCGCAGTTTGCCCGCTGACATCGCACGCCACATTGCTCAACGCATTTCGAAACGCTTCGGCTGACTGAAACCGTTTCCCCGGTTCCTTCGCAATCGCCATCAAAATAATCTCGTTCAGCCCCGCCGGCAGTCCCGCCTGCAATTGCAGTGGAGGCCGCGGTATTTCCTTCACCTGCGCAGCCATCAGCGAAAACTCACTGTCCGCCTGAAACGGCCGCTGCCCGGTAACCAGTTCGTACAAAGAAATTCCCAGCGAATATAAATCAGACCGCGCATCGATCGGCTCGCACCTCACCTGCTCCGGCGACATGTAGTGAACCGAGCCCAGCGTCGTCCCCGTTTTGGTCATTCCGCCATCCGTCCCCGATCGCGCGATGCCGAAATCCATCAGCTTTACCACTCCGCTTGGGGTCAGCATCATGTTGCCCGGCTTGATGTCGCGATGGATCACCCCGCGCGCATGCGCATAACTCAGCGCCGCCAGCACCTGGTTGATGTAATCCAAAGTTTCGCCCACCGGAATCGGCCCATGCTCGAGCCGCGCCGACAAAGTGGTCCCTTCCACATACTCCATAATCATCAAGAGCTGGTTATCCACGGTCAGCGCAGTCCGCAGCGCCGCGATGTTGGGATGATCCAGGCTTGCCACCAGCTTGATCTCATTCAGGAAACGGTCGGCCAGTTCCTGCCTCCCCGCCAGATTGGGCAGCAGAATCTTCATGGCCTCGACGCGATCGGAAATCACATTGCGCACCTTGTAAACGCGCCCCATTCCGCCGCTGCCCAGCACACCCAGCACTTCATAATCCCCAATTCGCTGCTTGCTCTCGTCGCTCATGTCAAAGCCCCCGGCCTGCCGAATCATTCAATTCAATTTAAAATTTTGCGCGCAACGCAAAATCTCCGCCAAACAAATCACGCGCACACTGCGCGAATTATCCTCTCCCCCCTCGCCCACGGCAAGCCTTCTCCTCACCGGGCGCCACCGCCATGCTGTGCCGTTCTGTAGGGGCCGGCTTCACGTTTACCCTGCTCGCCCTGAGAAACGAAGGGAGCTTCGAAGGGTTTACCCTGAGCTTCGAAGGGCCGTGCGATTTCTGCACCCCGATGGTTTTCATCGGGGCGCCCCCGGCCAATTTCCGGCGCCCCGATGCCTTCGATCGGGGCCGCCCTCCAATTTCCTCAGCCCTCCTTTAACCAGTTGCTTTCCAGTGTATAATCCGGCAGCTTACCCTTAGGAAGGAGCGGTATGACGGCAGACAAAACTCCCACTCTGTGGGTTCCAACATGTTGTGGGCGCGTCATGCGCTATAACATTTTCAGACAGGCGGACGGCGGAATGCTCGGTTCTCTCGTCTGCACCATCTGCAGCAAGAACATTAATCTTGAGCAGGAGCCCCTCAGTGCGGTAAACACTTACGGGGAAGGCTCCTCCCTGCTCTCGGTGTTGGGATCGCCCCGGCCGCCCAAGGAAGACCGGCGACTCACTCGCGGTTCCACCAGAAACCCGAGTCTCGACGAACCAACGCTTTGATTTTTGATCGCAACTTGATGGCAATTCGAATTCGTTAGAGCCTGTCCCAGGCTTATGATTGGCCAGACCATCTCGCACTATCGCATTCTCGAGAAACTTGGTGCTGGCGGTATGGGTGTGGTCTTCAAAGCTCAGGACACCCGCCTGGATCGCGCCGTCGCTCTGAAATTTCTTCCCGAAGATTCCGCGCACGATTCGCAAACCCTGGAACGCTTCCGCCGCGAAGCCCACGCCGCTTCCGCGCTCAATCATCCCGGCATCTGCACCATCTACGACATTGGCGAGCAAGACAGCCATTCCTTCATCGCCATGGAATATATTGACGGCGAAACGCTCCGCCGCCACATCAACGGCAGGCCGCTCCCGCTCGATCGCATCCTCGAACTGGGAATCCAGATTGCCGACGCCCTCGATGCCGCGCACTCCGAAGGCATCATCCATCGCGACATCAAACCCGCCAATATTTTCGTCACCAAGCGCGGACAGGCAAAGGTCCTCGATTTCGGCCTCGCCAAGCTGGTTCCCAAAGCAATCGCCGACCAGCCTTCCGGCTCCTCGCGCGAATCGCACGAGCAATCGCTCTCCATCGTCGGCGTCATCAGCGGCACGCCGTCTTACATGTCTCCCGAGCAAGTCCGCGGCGACGATCTCGATTCGCGCACCGATCTTTTTTCCCTGGGACTTCTACTCTACGAAATGGCCACCGGACGCCAGGCCTATTCCGGCAACACCGGCGGCGTAATCATCGAAGCCATTCTCACTCGCCAGCCGGCGCTGGCGCACACCGTCAATCCGGAAGTCCCGCCCAAACTCGAAGAAATCATCAACAAGGCTCTCGAGAAAGATCGAAAACTTCGCTACCAGAGCGCCGCCGAAATTCGCGCCGATTTGCAGCGCCTGAAGCGCGACACCGAAACCGGCCTCACCGCCGCCACCATCGTCATCCCGCGTCCTCCGCTGTATCGCCGGTACAAATGGGCAATGATCGCAAGCGCCGCTGTTGTCGTCATCGGCCTCGTCGCCGGCGGCTGGCTCTTCACTTCGCGCCGCACGCACGCCCTCAGCGAGAACGACACCATCGTGCTCGCCGATTTCATCAATAAAACCGGCGACGCCGTTTTCGACGACGCGCTCCGCCAGGGCCTTGCCGTGCAGCTCGAACAATCTCCCTTCCTCAGCCTCATCTCCGAGCATCGCATCCAGCAAACTCTCCAGCTCATGGGCCGCCCCGCGGACACCAAGCTCACCACCAACATTGTCCGCGACCTTTGCCAGCGCACCGGCAGCAAAGCCTATCTCACCGGCTCCATCGCCAGCATGGGCAGTGATTACGTCATCGGCCTCAAGGCCGTGAATTGCACCACCGGCGATCCGCTGGTTGAAGAACAGGTGCAGGCCGCCGGAAAGGAAAAAGTACTCGAAGCCCTGAGCAAAGCCGCCTCCAGCCTCCGCGAAAAACTCGGCGAATCTCTCAGCACGGTTCAAAAACTGGATACCCCCATCGAGCAGGCCACCACTCCTTCTCTCGAAGCCCTGCAATCTTTCAGCCTGGGACGAAAATCCATGTCTGGAAAAGGCGACGCAGCAGCTGCCGTCCCGATGTTCCAGCACGCCATCGCTCTCGACCCCAATTTCGCCATGGCCTATGCCCTGCTTGGCACCAGTCTTCACAATCTTGGCGAAAAAAATCTCGCCGCGGAGAACGTCAAGAAGGCTTTTGAATCGCGCGAGAAAGTCAGCGAGCGCGAGAAGTTTTACATCGAATCCCACTACTATGATTTCGTCACCGGCGACCTCGAAAAAGCGCGCCAGATCTATGAACTCTGGGGGCAAACCTATCCGCGCGATTCCATCCCGCCCACCAACCTCGGCGTCATCAACCAGAGCCTCGGCCAGTATGAGAAGTCTCTCGCCGAAACGCAGGAAGCCGTCCGCCTCGCTCCGGACGGTCTCAGCTACGGCAACCTGGTCATTTTCAACGTCATTCTCAATCGTTTGGACCAGGCTCGCACCTCGGCCGACGAAGCCCTGTCGAAGAATCTCGATTCTCCCGAGCTCGAGATCTGCCTCTACCAGCTTGCTTTTCTGAAGAACGATCCGGCGTCCATGGCCAAGCAAGTGGCCTGGAGCGTGGGCCAGCCGGGCGCGGAAAATGTTCTGCTGTATTTCGAATCCAATACTGCCGGCTACCACGGCCAGCTCGCCAAGGCGCGTGAACTCAGCGCTCGCGCCATCTCTTCCGCCGCGCACGCCGAAGAAGTGGAAACCGCCGCCAATTACGAAGCCTCTGCCGCTCTCCGCGAAGCCCTCTTCGGAAACGCCGCGGAAGCCCGCCAGCGCGCCGCTGCTTCTCTGGCCATTTCCAATGGCCGCGAATCCCAGTATGTCGCGGCCATGGCCCTGCTCCTGGCCGGTGACGATCCGAAATCACAAGCCCAGGCTCAGAAATTGATCGACGATCTGGCCAAGCGGTTCCCGGGAGACACTGTCGTTCAGTTCAATTCTCTGCCCACTCTTCGCGCGCTGCAATTTCTCAGCCCTAGCGATCCCGCCGGCATGCCCGCCGCGAACGCCGCCAAAGCAATCCAAACCCTGCAAGCCGCCTCTCCCTACGAGCTAGGATTCCCCGGTACCACGCGCTTTTCTCCCAACATGTATCCCGTCTACCTCCGAGGCCTGGCCTACCTGGCCGCACATCAAGGCCCCCAAGCCGCAGCCGAATTCCAAAAAATCCTGGACCACCCCGGCATAGTCACCAACGACCCCATAGCCGCCCTGGCCCACCTGGGCCAGGCCCGCGCCTATGCGATGCAGGCAGGTGTTGTAGGGCCGGGCTTAAGCCCGGCATCTGGCGCAGCCGACCCATCCGCGTTGTCCAAAGCCCGCGCCGCCTACACCGATTTCTTCACCCTCTGGAAAGACGCCGATCCCGACATCCCCATCCTCCAACAAGCCAAGTCCGAATCTTCCAAACTCAAATAACACAGGCGTGACCTAGCCCAATTTCCCAGAACAGGGTAAATCAGGATTTTTCGGTGCCTGAAGTAACCGTCCCATTGAATGGGTGTAGAATCGCGGGAACTTGGTGAAGCCTAAAAACAATCTGGACTTTCGCCTTCTGGCCGAATTCAGAAAATTATTCGAAGGACATCCTTACCTCCACCGCGTCTCGAATCAGGGCGATTTCGTCGCCATCCACTTGTATGAAGACCTCCTCACAATTGCCCGGTCAGCCAAACTGCTTTCAGGAATCCAAAAACAACTGAAGGTCGTGAACATTGGCAACCGCGCCCACGGAATCAAAGCCAGACGCGGCGACGGCACCTTCGGAGAAATCGTTCCCGGTCAGGTTCCCGTGGTCCATCCAGGCTTCGCTGTCGCGAGGGGAACCATTGCCACTCTCGAGATCGGAGTGGAAGTCAAAATTTTGGCGAAGGCCATGATTAAGCAAATTGACAGGGTAATCAACGACTTGTGCAATCAAGTGGTTCAGTTTCGAAAAGGCGGAGAGACCCCGATTGCTGTGGGTATTGTCGGTATCAATCAGGCGGCAAGATATGTCAGCTTCGAAGGCAAGGACCGCAGTTATCCGACTACTGGTAAAGGCGGCGCGCCACATCCGTCTCAAGAGGCGGGAGAAGCGGGAAAAAGGCTTCGCCAGTTGGCCGCGCCTTCGTTCGAAGAGTTTCTTGTGCTTCCTTTCCGTGCAACGAATGAAGCGCCATTTCCATTCGAGTGGGTCGATTTTGGAAAGACCAAACTTGATTACGCGGCGGCCCTAACTCGCATCAGCAGCAGGTACCAGCAGCGGCATTAGCGTGCTGCGGCCCGGCGTTTCACGACGTATGGGTGGGTCTCGGGAAACAACTCTTGCGGATCGGATTCAAGCCGGGTCTTCGCCTTCCGGAAATAAGATTCATCAATTTCAACCCCGATTCCATTCCGCCCGCTACGTAAGCTGGCCAGAAGTGTAGTTCCGGTTCCCATGAATGGGTCCAGCACCACGTCATCCGTAAAGGAAAACATTCGCACCAAACGATAGGCCAACTCAGGGGGATACGGCGCTGGATGCTGTCTCGTAGATTCCCCCGGTATCGTCCAAATCTGCTGGAACCAATCGTGATGCTCCTCTTTGGTCAGCCGTGAAGCGTCCCGTTGTCCCTCGGTGGGTTGACGGTACCCTCCCGGCTTCCGAAGCATCAAAATGAATTCAATGTCGTTCTTGATGATTGCGTTCGGTTCATAAGGTTTGCCCAGAAAATGGGAGCCGTTCTCAATCTCATAGGCCGCGTTCGAAATCTTGTACCAGATAATCGGCGTCAGGTTGTCGAAGCCGATTCGGCGGCAGCGCACGATAATGTCCGCGTGCAAAGGCATCACCTGGTGCCTTCCATTCCTCTTTCGTGACAGGCACACGTCCCCCACAACGCAAACCAGCCTTCCGCCCGGAACCAGAACGCGCAGGCAATGGCGCCAAACCTTATCCAATTCATCGTGAAATTTCTCGTAATCCGAAATAAGTCCTAGCTGGTTCTTGTGCGCCGGATATTCTTTCAGCGTCCAGTAGGGCGGCGAGGTCACAACCAAATGGACAGATTCATCCGGAATCCAGCTTAACTCGCGGGCGTCGCCGCATCGCAGCGTCTGCATGGTCTTCTTGGTTTTTACAACAGATTCAATCATCGGCCCGATGATAGGAGAGTTTTCAACCCAAGTCTAGGCATGAATCCCTGCCCAAGTTAATCACGAAAGTATTGCTATGTGCTTCCGATGATTTTCCTCCTTGTTTGCGGGTCACGGTGCCATCCCCGAGGGGTTCTTCCTTCGACCGCACACTGCGTTTCTTCTTCACCCCTCAACTGTCCACAGGCCTGTGAAATTGAATAATACTTGACTAGGGTGCTAACATTTTATATGAGAGAAAATACGAGCAACACCCAACCAGCACCATCCAGCGGCGAGCCCATCCTTCCAGACTCCGCCGCCCTCACCCTCACCAACCATTCAACCGTCAACCCATCGCCCCTGCAGGCCCCGGCCCCGGCGGCCGTGCCAGCCGCAGGCCACCACACGCAACGCCCAGACGCGCTCCTCCTACGCACCGCCGAGTTCGTCGAGCGCATCGAAGCCCGGATCGACCCGCTCGGCACCCAGCGCCGCCGCATGGCCGAGGCCGCCAGGACCCATAAGCCCTGGAAGCCCAGCCGCTTGAACGCGATGCGTCACTCCCGCAAATGCAGGATCTGCAACCATCCCCGCCGCGAAGAGATTGAATCCGATTACCTTGCCTGGCTGGACCCGAGACACCTTG
>JBGPTK010000039.1:0-21987 GCA_041490605.1 Terriglobia bacterium | reverse complement strand
TCAGGATGAACTCTACGACATGGAAGCCGACCCCAAGGAGCAGAACAACTTGGCATGGGATCCGAAAAACACGTGGTCCCCCAACCCCGCCTACCAGCCGGTCGTCAAGGAACTGCAGGGGCGGCTGATGCAATGGCAGCGATCCATTGACGATCCTATTCTCCGGCCTGAGTACACGCCGCTCGAACCCGCGAACCATCGAGCAGAACGCGCGGCTCCCGCACCGCATTGATGCGGAAGAGTCCTCGCCTTGCTTACCCGATGCGCATCACCGCTCCATCCGATGCCGAGCTGACCAAGGCCGCATACTTGGCGAACACGCCGCTGGGGTAGTGCGGCTTTGGTGCGCGCCAAGCGGCCAGCCGCGAGGCAATCGTCGCGGAATCCAATTCTGCCATCAGAGTTTGGCCTTCCACGTCGATCACCACGATGTCTTTTTCGTGCAAGGCGGCGAGCGGACCTCCCCGCGCCGCTTCCGGGGCCACATGGCCAACCATCAGCCCCCGCGTGGCGCCACTGAAGCGGCTGTCGGTAACCATGGCGACGCTTTCGCCGAGCCCTGCGCCCATAATCGCGCCCGTCACGCTGAGCATCTCCGGCATTCCCGGAGCGCCGCGCGGTCCTTCGTAGCGGATCACCACAACGTCGCCGGGATTTATTTTCCCCGCGAGTACGGCAGCGAGCGCATCCGTTTCCGAATCAAAAACGCGAGCGGGGCCGCGATGCCGCAGCGGAGAGCCCGAAGTGTATTTGAGCACGCTTCCCTCGGGCGCCAGGTTCCCTTTCAAAATCACCAGCCCGCCGGAACTTTTCAACGGTTTCCCCAGTGCGTGAACCACATCCTGGCCGGGAGTTTCTTTTCCGGACTCCGCTTCCTCCCGCAAGCTGCGCCCCGTAACTGTGGGCGCGCTTCCGTCCACATAGCCGCCTTCCACCAGGCGCTTGGCGAGAACAGCCGTCCCGCCCGCCTCGTAGAGTTCCTGCGCGGAGTAGCGTCCACCCGGCTTCATATCCGCGTACAAAGGAGTTTTGTGGCTGATCGTCTGGAAATTGTCGATGGAAAGAGGAATTTGCGATTCGCGCGCGAGAGCCAGCAAATGCAGAATGGCGTTGGTTGATCCGCCGGAACTGGCTACGCCCGCAATGGCGTTGCGGAAAGCCGCAGGGGTGAGGATGTGGCTGGGGAGTAGGCCGCGGCGCAGAATATCCATCACCAACTTTCCGCACTGCTTCGCAACTTTTTCTTTGGCCGGATCGGTGGCGGGGATGCTGTTGTATCCCATGGGAGAAAGCCCAATCATTTCCATCACCATCGACATCGTGTTGGCGGTGTACTGCCCGCCGCAGGCACCCGCTCCTGGACAGGCCACGTCTTCCAGGCCCTTCACTTCCGCATCGGTCATTTTTCCAGCGGCGCGGGCGCCCACGGCTTCGAATACATCGCCCAGAAGCACCTTCTTGCCGTGATAAATACCGGGAGCGATTGTGCCTCCATAGAGGATGAGTCCGGGAATATCGAGGCGAGCAAGCGCCATGGCCGCTGCGGGAATTGTCTTGTCGCAGCCCACCAGGCAAACCACGGCGTCGAACATTTGCCCGCGGCAAACGAGCTCGATCGAATCGGCGATCACCTCGCGGCTGACCAGCGAGGCCCGCATTCCTTCGGTGCCCATCGTTTCTCCGTCGCTGATCGCAATGGTATTGAACTCCATGGGCGTTCCACCCGCTTCGCGGACCCCGGCCTTGACGTGCTCGGCCAGCCGGCGCAGATGAAGGTTGCACGGCATGGTTTCGATCCAGGTGTTGGCGATCCCGACCAACGGCCGCGACAAATCGCTGTCTGTGTAGCCCACTGCCTTGAACATGGCGCGAGCGGGCGCGCGATCCGGCCCTTCGGTCATCTTACGACTGCGGTGTTTCAGGTCCATCTCAGTTCCTCCAAAAATGGTCGAATCCGGGGTTGTAGAGCATCCCCCGCAAATAAGCAAGCTGTGTCTCAAAACATTTTTCAGAGTTCAACGATGTTTCCTGCATTCTCCCGGGAAATCGTGCGCGGCCGGGGTGGAGACTGTTGTGAGAACGGCCGCAGGTGATCTCGTTTTCGCCAACTCTTCAAAAGGATCCGGGTGATGCCCTTCTTATACGTACTCGAACAAAGTCATGAATCCGAAATCCATGTGCAGTTGCTGATGGCAGTGGAACAAAGTGAGGCCGGGATTGTCCGCCGTAAAGTCCACTTCGACTTCCTGGTAGCCGCCGACCATGACCACATCTTTCATCACGCCCACAGCCGGCATCCCCGCGAGCTTGGTGAGTTCGAAACTGTGCCGGTGGAGGTGGACCGGATGAATGTCGTCGGTGGCGTTGCGCAGGTGGAGTCGATAGCGCTTGCCTTGCCGGAGATGGTAAGGGGCCGTCATCGAATCCCTGGAAACCAGCTTGCCCATCTGACCGCTTGGAAAAATATCGTCATTGATCGCCCACAGGTTGAATCCAAGGCCGGCTGCGTTCTGCTTGGTAAAGGTCATATCAATCACTTCGTCCGGCGGAGAGGCTGAGGCAGTTCCGTTTGCCGCCGCGAAGCGCGCATAGTTCCAATGAAATGGTTTCACGGGCGTCCAGGCCGGCTTTCCTTTGTATCCGGCATACTCGACCACGATGCCCATGCCATGGCCGCGATCATCATCCGCCAGGTCGCCCATCACCCACACGCCTGGGTGATTCATCTCGACGATTGCAGAAATGCGTTCTGCCGTGCCAAGCCACAGCACCGGAACTTTCGCAGGGGTTGGCACGGGATTTCCGTCCAGCGCGATGACCTGAAACGAATGTCCCGGCAACGCCAGGCTGCGAATCTCTGTGGCACTGCCGTTCAGAACGTGGAACAGCACGCGTTCGCCCTGCTTCACCCTCACCGGCTCGCCGTGTCCCAACATGCGGCCATTAATAGTGAAATAGCGATAGCCCACTTCATATCCATGCGGCATGCCTTTCGCAAGCGACGCTTTCATTGCCGATTCGCCCGCTGTTTCCAGTTCTTTCATTCGCGTGGCGGGAGCCAGAAAATCCATGGCCATATCGCCGCCTTGGCTGAAAAATGGTTCGAATTCTTTCAGCACGAGAAAGACCTCCCGGTCATAGCTCCCCGGCTCATGCTTGGGCTCGATGTAAACGAGGCCGACCTGGCCGCTGTACTGTCCGGCGTGAAGATCGGCGCCCCCGCGATTGTGCGTGTGATAAAAACGGAAACCGGCAGGCCGCGGAGTGAACTGAATGCGGCGCATCCCGCGCGCGGGGATGAAAGGCGTCCCTTCTTCGGCTGCTCCATCCACATCCGCGGAAACAAACTGTCCGTGCCAATGCAATTGCTCGGGTGTATCCGTGTCGTTGTGGATGTCGACCGTAACCGGCTGGCCCTCTTTGAATCGCAACAAGGGTCCCGGGAACTGGCCGTTGTAGGTGATCGTAGAGATGATGTGTTTGGGCGCGATCTCGACGGCACTCGAGCCGATGTGCAAGGTGTAGTCCGGCATGCTGGTTTCGAGTTGCTGAGAAGATTGGTCTGGCGTTCGTATGGCAAGGGCCGCCGCCGCGCGCAGAGAAGTTTGGGAACCGAGGAACCCGGCGCCAATCATTCCCGCTGCTTTTAGAAAATGCCGGCGAGATGTTGGGTATTTGCCCACGAAATCCCTCCTGCGGCGCTCAAATTGCTATTTTTATATTCTACTGGCTTCGTCCCTAGGGCAAAAGAATCACCCAAATGATCCTGCACTCGCCGGCGCGCCATACGAACCCTTCCCTGAATGTCAGGATCTTCAAACAGCACGTAGTGAGCCCTGGGGAGCAAGTGGCGCAGGAGCTTCGTCATTCCGGCGAGGCGAAGCCCTCTTACTACCGCTGGGAAATGCCGTGACGCCCCTTGGACCATGCTTCCCAATTTTCCAGAGAAATATCGCACGTGAGCATCCTAAACCAGTACTTTAGAATAATCACATCACCGGCGTTGCGCCTTTTTCTCAATGCTTGGGGATGGCTATGGCAAACGGCTGGCCCTTATATTCCGAATCGGACATACGTATAATCCGCACTGGCGAAAGGCAAGTTCGCAATTGACGGCGGAATCGTTCGAGTTGGCGCCCGCGCCTGCAATATTTTTCACCGGGTTCACCGCGGAGTAGGTGAAAACCTCGCTCCAAGACACACTCGACGCCATGGTCAACGGTTCAGGCCCATGCGGCAGAACCATGGCCGGGCCGCTGCGGCTTGATTTGATGCACGGACAGACACTCTCATGAACCCTCTTTCCCTCGCACCTATTCTGACTCCCCACGGCCATCTGGTGTTGAGCCAGTCGAACGACGCACCGGCACTGGAGCCGGGGCTGGCCCGGCGCCTTCTGGATTCGTTCACGCTTGGATCGGGTCACGGTCTTCTCCAACTCGGGGCGGAAGAAGTGGGGACGGCGCTCCCTCCTGTCTTTTCCTACTGGAGAGAACTAGGCGCGCGGTACGTGACGCTTCTTTGCACCTTCCCAATCGCCGGGTCAGATGGACCAAAGGCCCCTGGACCGACTCCACCCGGCGCGGAGCTTGATCGTTTGGCCCTCGCCGCGCCGCCGATGACGGGAGCGGAATATCTAACGCCGGCAGTTCTTCGTGCTCTGTGGAACGAAATGGACAAGGCGTTTGAAATCGAGTTGTCCGAGTCAAAATATTCCATCCAGGAATTTTTGAAACGCCGCAATCCCTCCTGGAATCTAGTCGGCCGCGTGCATTTCAATCTGGCCGAAAACCGTAAGGATGAGGGAGCGCCCTTCGCCTTTCTGGCCACGTATACGACGCGGCTCTCGGCGCAGGCTAAGGCTCAGCATCTTCCCCTGGGCCAGGCGCTGCGTGAATACGCGGGAGCGGCAAACAAGGATCGCCTGTTGTCTCTGCTCTTGCCCGTGCAGAGAGCAGCGGAGTCTTGCCCGTGGCTGAAAGCCATGGTGGATGAGGGCCTGATTTTCCACCCACTGCGGTGGCAGCCTTGCGAGGCGATGCAGTTTCTGAGGGACGTTCCGCAACTGGAGAGCGCGGGCGTGGTGGTGCGGACGCCAGCGGCTTGGCGGGCCAACCGTCCCGCCCGCCCCCAAGTAAGGGCTACGGTGGGCAGCCAGGCGCCGGCAGGACTGGGGCGCGACGCGTTGTTGGATTTCCGCATGGAAGTCACGCTGGATGGGGAAAAGCTGAGCCGGTCAGAAATCAAGGAGTTGCTGGCGAAGTCCGATGGTCTCGCGCTGGTTCGAGGGCGCTGGGTTGAGATTGACGCAGAGCGGCTCAAACGGATGATCGAGCACTTTGGCAAGGTTGAGCAGAAAGCCGTCGAAGGCGGGCTGAGCTTTGCGGAGGCCATGCGCACGCTCGCCAGCGCCGAGGCCGCGGGCGAGACTATCCAGGATGCTGCCAGCGATGACTGGTCGCAAGTGGTCGCAGGACGATGGCTCGCGGAAACGCTGAACGAACTTCGCAGCCCACAGGGATTGGCACACATCGATACCAGCGCAGATCTGAACGCCACGCTTCGTCCCTATCAGCAGGTGGGCGTGCGCTGGCTGTACTTGCTCGCGAAGCTGGGTCTTGGGGCTTGCCTGGCCGACGACATGGGACTCGGCAAGACCATCCAGGTGCTTTCGCTTCTTTTGGTGCTGAAAGCAGAGACGGACGGGAAGCGCCAACCGAGCCTGCTGGTGGCGCCCGCTTCGCTCCTCGCCAACTGGGCCGCCGAAATCGAGCGCTTTGCGCCGAGCCTGCAGGCGCTGATCGCCCATCCTTCCGCGCTTCCCGCAGCGGACCTCAAAGCCCTGGAGAAAGAGCGGGTGCAAAATACAGACCTGGTTATCACCAGCTACGGCACCCTGCTGCGCATTCCGTGGATCGCGGATACTACCTGGCGCATGGTTATCCTCGACGAAGCGCAGGCCATCAAGAACCCAGCAGCCAAACAGACCCGGGCAGCCAAGAGTCTGGATGCGCGGGGAAGATTTGCCCTCACCGGCACGCCTATTGAGAACCGGCTCGGAGACCTCTGGTCCATCTTCGATTTCATCAATCCCGGTCTGCTGGGATCCGCGAAAGAGTTCTCCACTCTGGTAAAAAACCTCGAGGGGAGGGCTCACAATCCCTACGGCCCGCTGCGCGAACTGGTGCGCCCGTACATCTTGCGCCGGCTGAAAACCGACAAGGCGGTCATCGCCGATCTTCCGGACAAGACCGAGGTCAAGGCCTTCTGTCATCTCAGCCGCAGACAAGCGGCGCTCTACCAGCAGGCGGTAAAGGAGTTGGCCGAACAACTCGAGGAAACGGAGGGCATCCAGCGCAAGGGCCTGATATTGTCCTTTCTGATGCGATTCAAACAGATTTGCAACCATCCGTCGCAATGGCTGGGCGACGGCGCATGGGCGGAGGAAGACAGCGGCAAGTGGGCGCGCTTGCGCGATATCGCCGAAGTTGTTGTGGCCAAACAGGAGAAGGTGCTGGTCTTCACGCAGTTCCGGGAGGTGACTGCTCCGCTGGCCGGTTTCCTCGGTTCAATTTTTGGCCGCCCCGGACTTGTTCTCCACGGAGAAACCGAAGTGAAGAAACGCGCCGGGCTGGTGCGCCGGTTCCAGGAAGACGAAGCCGTGGGGTTCTTCGTGCTCTCACTCAAGGCCGGAGGGGCCGGTCTCAACCTCACCGCCGCTTCCCATGTGGTGCACTTCGACAGGTGGTGGAACCCGGCGGTCGAGAACCAGGCCACGGATCGCGCCTTTCGCATCGGGCAAACCAAAAACGTGCTGGTGCACAAATTCGTTTGCCGCGGAACCGTCGAGGAAAAAATTGACCAGCTTCTCGAATCGAAAAAAAAGCTCTCGACGGACCTGCTCGAAGGGGGCGGCGAACTGCTCTTGACGGAAATGAAGGACGACGAATTGCTCAAAATCGTCGGGCTGGATCTTAGCGCCGCGCTTAAGGAGGCGTGAACTGTGTATTACGGATGGAGACCCTACATTTCGGCGGGGGAACGAAAGCATCGCGCGGCGCGTGAATTAGAAAAACTTAGACAGAAGGGGCGCTACGCATCTCCGGTCACGGTGGAGGGCCGGACCATCGCGCAAACTTTCTGGGGCAAATCCTGGTGTGAAAACCTGGAGCGTTACAGCGACTTCGCGAACCGCTTGCCGCGCGGGCGCTCCTACCTGCGCAACGGCCTGGTGATCGATCTCGATATCGCCGCGGGCAGGATCAAAGCCCTCGTCAGCGGCTCGAGGATTTATAAAGTTGTTGTGAATGTCGCTCCCGTGACGAAAGCGCGGTGGAGATCCATATGCCACGACTGCGCCGGCTCGATTGATTCGCTGGTCGAGCTTCTGCAGGGGCGCCTCTCGAATGCCGTGATGGAGCGCATCTGCCTGCAAAATACAGGCCTGTTCCCTTCGCCGGAGGAGATCGAGTTTTCGTGCTCTTGCCCGGACTGGGCCTCCATGTGCAAACACGTTGCAGCGGTCTTCTATGGCATCGGCGCCCGGCTGGACAAACAACCCGAACTCCTTTTCAAACTGCACCAAGTGGACCAAAACGAGCTGATCGCCAAAGCCGGCAAGGGTCTCCCGCTGACCCGGAAGCGGCCGAATGTGGAGAGAATTCTCGGTCGCGATGACCTTTCCGAACTCTTTGGCTTGGATCTGGTTCAAGATGCAACCCCAAATCCGCCTCCGTCAGGCAAGCGAGCGAAACCGCGCGATGAGACGACACGGGCTGGCGGGAAGAACAAAAAGGATCGAAATGGAAGAAAAGCACGCGACCTCAGGACGGCAACCACATCTCGGCCTCCCCGTGGCTGACTGTGTCCTACAATCCGCGTGTTTTAGTAAGGAGAAGAAAGAAGCTCTCTGATGCCTCGATCGGCGTTCCGCTGGAAGAACAGCGTGCAATTCTTGCCACGGGGTATCTTCTCGGCAAGGGTTTTAGCGCAGCTAAGGCTTTCGCCGATAATTCCGTAACAAATCCTGGGGCAAAGAGAATTCCGGAGGGCACATGGCCAAAAATCACAGCTTGAAGAAAATCCAAGTCACTGGAAAACAAGAGGTTGGCTCCCCCGGCTAGATTCGAACTAGCAACCCTTCGGTTAACAGTTGCGGCGCTCGTCTTTCGCACCGAGTACGATGATTCGCTATGGTGTTGATTCTCCGCGCTAGTATGGGCATTTTCATCCTTGACCGATTGCTACCAAGTGCGACGGTTTTTGATCTAGGGTGGGCACAAAATGGGGCACACTTCCTGTGAACCGGAAACCCTAGCTTTCGTCAGCATTTCAGGTTTACTGTTTTTTATGCTGTTCTCAGGGCATACAAAGCCCCGACGAGCTGGGAGTGTCGTGGAAAGTTCTGTCCGAGACGTTTGTGGGCCATCCATAGCACTTGGCACATGCCTTCTCTTGCATTCGTGAGTCGCAGCAAGGCGGATGCCTAAATGCAGGGATTTATTCTCCAGGTAGCACCCATGTCGAATGCCGTTTTGTTCTATTCCGGGATACCGTTCAGTGCGCACCGAATAGGCTTAGTGACGGTCAGGGTTTATTTCGTAAAGAGGGAGGCAATTCTAGCTTGGATTTTGTCGGCTGCGGCTTTTTGGTCATTTGCGTTTAGGATTGGCCGTCCCACTACAATGTAATCTGCCCCATTTCTGAATGCTTGCTCAACATCGACAGTTCTCTTCTGATCATCAATTGTGCGGTTTGAACCGGGACGAATCCCTGGCGTAACGATCAGGAACTTGTCGCCGAATTTTTGTCTGAGCGCTGGGGCCTCGATTCCCGACGAAATCAGGCCGTCACACCCAAGCTTCAACGCTCTTTTTGCTCTGGATTCGACAACTGCTTTGATGTCTGTTTGAAATCCAAGAGCCTTCATATCTGACTCATCCAAGCTGGTCAGAACCGTGACAGCGAGAATCTTGATGCCGTTCTTCTCGGAAACCGCTGCTTGCAACATCTCGTCGTTTCCATGCACACTGGCAAAGGTTGCGTGCCGTCGCCTGAGTTGCTTTACAGCATTTTTCACGGTTTCGGGAACATCAAAGAACTTCAGGTCAACAAAGACTTTCTTTTTCCTTTTCTTTAGCCACTCCACAAGCTCGAAATATCCGCCCGCCATGAAGAGCTGCAATCCCAGCTTGTAGAAAATCACGGAATCCCCGAGACGGATCACAAGCCTCTGTGCCTCTTTTGGGGACGGAACATCAAGGGCGAGGATCAATCGTTCTCTCGGTGGGATGTCCTTCCGCGAGAGATATTTGTTGGCGGTTCGATTCATGTTCTCGAAATTATCACTGCTGGGAATTCGCTGTCCGAGAAAAACGGCGCTTAGCGTACCACACTGCGGTTGAGCCTGCCAGTGACCCATTTTCCTCCCGCCGCTGTAGCAATTTCCGTGCGCCATGTTCACATGGGACGTTTAATATGTCAATTTTTATTGACACAATGTTGTAAAGATATATTGACACACAACGCTGCACCTTGTAAGAATTTGCGAGCCATGAAAAATTCCCCACGATGGATGAAGGAGCTTGGTCGGGAATTGTGTGCGCTGCGAGAGCGTTCAGGCATCTCGCAAGGTGAATTAGCGAAAAAAATACGGAAGTCGCGCTTTACGGTCAACAAATACGAAAGCGGGGCAACAGTTCCTCCGGTCGAATCCTTGGCAAGAATTTGTGAGATTCTGGGGGCAGCGAGCTTTGTTATTGACGGTCAGCGCATCAAAATTGGGCGTGACAATGCCGCTCCGAAGCCCCGTAGCGTACCAAAACAATTGCGTTTGAGACTCGGCATCATCTGCGCCACAGATCAAGCGAGGATAGTTGTGCCTTCATCCAGGAAAGGGAATAGGCTGGACATCGAGGTGTTATCCGCTTAATTGATACGCATGACGGGGCTTGGTCGGACGAGCCTCTACATAAATCGGGCAAGGTATCGATTGTTTTCAGTGTCGATCTTAGGTTCTGCGATCTAGCCGCATTCCAACCCCTGCGACAGCCCCTACATCAGTTCTGAAAGCGTTACTTCTCTGATTGTTGCCTCAGATTAGGTTCTGCACTACTCTTGTCAACCGAATCACATCGAGTATCTGAAAAAAGGGGCGGTCAAATCGCAGATCAACTCTCATTGAGCCTCGGTCGCGTAAGGAACAGTGAGTTGTTCTCAAATCATTGGCTTAAGAGACGACTCCCGCTAGAACCTGAATGGACTGAATATCTGCAACTTGCAACTGATGTTCTTGCTAGGCTGTTGGCACTGTGGCGGGAGCAACGGCCTCGCGTGGATCACTATGGAAATGAGCAGAGCCTTGAGCAAGCATTCATACAGCCTGTCTTGCAGACTCTGGGTTGGAAACTCATCTATCAAGCTCATCTGAGGGGAAGAAGGCCGGATTATGCCCTCTTTTCGGATGATGCCGCTCTAGATGCTAGCCTCAAAGTTAATCGGCTAAGCCCAGAGTTTTGGAACCATCCCGTCATGCTGGCAGACGCAAAAGCATGGCACGTCTCGCTTGACCGTCCCATTGTTACTGCACAACAGCGGGAGTATCCACCGGAACAAATTGAGTGGTATTTAAACGCTAGCAACCTTGACTACGCGATTCTAACAAACGGACGAGTTTGGCGCCTGATTCCTCGGCATCACGATCCTGGCCAACCACGCTTTCAAACCTATTTTGAGTGTGACCTCGCGAATCTCCTAGACGATAGTGCAACACGGGCACAGCGCCTCTTCGATATATCCAAAGGATTCGATGACTTTCTCCAGTTCTTCCTTTTTTTCTCTCCAATCGGACTGGCATCCACCATTGACAGCGTCTCGTTGATCCAGAGAGCTAGAACTGGAAGTACACGCTATCGCGTTGGCGTGGGTGATGGACTGAAGCAACGTGTATTTGAAGCATTGCGGCTTTGCGTTGAAGGGTTTCTTTCTCACGAGCCAAACGCGCTTAAAGCCGAAACTGATTTAGGGGAATGTAGATTTAACAGCCTCGTACTCTTATATCGTTTGCTTTTCATTTTGTACGCAGAAGATAGAAAGCTTCTGCCTTACGGTGTAGAACGATCATACACGGAAAATCGGTCTTTGGGTCGTTTTCGCGATGAACTTGCAACAAAACTGGATCGCATTCGCGATAAAAGGGAACCGGATTTCGATGGGCATGCAACAAGCCTTTGGAGCGATCTTTCCTCACTTTTCGCTCTCATTAATGAAGGTGCGCCTCGTTACAAAGTCCCACCGTACAACGGCGGGCTATTTGATGCCGAAAGCCATCCTTTTCTACGCGAAAAGGTTTTGACGGATTGGTATTTGGCAAGAATTATCGATCAGCTTGGTCGCGCTGAAGATCATTCTCATGGAGACGCTGAACTTGTACGTGTAGATTATCGTGATCTAGCTATTCAACATCTTGGAAACCTCTACGAAGGACTGCTTGAGCTGGAGCCTCACTTCGCTCACGAGGACATGGTAGAGGTGCGTGACAAGGAATCCGGCGAAGAACGAAAGATTATTCCCGTCAGTAGTGGTGTGCCGAAGGGATTCGAACGAACTACTACGATATTCGGCAAAGGCTCAGTTTATCTCACGCGAGACAAAGGTGAGCGGAAAGCGTCGGGCAGTTACTACACGCCAAACAATATTGTCGATTACATCGTGGATAATACGATAGGCCCACTTTGCGATGAAGTTGATAAGGCTTTGCGCTGTGAAATCTCCGGGCTACAGAACAAGCTGAAAACTTTGCCAAAAGCTGACCATGCATCACTTGAGCAAGAAATAAAGCGTCTTGAAGCAGAGTTTGCGGAGCGTATTTTGCGAGTGCGCATTTTGGACCCAGCGATGGGGTCCGGTCACTTTTTGATTCGTGCTTGTCAGTATGTCGCTGAGCAGATCGCGACAAACCCGAATGCTCGCGACCCGCTTGGCGAAGCCTTACAAGGTGATGAATCTGTTTTGACCTATTGGAAAAGACGAGTCGCAGAAAACTGTTTATATGGTGTTGATCGAAATTTCATGGCAGTCGAACTCGCAAAGTTAGCTCTCTGGCTGGAGACAATCTCGGTTTCGCAACCATTGACGTTCCTTGACCACCACTTCCGACACGGTGACAGTCTTGTGGGCGCGTCATTCTCAGAGTTGCGGAGCTTGTCCGATGCGCCGCCAATGTTTACCAATTTGTTTGAGCGACAGTTGAAGGAAACACTCCCCGGACTCCTGGCAGCCCTTGCCGAAATACGATCACTGCCCTCCGACACCGTGCAACTCGTAAAACAAAAGAGCAAACTCTTTCGGGACAAGTGTGAAAACGCTCGCAAGTACTTTCGTAATTTGGCTGACACTTGGTGCTCGACTTTCTATTCCGAACAAGATGGACGGCTGAGCCTTGAGGAATACGGTGCATTGATCGAACGATTGGGGAAGCCCACCCAGTTTATCGCTCTTTTGAACCTGCCAAAATATTCGACAGCACTAAAAACATCTCGCGAGAGGGTCATTCCTTTTCATTGGCAGTTGGAATTTCCCGAGGTGTTCTACGCTTCTAATGAGTGGCGGCGGGATTCAGGTTTCGATATTGTTATAGGAAATCCACCCTATGATGTTCTTTCAGAGAAAGAATTGGGTCAGGACTTGTCCAGCTTGCGGCAGTTCCTCAAATACTCTAAGACATATCAACCGTCTTTCGGCGGAAAGAACAATTTGTACAAACTCTTTCTGTGTCGCTCACTATCTTTGTTATCAGAAGGCGGTAGGTTGGGATTTATTACTCCGATGCCACTTCTGGGGGACGAGCAAGCTCTCGGTATCCGAAGGGAGATTCTCAAAATTGGAACCTTTACTTCCGTCGAGGCATTTCCGCAAAAGGATGATCCTACTCGAAGAGTTTTCAAGGATGCAAAGCTATCAACAGTAATCGTCATTGTACGTCGAACACTTTCTGCCGATCTGAGAAGTAAGGCATTCAAATCTCGGGTTCACCCTGCAAATGTCATCCGTGAAGAATCGCCCTCGCTCATGCTGGCGGCGGCTGACATACCGCTTTACGATCCGTCGAATCTTACGATTGTGAGTTGTTCGCAAGCAGACTGGGAACTAGCCGTCCGCATCATGCAGACCGGAAGATTCCAGAGACTCGCCTGTGTTTGCACTTCCTATCAGGGTGAAGTCAACGAGACTAATGACCGGCGCTTTCTTTCAAGCGATTCGACAAATGGTCCTCAAGTACTCCGCGGATCAAATGTCTCGTTGTACGCCCTGCGAACAGCCTCCCAGGGCGAATCGCTGTACTTGGATGAGGCAAAATTCCTCCGTGGAAAAGGTCCAACGTCCAAAGCACGACAATCGCGAGAACAGCGCGTTGGATTCCAGAGGAGTTCACCGCAAAACAATTTTCGGCGTATCGTTGCTTGTTCCATTCCTCGCGAACAGTTTTGCTTCGACACCATCAGTTATGTACCTCACTCCGAATGCCGAATTGCTCCCGAGTTATTGTTGGCGCTTCTAAACAGCAAACTACTTGACTGGTATTTCCGACTTGGCAGTACAAACTCCAAGGTCAACGAATATCAGTTCGACAACCTGCCGTGTCCTATCTTCTCCGGCCATGGGGATTCGAAGGATCGAGTTGAAGTGATGCGGGCAATTGAAAATAGGGACTTGGATGTTGCACTTCGCTTGCTGTCGCCCAGCCTCAAGATTGCTCCATTTATTGCGACCGTGTCGGAGGCGATCACGTTGGCTAGCAAGCGAATTGTTGAGATTGAAACAGAGCGTGGCGAAGTGAACAAGAAGAGTCGGGCAGTACTTTCGGAGCAAGCACAGCCTTACCAAGAGTTCATAGATCGTCTCATTTTTGAGATGGCCGGTTTATCGGCAGACGAAACGCAGGGTTTGGAACAAAGACTTTCCACAATGATGTGAAAATCTACAGACAATCCGGATTTTCACAGGCAAGCCACCCTCAACCGGAAATAGCGGAACCCTAGTCGCGCAATCATCTAGTGGATCACTCAGCTCAATTGAGAGTGCCTAGTCCAGCCGCCGCAGCATCTCCAGGAGACGTGAACACATACGGAAGCCACAGCTCAGGGCGCGGGGAGGACACGTCGGGGAAAGGATGCCTGAGAAGCCGGGAGACCATTCCGCCGCGTATCAAGAGCGCCCCACCTTCCGATGAGTAGCGTAGCCCAGCGCATCGGCGGCACTCCCAATCGGCACGCCGTGCACAATAATAACGGCCATCATCGCCTACCCTGACGCCGTACAGTGCCCGGCTCGGTTTTTGGCACCGCCAGCACCGCACGAGCAGGCTGCGTCCGCCGTGAGGCTGCCAGCGCCAAGCCAAATAGACTGGCACGGTGCTTCCTTCGGCCCGCAACCGATTGCTGATAGGCCAGAGTCTGAAGTTTGAAAAGACTCAAACAATTGCAAAAGAAAGGATTTGGCTCCCCGGGCTAGATTCGAACTAGCAACCCTTCGGTTAACAGCCGAATGCTCTACCATTGAGCTACCGGGGAACCGTTTTTTCACTCTGCTTTGTTCTTGATCTTACGCTACCTTCATTTCTTGTTCAATCCGCGAGTTGGAGTTCGATTGGGCCCCACTCTTCAAGTTTGCTTCCGTCTGCTGTCGAAATTTTCACTGCTCCGTCCTGCCGAAATTTCCTTCCAGGAGCAAGTGTGCTACGGATTCTTGATAACCCCGCCGGGCGATTTGATTCCCGGCCGTTCCAACCATTTGAATTTCTTTTCAGCCAATAAAATTCGCCAGTCGATTCGCGTGAACAGGTACACCAATCCCAGCAGCAGCAACTGCGTTACAACGAAATACACGCTGAAGTAGGAAAGCGCGTCTGCGCCATCAAAAGTCACGCGGCGCGAGACCGCCGCGGCCGTAAACGCCCAGAAGGTATAGCTCACAAACCGCCCGATGAAGAAGGGAACCGCAATCAGCGCCAGCGGGAGCGTCGTCAATCCGTACGCAATGAAGACATAGTTGGATGGCAGCGGCGTAAAGGCGTAGAAAAGAAAGATACCAAACGTCAGCTTGGGGCGCTTCTCCAGCCGATCCTTGATCGCATCCACATTTTCCCGCGTCTGCTCGCTCAGCAGGCGCTTCCTCACGATCAGCCGGGACATTTTCGCCAGGGTGAACCGGCCGAGCGTCGCCGCCAGAGCTCCGGCAAGGGCAAACCTCCAGCCCATTTGGTCCGGGAACCGGAACCCCAGGAAAGAAAACACCATCCAGGTCGGCGGCGCGAACGCGGGGATCACGTTCAACAAAAAAACGACGGCGAAAATCAGGAGAAATTCGAGCATCGGTCTCCACACTCAAAAATCTTGAAGCTGTTCCGTGGGCAGCGCCATTCGAACCGCATTTAATACCGCCAGCACATCGATGATCTCTTGCGCGATTACGCCTCCAATGGGCGGCAGGTACCCGGCCGCCGCAAAAGCCATTCCAACGACACTTGCCGCCATCCCGCCCACGGCGCTCTCGAGCGCAATCCGCCTCATGCGGCGCCCAATGTGCATCAGCTCATCGATCTTTCCAAGAGCCAGCTCCAGCACCACGGCATCCGCGGCCTCGGTGGTAATGTCGCTCGCGGAGCCAAATGCCACGCCCACGGTCGCCGCCATCAGCGCGGGCGCATCATTGATTCCGTCGCCGACAAATAATGTCTTGGAGAGCGCCGTCTCCGCTTTCACGATGGCCACTTTTTCTTCCGGACTCTTGCCCGCATGCACCTCGGTGATTCCCACCGTCTCCGCCAGATAGCGGACCTCGGATTCGCGGTCGCCGGAGACCAGCATCACCCGGCGCACTCCATGCTTTGGCCTCAGGTGCTGCACGAACAGCCGGCTTTCCTTGCGGGGAGCGTCATGGAAGCGCAGCGCGGCGGCATACCGCTCATCGACAAAAATCAAACACTCCAATCCATCGCTCAACGGGGGCAGCGGCAGCTCCTGTCCGGCAACTTTCTTTCGCCCGGTGATGCGTACGATGTGCCCGCTCACGCTTCCGCGCAGGCCCTCGCCGGGCCGCTCGCTGACGCGCTCGGCCGGCTGCGGCTCGATCATCTCGCTCTTGGCCGCATTCAGGATCGCACTGGCCAGCGGATGCTTGGAGTATTGCTCCAGGCTGCTCGCCAGTCGCAGCACATCCTTGCGCTCAAACCCCGCCGCGCAGATCACCTCGGTCAGCGTTGGCCGCCCATAGGTCAGCGTTCCCGTCTTGTCGAAAATGAGAGTGGTGCAGGTGTCAATCTGTTCCAGTACGGCGGGATTCTTGATGATGATCCCGCGTCGCGCGGCCAATGAAATTGCGCCGATAATCGCCGTAGGGATGGCCAGCAGCAATGGACACGGCGTGGCGATCACCACCACGGCCAGAAACCGCTGCGCGCTGCCCGCGGCGATGCCGGCGATCACTCCCACGGTAAGCGCAATCGGCGTGTACCATGCGCCCAGTTGATCGCCCAGCCGCCGAAGATGCGGCCGCTGCTGCTCCGTCGCTTGCATCACTTTCATGATCCGCGCATAACGCGAATCCACCGCCAGCTTTTCCGCTTGAATCACCAGCGCCGATTCACCGTTAATCGCCCCCGAAATCACCTGCGCTCCCGGCGTCTTGGACATTTCGTAGGGTTCGCCCGTCAGGTAGGACTCATCCATCACGCCGCGTCCCTCCAGCACGACGCCGTCCACCGGGCAGATCTCGTGCGGAAAGACGATCAGCCTGTCGCCGAGGCGAATCTCTTCCAGTTTCACATCGCTGACGACCGACCCTCCCTGACGATGGGCCACCACCGGCACGCGGCGCGCCAAGGCATCCAGGACGGAAGAAGCTCGCGCCGTCGCAAACGCTTCCAGGGCTTCGCCGCCCGAAAGCATCAACACCACAATCGCAGCCACCAGATACTGGCCCAGCAAAACGGCTGTAAGGATCGACACTCCCGCCAGCAGGTCCGAACCAAACTCACGCTTGATCAGCCTGCGCCCCAGGTCCAAGACAAGCGGCGCTCCACCCAAAAGCAACGCGGCATACAGGGGAATAAGGGAAATGCGCGTGGAAGTGTGCGCGCCATACCGCAGAACAAGATGCAACAAGATGGCGCTGACCGTGAAAATAGCGATGTAGGCTTCTCGCTGCAGGTTTGCGAATCGCTTCTTTTGCTGCGCCATTGTCACCCATGTTACACCTCCCCGTTTTTCCCCACGCGGAATGCCGCGATCGCTTCTGGTTCTGCTGGTCAGGAATTGGTGGTAGAGCGGATGATCCTTCAATAGAAAGGGATGCAACGCGGACGCCATGCGCACAGCAACCGAATCCAACTTGCGAGTGGATGGTTTCAGGAGCAGCTAGGATAGAGAACGGAAGGTTACTGGACGCGCTGTCTTTCGGAGTCCAGGCCGATCAGCGACTCAAAAATGGCAAGTACGTGCCGGCGGTATTCCAGGATGCGTTCGAGGAGGGCCCGCAATTGAGGCTCGTGCGCGGTTTCCTTGTCCCACTTGGCCAGCACGGCGGCCGGCACCTCGATGTCGCGCCGCAGTTCTTCCGCGGAATGTCCGCGCAAGAACAGGCCGTAAAAGAAGGCGGCCTCGCGCTGCGGGTACTCGAAATCTCGCGCGACCTCTTCAACCGGGTTGGGCTGAGTAGCCATGGCGGAAAAGGGCAGTTTACAGTTTTCGTTTAAACCGTCAAGGGGGGATGCCATGGATGTAGGCCGAAAAGGCAAAGGGGTAAGCCCTAGATTCGCGCGCGCGTGACGCGGCGGAAATCCCGAAGAGCCCAAACATTGGGACCGTAGGAGCCCACTCGCCCGGCATCTACCGGCAGGCCAAACTGCTCGGCCTGCTCGAGGCTGATCCCGGCGTCGTCTAATTCCGCCAGGCTGTAGCCTTCTGCCGGGACAAGGCGATTACGGGTGGAGCGGTCCACGGGGCGCGGAGGACGCATTCCTCGCCAGTTCTTCCTTACGATCTGGAAGAAGTCATCCCAATCGCGGCGATTCCACATGCGGCCCTCCTGCGCTTCCGGAAAATCCGGGTGGCAAAACATTGGATGCCGTGAAGCCTCGAAGGGTTCGTTCCCTACCGAAGCTTTTCTAGCCGCCTACCCGGAATACCGAAGAGCGAAACGAAGCCGATTCTACGCCTGTGCTCGGGCAGAAAGATCAGCTCCGGTACCCACTGTACCCTGAGAGTTACGGGGCCATCCCTGCAACTACCCCCCGTGCCGGGCACCCCCCTAAGACGTCCAAACCTCTGGGTGACTACTCTCGGCTGCTTTCGGCTGTTATACTTTTGGGGTTTAGACGTCCCGGCACCACCCCGAATCCAATGAACAGCGCCGTCATCCTCGTGCACTACCACGAGCTCTGGCTGAAAGGCGGGAATCGCCCGTACTTTCTCAACAAGCTCGCCGCCAACTTGCGCTTGGCTCTCAGCGGGATTCCAGTTGCCGCGATCGAGCGTCCCGGCGACCGTTTGCTGATTCGCCTGCGCGACGGTGCGTCCCTTGAGGAAGCCTGCGCGCGCGTGGAACGCGTTTTCGGGGTGGCTTATTACGCCCTGGCTCGCCCCGTCCAGCGCGATCTGGACATCATTTTCCGCGCTGCCTGGGACGAAATGGAGCCGCTGCGATTCTCCAGCTTTGCCGTCCGCGCGAAACGCAGCGATAAGTCATTTCCGCATTCTTCGATCGAGACCGAAGCGCTGGCCGGCCGCTACCTGCTGGATCGCCTGCGCGAGAGTGGCCGTGATGTCCGCGTGAACCTGAAGGAGCCGGAAGTCACCTGCCGCATCGAAATCACGCCGGGACCCACGCTCGTCTACGCGCGAAAAATTCCCGGCGCGGGGGGCCTTCCCGCGAATACCGCGGGACGGATGATGTGCTTGCTCTCCGGCGGATACGATTCGGCCGTCGCCGCGTATCACATGATGCGGCGAGGCGCGCACCTTTCCTTCGCTCACTTTTATGGCGGGGGCGCGCAGCCCGGGGAATCTTCCTTGCATGTCGCGCGCGAACTGGTGCGCAAACTGGTGCCCTACCAGTTTACGGCCCGGCTGTATCGCGTGCCCTTCGAGCCCATCCAGCGCGAAATTGTGCGTTACGCGCCGGAACGCTATCGCATTTTGCTCTATCGCCGGATGATGCTGCGAATTTCCGAACGGCTGGCGCGGCGCGGTCATTCGCTGGCCATGGTCACGGGCGATAGCCTGGGCCAGGTGGCTTCGCAAACCCTGCACAATATGGTCGCGGTAGGCGATGCGGTGCGCATGCCGGTGTTCCGCCCGCTGGCGGGCACGGACAAGCTCGATATCATGAACCTGGCGAAGAAAATCGATACCTACAACACTTCCTCCGAGCCGTTTCACGATTGCTGTCCAATCTTCATGCCTCGAATGCCGGCCCTGCACGCCTTCCCCGCCGAACTCGATGACGCCGAATCCAAGCTCGACATTCCCGCCTTGCTGGACCGGGGAGTCGAAAGCGCTTTGGTCGAGCGCTTCCGCTTCACGAATGGCCGCGTCGAACAGGTCGAATCTTCGCGCGAACGCGCTCGACTGGCGCCCTCCACGATTCCAGCCAATCAGGCGCACACCACTTCCGCTTGATTTTGTTTGAAATTCCTGCGCTGCCATTCTTCGATTCTGAATATTTCAAACCGGCCGGTTCTTCGTGGTTCTAGGGTCGATGAATGCCGCTGGCGACAAACAGAGCGCCTAAAAAAGAAAACGGGCACGATTATCAAACCGTGCCCTTATAGGTATCGGAAAAGGAGCGCTAAAGTCTGCTAGTCGCGACGTCCGCCGCCTCGGCCACCACCCCCGCCTCCTCCACCGTGGCCGCCGCGGCCGCCGCCTCCACCGCCACCGCCCCGGCTACCGCCACCGCCTCCTCCACCGTGGCCTCCACGGCCGCCGCCCCCAGCGCCTCCTCCGCCTCCACCTTCACGCGGCGGGCGCGCTTCGTTGACCACGATTGCGCGGCCTAGAAAATCTTTCCCGTTCAGCGTGGCGATCGCCTTATCCGCTTCTCCATCATCGGTGATCTCGACGAAGCCAAAGCCTCGCGGCTGGCCGGAGAAACGATCCCGGATTAGCGTCACAGAATCCGTCTTGATTCCTGCCCCGGAAAACTGCGCAGCCAAATCCTCCTCGCTTGCCTGAAAAGGCAAGTTACCCACATATAGCTTCTTCACGTTGTGCTCCTTGTAGATCTGCCCGCGTGGACTTCCGCGTGTGATGCGAGAGGCTAAAGTGGAAGGATCGAGTCCGCAGGCAGCCGGCAGCGAGCCCGGCTGCGGCGGGTTGAAGCCTATGCTCCAGCCGCACGGTGGCATCTTGGACCAACTGGGGTTGCGAGTCAATGAAAGTTGCCACCGGGAAGCCTGCTCCGCGCCGTCGAAAGCCGCTTCACTAAACTTGAAATTCGTGGACGGCTCGCATCAATGGTAGGATGCGCCCCAGCATTTCTGGAGGGCCCCCCGTGCGTGGAACGATGATGGATTTCCCGCTTACGCTCACCCACATTCTTGAGCGGGGCGGCAGGCTCTTCGGTAAAGTGGAAATCGTCTCGCGTCAGCCCGATGGCACATTCCATCGCTATACCTACGCGGACTTCTACCGCCGCGCGCGGCGCTTGGCGGCGGCTCTGCAGCAGGCGGGAATTCAACGCAGTGACCGCGTCGCCACTCTGATGTGGAACCACTCCGGCCACCTGGAAGCTTATTTTGGCATTCCGGCCTCGGGCGGCGTGCTTCACCCGTTGAACCTGCGCTTGCATCCCGCCGAAATTGCCTATATCGCCAACCACGCGCGGGATCGATTTCTGATCCTGGACCAGGCGCTGCTGCCAACGTACGAAAAATTCCGCTCCCAGGTAAAATTTGAACGCGTTTTCGTCGTGCCTTATGGCGGCAATTCCCTCCCTTCCGGTTGTGAAAGCTACGAATCCTTCCTCGAGGGCGCCCCGGATCATTTGGAATACCCGCAACTCGACGAGAACGAAGCGGCGGCAATGTGCTTTACCTCCGGAACAACGGGAAATCCGAAGGGTGTCGTCTACTCCCATCGTGCGCTGGTGCTCCACAGCATGGCCGAAGCCCTGGAGGACGTGTTTGGCATCGCGCACCGCGATGTTGTGTTGCCGATTTCTTCCATGTTTCACGCCAACGCCTGGGGCGTCCCGTTCACCTGCACGATGGTTGGAGCCAAGCTCGTCTTCTCGGGGCCGCAGGCCGATCCCGAAAGCATCTTGAATCTCATCGAGCAGGAACGCGTAAGCATCACCACCGCCGTCCCCACTGTGTGGATTGGAGTTCTCTCGGCGCTCGATCAATATCCCGGGCGATGGAAGTTTGCCGGGCCTGTCAACATTCCCTGTGGCGGATCCGCTCCCCCGGAATCCTTGATTCGCGGACTCGATCGCCACGGATTCCATTTGATTCACCTGTGGGGCTTGACAGAAACAACTCCAATTGCCACAACCGCTCAACTGAAATCCTATATGCACGATTGGTCCGAAGACGAACGCTATGCGGTCCGCTCCAAGCAAGGCTGGCCGGTCCCGTTTGTCGAATTGCGCGTGATGACGGAGAAGGGCGTAGCGCCCTGGGATGGCACAACAATTGGCGAACTGGAGGCGCGCGGCCCGTGGGTTGCCGCTAGTTATTATGAAGCTCCGGAATCGAAATCGCGCTGGTCCGCCGATGGCTGGTTCCGTACCGGCGATATCGCCTCGATCGATCCCGAAGGCTACGTCAAGATCGCTGACCGCGCGAAGGATCTGATCAAGTCGGGCGGCGAATGGATCAGCTCGGTCGATCTGGAAAATGCCCTGATGGGCCATCCCGCCGTGCGCGAAGCTGCCGTGATCGGAATCACCCACCCGAAATGGCAGGAACGCCCGCTCGCCGTCGTCGTT
>JBGPTK010000038.1:0-22380 GCA_041490605.1 Terriglobia bacterium | reverse complement strand
GGCTCCAAAAAGGGCGTGCGTTTCGTCACGCACAGATGTGATTTGCATCACCGCCGCTTGCCGGATGGGTGCGCTGAGCGAGGCGCTTCTGGCGAGTGTCCATCCGTATCGTCTCCCTACTTTCTTCAAAATGGAGTATTGTGGCGGTGGAGGTGATTTATTCCCTCGCCTTACGGCTTAAAAATCGTCGAAAGCTGCTTGACCTGCCCTTTGCGGGAAGGACGGCTGTTCTGCGATCTTCCGCCTGACGTGGTAAAAAGCCTCGATGCGATTACCTCGGCGGCCACCTATCCCAAAGGCGCAGTCCTCTTTGTGGAAGGCCAGCCCGCGCGCGGGGTTTTTGTAATTTGTAACGGCCGCGTAAAAGTTTCTTCCTCCTCCGCGGGGGGGAAGGTGATGATCGTTAGGGTTGTCGAAGCCGGGGAAGTCGTCGGGCTTCCAGGGACAATATCCGGAAGACCTTACGGAGCAACCGCCGAGGTGATGGAACCCGCCCAGGTGACTTTTATTAAACGGGATGCCTTTCTCCAATTCCTGCGCCAGCATGGAGAAGCGGCTGTGAAGGTGGCTCAGCTCTTAACGGACATTTACGAAGCGGCCCATCAGGAAGTTCGGACCCTGGGGCTTTCCCGATCGGCTTCGGAAAAGCTCGCGAAGTTCATCCTCGACTGGTCGACCGGTCACGCGCAGGGCCAGGATCGACTGCAGCTCGCACTCACCCAGGAAGAGATCGCGGAAATGATCGGAGTCTCCCGCGAGACGGTGACGCGAGTCTTAACTGAATTCAAGAAAAAGAAGGTGCTTGCGCTCAAAGGCGCCACCCTCACCATACTCGACCGCACCGCGCTCGAGCAGCTCGCGGGGAACTGATCGCCGCGAATTGGCGCCGGATGCTAAACCGCGATTGCGGTGACCTCCGTAACCCCTGCCGAATCCACACCGTCATGCAGAAGCATGGAGAAGTACGTGTATACCTGTCCGGGCTCGAAGAACCTGTTGCGCGATGAATGGCCAATTCCGCCCGCCGCGGGAGCCGCAAAGCAACTCGTGAAGTGCGTTGTCTTCATTGGTGTAAGTGTTGAAATGTTGAGCGGGAAGCGGACTATGCCCCTGGCTTTTATTTCGCCTGTTAGCTAAGGGCTTGGCTAACGCCTTCCCTGGCCGCTTGGTCCGGCTAACCTCTCATGCTTGTCAAGCAAATTGGCCCGTGATATGAGACTCTTGGCCCGGCCATCCAGCCGGAGCCCAGGTTTATGTCCAATATTTACGATGTCGCGAAACAGGCGGGCGTCTCCGTCGCCACCGTTTCCGCGGTGATCAACAGCTCTTCCTACGTCAGCCCCGCGCTCCGCGATAAAGTGGAGCGCGCCATCAGTTCGCTGCACTATTCGCCGAATTTGCTGGCCCGCAGCCTGGCCCAAAGAAAGACGCACACCATCGGGGTTTTGATTCCGGATATCGCCAATCCATTCTTCCCGGAAATCGTGCGCGGCTCGGAAGACAAGTCCAAGCAAGCCGGCTACACCATCATCCTGGGAAACTCCGACAATCAACTCTCGAAGGAAGAGGTTTACCTGAATCTTTTTCTTTCCAAGCGGGTGGACGGAATTTTACTTGTAAAAGCGATTGGCGACATGAGCACGGCGCTCTTCGAAAAGTTGCGCTCGGGCGGCCCGCCTGTCGTTCTGGTAGACCGCGAGTATCCTCACTTGCAGGCGGACACGGTGGTTGCCGATGACTGCGGCGGCGCCCACGCCGCTGTGCGTCATCTGCTCAAGCTGGGACATCGACGAATTGGAATGCTCGCGGGCATACCGGGGATCAGTACGACGATTGGACGGACACTGGGCTATCGGCAGGCGCTGGAGTCGAAAAAGGTGCCGTATAATCCGGCGTTGGTGGTCCACGGCGACTACGCAATCGAATCCGGATTCAAAGCGGGCCTGCAACTGCTGGAGCAGAATCCCACCGCTGTATTCGTCACCAACTGCTTGATGACCGCCGGATTCATGAAGGCGCTGGAAAAGAAGCGCTTGCGTTGCCCGGAGGATGTTTCGCTCATCAGCTACGATGACCTGATCTGGAACGAGGTTTTCTATCCGAAGCTTACCTGCGTGGAACAGCCAAAGTACATGCTGGGCTACCGCGGCACGGAGATCCTCTTTAGCCGGATTCTCGGCAAGCACAAGCGCGTGAAATTTGAGGTTCTCAAGAACCGGCTTCGATTGCGGGAATCCTGCGGACGCTTGCTCACGCGCCGCGCCGCCGATTAGCCCTCCAGATTGCTGGCCAGGCGCCGCGGCGGCATCGAGTATTTGAAAGACATTTCAACGCCGGCGTCCCATGGTGTCAATCACGTCACCGATCACCTTCAAATAAGCCGGAAAAGAAAACGGCGGCATTTCCACCCCTTCGGGGAAGTGTCCCTGGAAGAGAGGGAAGTAGATGCCGGGAGGGGATGGATTCAGCACGATCTGCCTTACACCAGCGGCCCGATATTCGTCGATCCGGTGGCGAACATGGCCGGCGCGGCCGGCCAGGGTGAATGCATCCGCCATTTCGTTCGTGATAATGCGCAGCGCGCCCTGCATGTCTTTGCGCGCAACGCGTTCGCGGATCTCGTGCTGTTGATCGGCAAAACCGGCCTGGGCGAAGCTTTCCGCATAAAAGGGAGAAGATTCGCCGGCGGTAGCGAACATCAACACTTGTCCCTTGATCAGATCGAGCCCGCTTTCGTCTTCGGTCACGATGGATGGCAGGCCACAGGCCAGGTCGAAATTCTCCAGCGACCGGCCAGACCGCGCGGCGCCCAGGCGCAAATTGGGAAGCACCACATTCTTGATATAGGGAACGGAGTAGAAATACCCGAGCACACCATCGGCAATCTCGCCGGCGAGTTGCGTCATCTTGGGGCCGATTGCGGCAATGTAGATGGGCACGGGAGGATCGGGAGGAGGAATCTGCAGTTGGAAGTTCTTCACTCGAAAAACTTCACCTTGGTAGGAAACGGATTCTCCGGCCAGCACGCGCCGCAGGATCGTGACGTACTCGCGCATCGCCGTCACAGGTTTGACGTACCGCGCGCCGTGCCAGTCTTCCACATAAGTGCGCGCCTGAAGTCCCAAGCCCAGGATTAAGCGCCCGGCGCAAAGCTGGCTGAGGCTGGCGGCAGTGAGCGACATCGCGACCGGAGAACGGCTCCAGATCCCCACCACGCCGGTCGCCAGGCGGATTGACTTCGTCTCCAGCGCCGCTGCGGCGGCGGGCGTGAACGCGTCGCCAAAGGTGATCTCCGGGAACCACACGGTCCCCCAATCGCGCTCGTCGGCGCGGCGGGCGAACTTCCGAACTTCCGCCAATGGCAGAGCCTCCAAGAAAATGCCGAGAGCGCCGGGTGAGGCCACGATCCCTCCTGGTTCGCGCAAGTGTAACCGCCTTCCTAAAATATTTCACAAAGAAATCGATCGCATAGTTGGTTTGCTACGCTTAGTGGGCGCGGCCAAGGGTGACCAGGCCGATCGTCATGGGCGATGGCGCGCAGCCGCCGGGATAGACCACGCAGCTACGCCGGAGATGACGGCTTTCTTCACCTTCAAAGCAAACCTCGTTGCGCAATCCCGGTGAGAAATCCGGGCACGCCCGCTAGGAGTCACGGCTGACCCCTGCGAGCCTCCCAAACTTGGAGTGACGATTCGGAGGGTAAAGCTGGCTGCGCGGCCGGCCGGGATGGATGATTTAATCCTGGAGAGCTAGCCGGTGCAGGAGGGACTGGAAACGAGGAATGGAACGCAAAGTGTCCAATTGTGGATCGACCTTGGAGAAGACGATGGCATTGGAGCGATCCTTGTAAGCCTTCTCGAGCCAATCAACCGCCTTATCATTTTCGGACAGGCCCGCATACACAATCGCCACGTAAAATGGGGAAACGTACTGTTTCTTTGATTGCTCCATCAATTGATCCAAAACTTTCTCAGCGCCGGAGCGGTTGCCCGAAGCGCCATAGGCATGCCCAAGGGCTCCAAGCATCACCGGGCTGTCATGGGAAGTGCCGGCGGCCTTCTGAAGTTCAGCGATGGCTTGTTGATAGGAACCTTTCTGTTCATACGCCTCGCCGAGAACCATGCGAGCAAACGCGAAGTTAGGGTCCATGTCCAGGGTATTCCGCAGTTGTTCGATGGCCTGGTCGTACTGGCGAGCCATATAGAGGCGCCAGCCCAAACTGAAATTCATGCTGATTGACAGAGGATCGAGGTCGCGCGCGCGATTCATTTGGATGAGGCTTTCCTGCGTGCGGCCCATGGCCATAAGATACAGAGAATAACGTTGGTAGGCGGTTGCGTAGCTCGGATTAAGTTCGATGGAGCGCCGGAATCCGGCTGCGGCAGCGGCCCAGTCCCAGTCGTAATTAAACCGCACGGTGGCCAGGGATGTCTCAGCTTCGGCAAGAGTGCTGTCCAATTCAAGCGCCTTCAGCGCCGCTGCCTTGGCCTTGGGAGCCACTTCGTAGGAAGGAACGGTTCCGACGATTGCCGATCCGATGATGCTGTAGCAATCGGCCAATCCAGCGTACGCGAGAGCATATCGGGGATCCTTTGCCGTCGCGAGTTGAAAGTATTCAATGGCTTTATTGAGTCCTTCCTCCGATCGCTTGTTCCAGTAATAGCGGCCCTTGAGGTAATCTTCGTAGCTTTCCGCGCTGACCGGGCGCGTACTCGCCAAACGTTGTTGCTCCTCGGGCGTCAAATTAATCCTGATTTCGTTGACGATCGCGCTGGCCACCTGGCTCTGCAAGGTCAGGATGTCTCCCAGTGGACTTTCATAGGTTTCCGCCCATAGATGGCGATCCGTCGCTACTTGAACCAATTCAGCGGTGATCCGCACGCGATTTCCGGAACGCAACACAGTGCCTTCGACAACGGCATCCACGTTCAGATCTCGAGCGATCTGGGAAAGAGACTTGTGCGTGCCCTTATATTCCATGGAGGAGGTGCGCGAAATCACGCGGAGTGAACGGATCTTAGCGAGATGCGCGATCAGTTCGTCGGTCATACCGTCCGTGAAATATTGCTGGTTCGCGTCCTCCGAAAGGTTTTCGAACGGAAGCACGACCACAGACTTAATCTGGTTCGAGAGGACCTTGGCCGCTACGTCATTTCGTGAATAGCGTTGGATCAGCACAAAGGCGGTAATGAGAGCCAGCCCCAGAAGACCGCCAAGGAGAAGCGCTCGACGCAGCTCAATCTGTTTGTTTTTCGGCGGGTGTATGACGCGATCTGTGATTGCGGGAGCTGCCGCCGCGCGCTTTGTGGCGGAAAGGTGCAATTCCGGCACAGCGGCAGGCGCGGCGTCTTCATGCTTATCGTCCTCGGAAACGCTGATTTCCTCCACCGGCGCAATAAACCGGTATCCGTGGCGAGGCAAGGTCTCGATGAAGACAGGGTTATCGGACGAATCGCTGAGGGCTTCGCGGAGCCTCATGATCGCCGTATTCAGACTGTGATCAAAATCGACAAAGGTATCCTCGGACCAGAGCCGCTTGCGAAGATCATCGCGCGTGACGACTTCGCCCCGTTGCTCTAACAAGATACCGAGAATTCGACAGGGCTGTTCCTGCAGCTTGATTTTCCGGCCCTGCTTCCGGAGTTCACTGGTCCGCAGATCAACCTCATATAATCCAAACTGGACGAGCTTTGACGAACTCGCGGGTTGTTTCATGGCTCCCAGGAACGGTAGTTGGAAAGTATACGCCCGGTCACTCCACGGTCAAAGCAGATCCCATGTTACCCAGCGCTCTAACTCCTTTCTCATGAATAAGTATGCGCGTTATCGACAATTGTTTTCGATGCGACGCATAAAGCATTGTAATGCTTCGGCGGCCTGAAGCAGAGTCCGCGACACGGGGGAAGTTGTCCACGCTGAAGGCGCCCGGAAGAGAGAAGCCCACCCAGAAGCTCGATCAGTACGATCCACGGAGCTTTTGTGGGAATGGGGTTGGGGTTGTCTCCGCCTGGGTTGCCGTCATGGGACACGCGAAATAGTTTGCAGAGTTAGAGTTATTGAGACCTCCAAGGCGAATGCATCCCTCAAGGCAAGAGGAACGATACGGAGGAAAATGTTTTTTTCAAAGATGAGCAGCGGCGAGATAGCCACCCGGCTCGAAACTGCAGCGGCTAGGATCGGAGAGGCCAAGAACGTCCTCTGGGTTACCCTCGCCACCATTGTGCTCATCGCGGTGACGGCCCTTGCTTCCTCCGCGCCAGCGAGCGAAGTTGCGCCGCTGCAGCTTCTTCGTGCAGTGCCGCTGCCGGGATTTAGCGGCGATTTTGATCACTTTGCCGTGGACGAAAAGGGCGGCCGTTTATTTCTTGCCGGGGAAGATCACAAAACCGTGGAAGTGTTTGACCTGAAAACGGGCCGCCGGTTGAAAAGCATCGCCGGGTTCGGCGCGCCGCACACTATTTTTTATTTGCCGGCAACTGACCGAATCCTTGTGACTGACGGTGAAAAGGGCACGCTCCAGATTCTGCGGGGATCGGATTACGCAGTTGTACAGCACATCGATGGATTGGCGGGCGCGGACTCAGCGAGGCTCGACGCTGCCGCGCAGATCTTGTATGTGGTTACGGGCGGGAAAGACGTTCCTCTCGACTACTCCTTCCTGGTGGCCATAGACCTGCGGACAAATAAGAAGATGGGCGAGCTGCGATTCGAAAGCAACCACGTGGAAGCGCTTGCGCTCGAGTCTTCCAGCTCGCGGCTCTTTATCAATATAACCAGCAAACACGAAGTAGCAGTGGTGGACCGCAAGGCCATGAAGGTTATTACGCGCTGGCCGATCGAAGTGGCCGCTGAAAATTCTCCCCTGGCTTACGACGAAACCCATCGCCGGTTGCTCATCGTCTGCCGCAAGCCGGGGATGCTGGTGGTGATGGATTCGGACACCGGCAAAATCGTGGCAAACCTGCCCGCCGCGGGGCGTTCCGATGACATCGCATTTGATGCCAAAACGGGGCGCATTTACGTTCCTGGTGGCGAGGGCTACATTTCGGTTTTCCAGCAGCGGTCCGCGGACCAGTACGAGTTGGCCGCCAAAGTCACTTCCGAACCGGGCGCAAAGACATGCTTGCTCGTGCCGGGACTTGCTCGGTATTTCGTTGCGGTATCTCCCGGCGATACGAAGGCCACCGCAAAGGTTCTGACGTTTCAAGTGTTGCCGTGACCCTGGAGCGCAGGTGATCTCTACTTTGCGGAAATTACAGGTTTTACAGAACATCATTGGGAAGCGATACGGGAACAAACACCAAGATCGCGACATCGAGTGGGCTGTGAAGGAGGATGAAATGGTGAATTCACTGACGCAACAGAAAAAGCGGATGGGGATGCAAGCGTTTGTCCTGATTTTTGTTCTGGTGATTTTCTCGCTTCCTGCCGCTTATGCCCAGCAGGCTGGGGGAACCATCGCGGGTTCGGTGACGGACCCGAGCGGCGCGGCAGTCGTAGGCGCCAACGTGACCATCAGGAATATCGCCACGGGGGCGGAGCGCCGCATGCCAACGAATGGCGATGGATTATACACTGCGCCAAACCTCGTCCCGGGAAGTTACGAGGTATCCGTGGATGCTCCGGGATTCTCCTCGACAGTCTTGAGCGGCATCGTGCTGACGGTTGGGGAACGCCGCGAGGTTAACGTGGCTTTGAAGATCGGGCAGACCAGTGAAAAGGTCACCGTCCTGGGCTCGGGGATTTCCGATCTTCAGTTGACGACCTCCTCGGTCGGAAATGTCGTGGATTCGCACACTGTCGTCGAATTGCCCTTGAACGGCCGCGACTGGACTTCGATGACCTTGCTCCAGCCCGGTGTCGCTCAGGTGCGCACCCAAAAAGCGCTCGGCGTCGGTAACGATCGGCCCAATCGCGGGCTGGGCGTGGACGTAACCATCGGTGGCAATCGTCCGCAGGGGAATGACTATCGCCTCGATGGCGTGAATATTAACGACTACAGTTCTGGCGCGCCCGGAAGCATTACGGGCGCCGTGCTGGGCGTGGACGCCGTTCAGGAATTCTCCGTGGTCACCAGCAATGCGCCGGCGGATTACGGACGGACCTCCGGGGGCGCCGTGAACGCCGCTACCCGCTCCGGCACGAATTCCTTCCATGGATCGGCGTACGAGTTTCTGCGCAACAGCGCGCTTGACACGCGCAATTTCTTCGACAAGGCCATCGTTCCTCCCTTCAAGCGAAACCAATTCGGCGGCTCGGCGGGCGGGCCAATCATCAAAAACCATACGTTCTTCTTCGCGGATTACGAAGGCTTGCGCCAGTCCCTGAGCTCAACCAATACGATTACCGTGCCATCGGTAAACGCGCGAACCGGCCAACTGGCCGGCGGCAACGTCACGGTGGACCCATTGGTTGCGCCCTTCCTTGCCTGCACGTCATCCAATTGCCTGTTCCCTCTCCCCAATGGCGCCGTGAACGGCGACACCGGCATTTACAGCTTCGTTGCAAATCAGGTGACCAGCGAGGATTTTTTCACGACGCGAATCGACCATAGAATCTCGGCCTCAGACAGTCTGTACGGGACCTACCTGTTCGACCGGGGCCAGGTGGCCAATCCGGACGCCTACAATATCAAAAACGTCGGAAACCAATCGCGCCGGCAGACCCTGGCCCTGGAGGAATCTCATATCTTCTCGCCGGCCATGCTGAACAGCGCGCGCTTCGGTTTCAACCGCGACGTGGTGATCGCCTTCACCACGCTCAGCGCCATCAATCCAGCCGCCGCCAACACGGCTTTTGGCTTCAATCCCGGCGCAAACGCGGGGATCATCACGGTTGGCTCCGGAGTTACTCAATTTTCGGGCGGTCTCGGCGCCATCGGGGAATATCACTTTCACTACAATTCGTTTCAGTTTTACGACGATCTCTATTGGACCAGAAACAAGCATTCTCTAAAATTCGGTTTCTCGGCGGAACGCATTCAATCGAACCAGTTCACCCGGGGCTCCAGTCCCAACGGCTTCTACACGTTTGGCAGCCTGCAAACTTTTCTGACCAACCAGCCGACCAGCTATGTTTCCTTGCTCAGCTCCTCCATCAGTCCCCGGGACCTCCGCCAGTCGCTCTTCGGGGGATATTTTCAAGATGACTATAGATTGCGTCCGAACCTCACCTTAAACCTTGGCCTTCGCTACGAAATGGCCACCGTGCCCACGGAGACGGCCAATCAACTGTCCACCCTGGTAAACCTTTCGGATACGGGTCCAAAGCTGGGTTCTCCCTACTTTGCCAATCCAACTCTCCGGAACTTCTCTCCGCGTCTCGGCTTTGCGTGGGACCCGTGGGGAAAGGGGAAGACTTCCGTTCATGGAGCTTTCGGGATTTACGACGTCCTGCCTCTGCCCTATCAATTTGAGCTTTTGACGCTGCTCTCCGCTCCATTTACCTTGGGCGGGAGCTATACCTTTCCGGCCGCCGGGTCACTGGCCTGCAATGCTCCCGGTGTTCATTGCTTTCCCACGGGCGGCTTTCCCAATCTGACTGTGAAAACGCTGCGCAATGGGTATGTCGAGCAGGATCCCCGCCGCAGTTACGTCGAGCAATGGACTTTGAACATCCAACATGAGGCTTTTCGCAACTTTACGGTGACCGCCGCGTATGTGGGCTCGCACGGCGTCCATCTCCCAGACCACACCGACGACATCAACGACTTTCAGCCGTCCTCGCACACTGCCCAAGGCTATCTTTGGCCCGCCGTGGCCGGCTCCGGAGCCCGGCTCTTTCCCAATCTTGGCGGGCAGGTCAGCGCCAACACTTGGTCGGGCAGTTCCGTCTATCACGGCCTGCAACTTCAAGCCATCAAGCGCCTCAGCCACGGCTTCCAATTCCAAGGCGCTTACACGTTTTCGAAGAGCATCGATACCAGCTCTTCGGGAATCGCCGGTGACACGTTTGGCAATTCCGTCTCCAGCTTGCCCTTGTTTGATCCCAAACTGCGCCGCGGACTTTCCGATTTCGACGTTCGAAATGTTGCCGTGGTCAACGCGATCTGGAATGTTCCCAGCCCCGCCTCGTGGAACAGTTTCGCAAAATGGACTACATCCGGCTGGCAATTAGGCGAAATATTCACCATCACCAGCGGTCTGCCGTTCACCCCCATCATCGCCGGCGACCCGCTCGGTCTCGCGAGCGCGGACAATTATGCATTCCCCAACGGCGTGGCCGGCTGCAATCCCGTGAACTCCAATTTCAAGAGTGGCAACCTCCACTATCTCAATCTGGGTTGCTACTCCCTCCCGGCACAAACCCCCGCAATCGCCGCGCAGTGCCGGACTTTCGGCGCAATCGCGGGCTCCTGCGCCAATCTTCTTGGGGATTCCGGCCGCAATTCGGTGATCGGGCCGGGGCTCAGGAATTTCGACTTCTCCTTGTATAAGAACAACTCCATTCAACGCATCTCGGAGACATTTAACGTGCAATTTCGTTGGGAGGTTTTTAACCTCTTCAATCATGCGAACTTCAATCCGCCGCCGCCCGCGGCGCGCCAAATCTTCACTGCCGCAGGCGCGCTGAACTCGAGTACCGCGGGAGTTCTGGCCAGCCCCACGGCAACGTTTTCACGGCAAATGCAATTCGCGCTGAAGCTTATCTGGTAGGCGCGAATGGCGCGGGCATTGCCGCTTGCACTTGGAAAAAGGAGAATGAAATGCCACGCTCGGGGAAAATGGCCGGCGAACCGCAAAGAAGGGATAACAGCCTGAAGCACTGCCGCTCCCTTGCCACATTCGCCGCGGCTGCGCTTCTCATCTGCGCTACACAGCTGCGGGCCCAGGATCGATTGACCAAGGCAGTGGATAACAAGACCTATGCTCAGGCGCTCCTCAACGATGTGGTGAGTTCGAACCCCGATTTGACCATCGTCGGCTTTCATGCTGTCGCGCCCGGTGCACAGAACCAAACCATGATCGCCAGCACGCTCGATCGGATCGGAGAGAGGGACGACGAAGAAGACCTCACCGTGGTCGCTCAACAGGAAACTATCCTGGCGGTCAACCTCAAAGATCCGGCCAAGTTTAAAGTACATATGCCACTGAGGGACGCAACGGGCAAGGTCATCGGGCTGCTGGTCCTCATTTTCAAGAATCAGGCGGATAAGGACCAAGCATACTATTGCGCGAGAGCGCTTAAGATTCAGGACGGGGTGGCCCGGCGGATTCCCAGCTTGGACGCCTTGTTCAGGCCGGCTCCGTGACGGCGTGATCCTCTCCCGGAAGGTAAGCACCGAGCGGCCGCGACGAGGCTGTATACGAGACGTCGATTCCCTATTAATGTTCGAATTCAACCAAAGGAGAATGAAATGCCACGCTCGGGAAAAATGACCTACCTGGTGATGCTGCTTCTGGCTTTCGGAGGCGCGCTCATGGCTTCCGGGCAGGATGGGAAGAAGATTTTTGCGCAGAAGCTTCTGGATGAAACGCTCGCCAAGCACAAAGACGTTGTGATCATGGCCATGCACGTCACTCCGCCGGGCCAGACGGACAATGTGATCATCGCATCGAATATCGGGCGCATCGGCAAGAAGGCGGACGAGGACGATTTGAGGGTAATCGAGACGGGCAAACCGAATCTGGAAGTGAACAAGAAAGGCGACCATTTCGAGGTGGAGCTGGTGATGCAAGACCGTGCCGGCAAAACCATCGGGGCCGTCGGCATCGTGTTCAACTACCAGAAAGGCAAAGAAGCCGAGTTCCAGAAAAATGCGGAGCAGATTCGCGATGAGATGAAACAGAAAACACCAACCATCGCGAAACTCTTCGAACCAGCCGGCTAGTATTGCGTCCCGGAAATAACTGTGATTAATCTGGCAGTCGCAAGTTTTTGTAGGGGCTTCGCTTGTGCGATTCTTGCACCCGATGTTCTTGATCGAGGCCGCGCCCCAAGTCCTAGAAACATTGCGAGGTATTTACGGGACAGCTCACCAGGACCAAGGGGAATCTTGGCCGGCCGCAGCAACGCGGATTTGGGAGATTGTGGGGAAGAAGGCGATTCTTGAAAATATTGAGACCCTATGCTTACGCCTTCTGATCGGAAATCAAAAATTTGGTCCGTGATTCGCGTCTCCAGCGGAAATTTTCTGGAGATGTACGACTTCATGGTCTTTGGCTATTACGCCGCGGCCATCGGCAAAGCCTTCTTTCCCAGCGGCAATCCATTCGTTTCGCTGATGTTGTCGCTGATGACTTTTGGCGCGGGCTTTCTGATGCGGCCCCTGGGAGCCATTGTGCTGGGCGCGTACACGGATCGCCACGGGCGCCGCGCCGGCCTGATTCTGACGCTGGGCCTGATGTCCGTCGGCATCTTCTCCATCGCCTTCATGCCCGGCTATGCCACGATCGGCTTCTTGGCTCCGCTGTTTGTCCTGTTCGGCCGTCTGCTTCAGGGTTTTTCGGCAGGCATGGAATTGGGTGGTGTCTCCGTCTACTTATCGGAGATCGCTACGCCAGGCCACAAGGGTTTCTATGTGAGTTGGCAATCGGGCAGCCAGCAGGTGGCCGTCATGTTTGCCGCCCTGGTAGGAGTCGTCCTGAACGCCAAACTCCCGCTGGAGCAAATGACGGCGTGGGGATGGCGTGTACCTCTGTTCCTTGGCTGCGCGATTGTTCCGTTCCTCTTCCGGCTTCGCCGTTCCCTCCAGGAAACTGATGAATTTGTAGCCCGCAAGCACAGGCCGAGCACGCCGGAAATTCTCCGCTCGCTCATTGCCAACTGGGGGATCGTCATCATCGGAATGTTGATGGTGACGATGACCACGGTTTCTTTCTATATGATCACGGCCTATACGCCCACCTTCGGCAACTCCGTGCTGCATCTGGCGGACATGGACACTCTGATCGTCACCCTCTGTGTGGGAGCATCGAATCTCTTCTGGCTCCCCGTCATGGGAGCGCTATCCGATCGGATCGGGCGGCGGCCACTACTTCTCACGTTCACCATGTTGATGCTGGTTACGGCCTATCCGGCCATGCTGTGGCTTGTGCGCGAGCCTTCATTCACGCGCCTGCTGTCGGTCGAACTCTGGCTGTCCTTCATCTATGGCAGCTATAACGGCGCGATGGTCGTGTACTTGACGGAGATCATGCCGATTGACGTACGCACCTCGGGGTTCTCACTTGCCTATAGCCTGGCCACCGCTGTCTTCGGCGGCTTTACGCCGGCGCTCAGCACCTACTTGATTCACCTCACCGGGAATCGCGCCTTCCCGGGGTTGTGGTTGTCCTTTGCGGCCGCCTGCGGCCTCCTGGCAACGCTCCTGGTCAGGCCCCAGAATGCCATGGTGGAAACTCGCCTTGTGGCGCCGCTGAAAACGTGATCATCGCGTCGAAGTGGGAGCACCTCGAATCAATAGCGTAGCGCGACGGTTGAGTAGACTGACGGTCCTGCCCGTTACTTGCTTTCGAGATTCGGGTACAATCCTGTCATGGCGGGAAGTTAATTCCGGAGAGGATCGCCGCGCGATTTGTCTTTGCGTCGCCGATTTTCGCGGGCAATTATTCCAACGGAGGATTTTCCATGGAATTTTCTGGCCGATGGCGCTTCACCCTGAGCTTGGCTTTTCTTTTGTTCGGCACTCTGGCAATCGCACATCCACCCCAAAGTACCTATCATCTCCAAAAGAAATATCCTTTCGCTGCGGCCGAGGGCGGTAACCGGGAATATTTCGATTACATTACCGTCGATTCTTCGGCGCGGCGCGTCTACTTGTCGCACGGCACGGAGGTGAAAGTAATTGACGCCGATAACGGCAGTCTCATCGCCAACATTGGCGGCCTGAAGCAAGTTCATGGAATCGCCCTCGCCGGCGAATTCGGCCGCGGATTCATTACCGACGGCGCGCAGGGCAAGGTGATTATTTTCGATCTGAAAACTTTGAAGGTAACCGGCGAAGCGAAAGCCGATAACGATTCGGACGCCGTAATTTACGATCCGGCATGCAAGCGCATCTTCGCCATGAATGGTGATAGCCACACCTCCACGGTGATCGATGCCAAAAGTGGATCCGTGCTGAAGAGCATCGACCTGGCCGGCGCTCCCGAATTCGCGGTGGCCGACGGCAAAGGAACCGTTTTCGTGAATCTCGAAGACAAAAACGAAGTGGTGGCAATCGATTCCCAATCGCTCGCGATCAAATCACGCTGGCCGGTCGCTCCGGCCGGAGGACCCACCGCGATCGCGATGGACCGTCAGCACCGGCGCTTGTTCATCGCCGCGCGCAATCCCCAGATGCTCGTAGTAATGGATGCCGACAACGGAAAAGTGATCCAGTCATTCCCGATCAGCGCAGGTGCGGATGCCGGCGTTTATGAGCCTGAGACTGGCCTGATCTTTGTTTCGACTCGCGACGGCATGATCCACATATTCCACGAAGACTCACCGGATAAATTTAGCGTCGTCGATCCCATCAAGACCGACTTCGGTGCGAAAACAATGGGCCTCGACACAAACACCCACAATCTCTTCCTGGACACGGCAGATTTTGCACCGGCTCCCGCGCCGACCACAGAGCACCCCAATCCGCGGCGCGCTCCAATCTCCGGGTCGTTTCGCGTGCTGGTTTACGCGCCGTAAACTACGCCGTTGACAATCGGATTGTGACGTGGCCCCTAGCTACGAAGGGGGCAGTCGGCCGCGCTCTCGGATTGTCTTTCGCGCCAATTTCGCCAGAGCCGCATCTCTGGCACTCGCACGTATTTACTCAAGAACGCGTCTTCTCCGGTGAGCATCCACTCGAGCGACTCACCAAACTCCCGGCTGATCTTTGGCAGAATTTCCACCTCGATTTCCTTTTCGCCCCGCCGCGCAGCAGTCAGCAACTGTGGTGGCGAATCTGGAGAGGACTTGCGTGGTATGATCGCGGGAAATAGCCGGGCAGGGAATCGCAGGGGAGTGTTAGACAAACAGGGGGAAGGGAACCCAATGTCGCGGGTTACTTTGGTGGGATGTATCTTTGCCGCTGCGCTCTTCCTGGTGATCGTCGGGTTTTTCATAGCCAATAGACCTGCGATCCCGTCATCCAATTCCACGGTTCAGCAGGTCCCCCAGGCAAAGCTTTCCGCGCCCGCGCCAACACCTGCTCCAGCTCTTGTGCCTGCGCCGGAGCCGGAAGCAGCGGCGCCCGCAACTGCACCGCCCGCGAAAACGAGCGCGGTCTCCGAAGCCGCGGTGTCCGTTCCAGCCGGCACTCACTACGCAGTCGATTCAGGCCTCTTCCAGGACCGCAACAATGCCGAGGCGCTAACAGCTCGCATGCCTGAACAGTACCGTACTACAATCACGCCGGTAAATGTCCACGGCCGAACGCTCTATCGTGTCCGCACCATAGTTCTTTCTGAATCAGACGCCAATGCGCTGGCCGCAAAGCTTGCCCACGACGTGAAGTTGCAAGCGCGCATCACTCCGATTCACCAACCTTAGGAGCGGCAAACTGCCTCGCGCCATCCGGCTCGACCCGTAAACCACTTCCTCGCGCCGTTTTTTCCCGGCACGGGCCATCCTCAGTTCGGCGGCGGAACGCGTCGCAACCCCGCCCAAACAACCGAAAACAGCAGCCACACTCCGGCAAAAACCGAAGCGGCGAATCTCCAGCAGGCTAGCCATCGCTCTGCGCCCGCCCAGGCAGAACGCTCCGAACCAATCTCGGTTCGACTAGTGGAATCGGCCATTTCTCTCATTTCTATCCTCGCAGTGGAGCAAATTAAGGCTCGAATCAAAAATCAACGCCTTCATCGGTGGAATTGTTTGCGTAACAGGCAGGATGGTTCCGCACTTCGGCGCACATTCAGTTCCAGGCGCTTCACGTCATCGCACAGCGCCCCGCGTGGATTGCCTTTGGCAGTCACAGGAAGCGGCAAATCCTGCTCTTCCTTCGCCACCGCCAACCTTCAGTTGTCAGAAATTTGAAACTTCAGATAAAAGAGGGTCCAGCCTGAAAAGGACATGGAGATAACAAATGGCATCCGTCCCGAACCCTCGAAACACCGGTACTAGAAAGCAAGCATGAGGGTGGACAGGGCATCAAACCTGTCCCTTGTGTTGCTCTTTCGGACAGTATACTCAGCCTTGGGTCATGTGAGACTCTGTCTATGGTGACATGATTAATGATGACGCAAAGGCTTATAGTCCCAGCTATATTGCTCTTCTGCGCGTCGGCGGCCTGGGCACAGGACCCAACCTGCGGCCTGCTGAACGATCGCGGCATCCACGTCGCGCCTCACTACGCCCAGGCCAGTGAAGCCCACTTCGACGGTTCCCAGCTTTCCATGCCCTCCAGCGTCGGTGGCGCCTACATTGATCCCGTCTTCGGCTGCACCGTCAAGCGTCTGACGAATGGCCCCGCCCAATTCGGTACGGCGGTGCGGCACGAGTATTCCAGCATGACAGCGATCAACAGTGACGATACTTTGGTTGAAGTCGGCGGTACCATCTGGGAAATCCTCGACCTCTCCGGCAACATTATCGTCCCCCAGGGAGGCGTGCCCTGGGGCGGCGGGATGGGCGCTCGCTGGGCGCCGGATCAACCCAACGTCGCCTATTACGTCGTCCACGCCAGCCCGGTTCTCGCCAAGGCGGCCATCAACACTACAAACTGTGCCCCCGCCTGTACCATCAATTCCACGATCCTCCATTCCTTCCCGGAGTACAGCTCGATTCTCTTTGGTGGCGGTGAAGGGGATATGCGGGATGCCGACCACATGGTCATTTCGGGTGTGAAAGTTTCCGACGGAGCGGAGAGTTTTTCGTTTACACGATTTCAACTGACACGAAAGGCCCGGTTTTCAACTTCGGCTCTCACGGCTTCGATAACGCGCAACTCTCGCAAAACAATCAGATCGTTGTGAACTGGGGTAATGCCGTTAATCCGCTGGGCTCCTGCACGGCCGGATCATGCTTTCTGGGGTTCGAACTTTTCGGCGCCGCGTGCACTGGCGCTGGATGCTCGCCATCCAACTCCAATTATGTTCGCCACCTGTATGACATCAATTCTCACTCGGTAGAGAGCCGTGATGCCAACGGAAACGATGTGTTGGTCATGCTTGATGTTTACCCCCGCGTTTGCACCGACAGTGGCATCATGACCGTCAAGCTCTCGGATGGTTCCGCAACCTGCATTCTGAACTTGCTTCCGTGGGGACAGGACTTACACCTGGGGACTACTCGATTCACGTCCGGAGTGAATTGGATCGTCGTCAGTGGGGAAGATAATTCGGGACCTGGGTCGGCTTCCTATCCGCTCGCTGCCAATTGGAATCTGCCTCCATCGGCAAATAATAATCCGAGCGCCGCGGGCTATTGGGGATATCTCGACAATGAGATTTTCCTGATCAATCTGGACGGGTCAAAAGTGTATCGCCTCCTGCATCCCCGCTCGAGGCCCGGCGCTTCCGATTACTGGAAGACTACTCGGGCTTGCCTGAGCAGGGACGGGAAGTATGTCGTCTTTGATTCCGACTTCGGTTTAGGCCAGGATACGCCGGTGACGGATTATACCGATGTATTTCTCGTTGCGACGGGCATCGGTCTTGTTGTCACAAAGCCGGCGCCGCCTGGGGGCTTGAAAGCGGTCGTGTTCTAATTCAACAGCTGGGATTTTCGGGTGACCTGGTTGCGGCCGCTATCCCTCGCCGATTCCTCGTGCATCTACTACTCGGTCTCGAATAGCATCGGCAAGCAAGCTGGCACCGATAGTAAGGACGTTGGTGCGCACACTGACGCATTCAACGCCGCCATCGCTGGAGTCATGCCATAAAGAATCTCCCAGCGGCTAGCTGAAGTTAGTGCCCATAACTCAGACCCTCATTTCTAAGACCAAGTCTTCGATTTCTGATTTCTCAACGTGGCGCGATAGAACTTCGAAACCTCCAGCAGTCTTTTTCAGGATAGAAGCGTGACTTACAGGGGGTGGCTCGTGAATCGTCCTGCCCACAACCCAAATCCCGTCCGGTAACAGACTTTTCCAAACGCTCCGAGCGCCTTCGGTGAGCCGGCTGGGCGGGAAATATTTCCGATTCAGGATGTTCATAGTCCGGATTACCTGGCATCGCCGGGCCAGTGGTTCGAAAATGGAATGATGTTCGATCCGGAAAGAATCGGTCGCCCTGCTAAGTGCTGCAGCGTTTGGATGGATGAGAGAAATCTCTCGAATAACAAAAGGTGCCCGATGTGCGCTGTTTTGTCCCGCTTCGGTACTTGCGGAAAAGAAATTGAGTTTGCCTTGTTGCCTGAATCGCGCCAGCGCTGCTTCGGCCCGCGCACGAAGAAACCGGATTACGGGTTTTCCCGGCTGTGGCGGATAGTTCAGATCGATCACAAATGGTGGACGAATGCACTGCAGCGGCTTGCCGTCTGCCTCGAAGATGAAGACCTCTCCTTCCGGAGACCGTGCCTCGATCAGGAAAAGATTCAAATCGGAGGCTGTTAACCGTGCCTGGGGAAATGGCCCGGTAAGCAAATGAAACCACTGCATGGAAGTGCTGGCGTCGGAAGCAGCCCAATCCTGAATCTCTAGCGCTGCCGATGTGTCGAAGCGGTCATGGAGAATCCCGTTCAGAAAGCGATCCAGGTCGCGAAACCGGTCTGGAGAGGTCGTGCGGTTCACCCCGTCGGAATGCCGAACCTCTCGCATCACGTTCTCAAATATTTTGACTTCGCGAGGAGATGCTGGGATCGATGTTCTCAGGAGCCCATACGAGAAATGATTCCGCCGCAATGACAGGATTCCGAATCGCTCAAACTTGGGATACTGCTCAGGTCTGCAAATGCCAAGGCTCATCATGGCTTCTTAGCTCCCCTTCCCGCCAGAACTTCGGCCTCGAACTGGCTCATGACTTGTTCTTCCAGCTCCAGCGGGGTCAGCAATTGCCCTTTGCGAAAATCGCAAGATCATAACTCGACCCTTGCCAGTGCTGAATATTGGCGCCGTAGGTCTTGTGAATCCCACCGGCGATTTCTCGCGCGACTACCACCTGGCCTCGAATAGCATCGCCAAAAAACCGGCCCATACGGCAAGGATGAAGGTGCGGACATTGACGCACTAAACGCCGCCATTGCCAGCGTCCCGCCGTGAAGTGGTTCCAAGCCTCAATTGTGCGGCTATAGATTACGCGAAATTTTGCTGTTCGGTCAGAACACCCCTCGGCCTATTGCTTTCTTGGGTGCCCATGCATCACTGCAGTTCCCCCTAGGCGATCAATCCCAGGAAGCGACAAGAGCAAGTAGTCCAACGATGCAAGAGAATTCGAGGCCGCCCGCCTGGGCCATGACGAGCGCTCGTAATTGCCGGTTGGCAAGATAAAACGATTTAGCCTTCCCAGGAGGGTGAAAGGCTTCACCTGCAGGTCGGGTATATGCCTGCGTACGATTTCGATCTCAGCGGGTTCGAGTGGCCTTTCACCCGGAGTGGCATCGCTTCTCACTGGAAGCAAGAACCGAATCATTCGTAATGCATCATTGAAGTTGACAGGTTCTGCAAACAGCAGCAGGGCTCCAGGCCTCGCCCATTCCGTCATTCTCCGAACCAGGTTATCGAGATCTTCTATAAGGTGATGAAGGATCGCATCACCCCAAATGATATCGAAGGAATTGGGGGGGAACTCCACAGTCTCCAGTGGGGCGCAACAAAACTGTACTCTATCTTTCACGCCATCCAGATCGGCTCGTTTCCACGCCAGGTCAATTGCTTTTGGAGAGATATCGACCCCGGTTACAACTGCACCCATCTTCGCCAGCATCACACCGTTCGACCCGTCCCCGCAGCCTACGTCGAGCAAAGACTTTCCCCGGAGACTCCCCATCAAATGAAAGCGGAATTCCTTATTAAACTTCCCCCGAAGCTGGTGTGAGTATCGCCGGATGGCCAAGGGGTCGGTCGCAGAGAGGTGTCGCGCTGCTCCGGCCGCCCATTCATCGAAGAACTCCGCTTCGGATTTCCACCTCTTTTGCTGGGAATCTGCACTCTGAAATTCAAGGCTGTCCACCGTGCACCCCATAATTAACTCTCGTACGATTGAAATCAGCCGATCAGCTGATCCGGTCAATTTAGTAATTCGCAGTCGCAGTTCAGGCTAGTCGGCCTTTTAGTCTCACGAGACCGAAAGAATTTCAGCTCCACCCGAGGTTCTTCAAGAATGGCTGCACAAACCTCTGCAAATAGTTATCCCGGTCCGAATAGTCTAAGCAGAAATACCAGAAGCCCAGAGCCGCAGTTGGCAGAACTGCGCCCACTTGCAGGAAAAATACGGCCAAGTTGGGCGCTGGCTGCCACCTTTCAATTCCGTATGTGAGCAAACCGAACGGAATCGCCGCCGTAGCGGGGCGCAGCCAGGTCGAAACGACGTAGTCGCGGATGGAAATGCCCAGGGCGCGATTCATATACCAGGGCCAGAACAGCAAGCTCACGGCCAAGCTAGGCAACGTGGTTCCCCAGGCCACCCCGAAAATTCCCATCGAACGGACCAGCGCTATGCTCAACGCAACATTGCAAAGCGCTTCGGCGCTCACCACCTGCACCACCAGCTTGTGCTTGTTCAGTCCCATCATCGCGTAGGTCGCCACCTGATCCGCAGCGAAAAAAACCAAGCCCAATGACAGAATCCAGAGTACTCGGCCAGAAGGCCCTGCGTACTCCGATCCCATCCACAGCCGGATGAACGAGCTTCCCCGGATCAGAAACGTCAGGGCGATGGGCAGAATTACCACGCTGGCAAATCGAGTCGCCTTTAGCGTCAGCATTTGCACTTCTTCTCGGCTTCCTCTGGCTTCCAAGGCGCTCGTTCGTGGAATCATCAGCGCGGAAATCCCTCCGATCAGCGCCCGCGAGTAAAACATCAGGTTCCCGGCGATCGCAAAGAAAGTCACCATGCTGACCGATAGAAAGGCGCCAACAATCATCGAATCCGTGTAGAAAATCATGTTAAAGGAGGCCTGCAGCAGAAACGCATAAACGCTGAACGAAAAGATCATTTTCAAATGTTCCCGATCGCATCGGGCCAGGCCAATCTTCAATGCGGGAAAGAGCCGGAAAGCAACCCCGGTATATGCGAACCCCGCGGCCGCCACAAACGCGAGATTGACCAGAGCGAGTGCAATCAGCCCTTTGCCGTGTGCCAGCACCAGCACGATAGCGACTGCGGAAACCAAGCTGTTCGCAATGCCGATAAGGTTGTAGAGGTCGAATCGGTGCAGAGCCGTCACCGCCCCGCTGAACACTCCACAGACGAGAGAGACAGCAACATTGAAACCCGCCAGGATGACGATCACCCGCGCCGCAAATTGATAGCCTTCCGGTACATGAAATAGCGGCACCACCAGCGCCGCGAGCATCACGGAAACGAGAATGGCCGCCGCCCCGGAGACCAGAAAGATTGCCAGCGCGGACGAAACAACTGAACTTACCTCTCGATCGTTCGCCGCGGCGTGGAACTTGGCCACGTAGCGCGTCACTGCGTTCCCCACGCCAAGGTTGAATAGACCGAGGTACCACGTCAGCGACCCGCAAAGGATCCACAGACCGTAAGCGGAGTTCCCCAGGTGATGAACCACAAAAGGCGATAGGAATAACGCGATGATGCTCGAGCAAGCGAATCCTGCCCAGTTCGAGAGGATATGCCCAAAGGCCGAGGGCAAACTATTCCCGGTTGGCGCAGCCGCAAACGGAGCCGAAACTTCAGACAAGATTTATACCTTCCTGCGCAGTGGGATCAAATTCACTTGCAGCCCCTCGCGGGGCGCGGATTGCGGAGCTAGCCAAACTGTCTACGCGAACAAAGCCTGGAAAATCTGGTCAAAATATGCTATAAGCGTTATGTAGCAAAGGGTTTGTGGCACAGGAGTAATCGATGCCGCGAGAGGAGGGACAAGGATGGAATTGGGCGCCCCAAACAGGTCAGAAGACGGCTTTTTGGGCCCCAAAACCGCCCCTTCTAATCGCCTGGCTAATCGCCAATGCGAAACGAAGTCGCGGCGCGCCAAGTCCTAAAGAATCAACAAGATACGATTTTCTAATCGCCCCTAAATCGCCTCTTTTTGGCCCTCAACAAAAACACTACTTTTTTGCGGCAAATTCCCGCGATTCCGTGGCGTTTCGAGAAGTTGGTTGCTGCTCATCACGTGGCGCCGCTGCGGAAGCAGGGCGGCTACGCCGGTCACCCAACTTTCAAATTCATTCATGGTCAGGAGCGTTGAATCGACCAAACGCGGCAGCAAAAAGGGATTCGTGCGCCGCGAGGCGATTCCCGGCTTGCACGTGGTGGCGGACTCAATGCCTTGGCGCTCCAGCCAGGCAGGGAACTCTGGATCATGAAATCCGCCCGGGTAGCAGAAATGCCG
>JBGPTK010000037.1:0-22432 GCA_041490605.1 Terriglobia bacterium | reverse complement strand
TCCGGGTGGAACAGTTTCCGGTGCTGGGGACGGGGAAGTTGGACTTGCGGGCGATTCGGGATCGGGCGGTGGAATTTTCGCCGGTGGAGTGAAGGGGAGGGCAACGTCAACACCTGTTCACCGCAGAGGCGCGGAGGCGGAGTGAGGGGGGAGCGTTGAGTAGGCTGCTGTTGCCTGGAAGGTTTCTATGGCTCGTGATCCCTCACGCCTTGCCGGGTTACAGCCAGGAGACCCGTGACGTTCGGGATGACGGCAAAACCTTCGGGGCGCGGTGGACTTGTTACGTTCGAGATGACGGCAAAGCCAATGTTCACCGCGGAGGCGGAATGAGGGGAACCCTTGAGGTTCGGGATTAGTGAAAAGGTTTTAGAAGATTGACAATTTTACGTGCAGGAATTTTTTCGGGTTTTGGCGGAAGTCGCCGATCAGCAGGCGCAGGTCGCCGCTGAGGCCGGTGGCATTGTCATAGAATTGGGGATCGCTGAAGAATTTCCCGAGCGTGCCCTGGCCGGTGTTGAGCTTCGCGGTGACTTCCTTCACGTTCGCGGAAGCGTCGCGCAAATTGTTGTAGAGAGTTTCGTCGGCAGCCAGTTTTCCCAGGGTGCCCTTCCCCGCCTGCACGTCGGCGAAGAATGCATTGCCGCGATCGAGGAAGTTTCTGGCGTTGTCGTATACGGCGGGATCATAAATAAATTTTCCCAGAGTGCCTTTCTGCGCGCGAACGTCGGTGAGAACGGCATCCACTTGGGCGGCACTGGCGCTGACTCTGTTGTACAGCTCGTCGGAAGTGAGCAGCTTGCCGACGGTGCCCTGCCCGTTGCGGGCGGCGGTGATTATCTCGTCCGCGTTTGCCAACGTGTCATTCATGTGGTTGTAGAGCGTCTGATCGGTGAGGAGCTTTCCAATCGTTCCCCGGCCGTGATGGACATCTTCCACGATCTCGCCTAGCTGTCTCGAGAGCACGTCCAAATTCTGGGCGACTTCGGCGCCGCGCTGGACAATGTCCTTCATGGACTGCTCCGTCGAGCCCGGCACAACACCGCCATTGGGAATTTCCTGGCCGGCAAAGCCGCGCTTGATGCTGACATAACGGTTCCCGAGCAATCCTTCGGTGATGAGCTCTGCGGCCGAATCCGAGCGGATGTTGGTCTGAAACTTTTTATTCACGCGAAGGACCAGCTCGATATTCTGGGACGGAGCGGAGGGACGCGGATTCAGGCGGATGGCGTCGACGTTGCCGATTTCCACGCCGTCCAGACGCACGGGCGCGCCGGGGGCGACGCCCTGGACTTCCGGCAAGTAGGTTTTCAGCGTGTATTTGGGGCTGAGGTTGCCGCCGCCGGTGACCCAAATCAGCGCCACGCCGAGAATGAACAACGCCGCCAAGACAAAGAGCCCCACGCGTAATTCCGACCAGCTCAATTCTTTCCGTTGCGCCATTTCCCATCCTCCTTAGTGAGTTTGAGCACGATCATCTTGTCCTACGAAAGCCAGAAATTCCTTCAAATAGGGATCGGCCGATTTCAAAATAGATTCGGCGGGCCCTTCGAAATAGACCACGCCGTCTTTCAATACCAGGATATTGGTGGGGGCCAGTTGCTGAGCGTTTTGCGATTGCGAAACATCAGACGCCGCGGCAGTTTGCGGGCGGGCGCCGCCACTGGCCGGACGCGCACTCCTGGTTCCATCATGCCGGACGTGGCCGGTCTTAGGATCGAATTGATAATTGGCGAGGCCAAAAGCGTCCTGCAAGCGATGCGTGGCGAGTAAAGAGGATACGCCCTGGGTGTCGCGCAGGCGCAGGATCAAAGTGATGATCGTTTGTGACGTAACCGGGTCGAGGCCGGCCGTGGGCGAATCATAGAGAACCACCGCGGGCCGGCCGATCAGCGCGCGAGCGATGGAAACGCGGCGGCGCATCCCGCCCGAAAGTTCGGGGGGAAATTTGTCGAGGGATTCTTCCATCTCGACAAATTGCAGGGCTTCGCCGACGCGCTGTGTGATTTCGTCCTCATCGATATTTTCTTCGTGCAGGCGAAAGGCGACGTTGGAAGCGACGTCCATGGAATCGAAGAGAGCGCCTTCTTGAAAGACGAAACCGAGATGGCGGCGAAAATCGAGGAGAGCTTCTTCGGGCATGGCGCTGACTTCGTGGTCGAGAACGAAGATGCGGCCGGAATCGGGCTTGAGGAGGCCGGCAGTCAGCTTCATCAAGACCGTTTTTCCGGTACCGCCTTCCCCGAGCAGGACTTTCGTTTCGCGATGCGCGACTTCAAAGGAAATTCCGCGAAGAACTTCGTTATCGCCAAACGAAATGTGGACGTCCTCGAAGCGGATGGCGGGTTGACCCGGGATGGTCTCGATCATCGATTCCCGCCGCGGAGCGTGTGAGAGGCTTCTCGCTGCATCCACGGGATTATAGATGGAAAAGGGGGGAGAGAGGATGCAAAGAGATTTCATGGTAGTGGGTCAGTTTGCCTTGATACATCGACTGAACGCCTGAGCTTACGCGCACAGGCAGGAGTGCCTGTGCTACCAAAACCGAACGGCTTGACAGGCCGCGGAAAAAATCGCAAACCGACCTGCAATGAAATGGCCCTGCCGGATGGGCGCAGGAAAAATCTCTGCTTCTCAAGCATTTTGGGTTCTCTCTGGATTCCTCGCTGCGCTCGGAATGACCACGATCTGCATTTTTCCGCAGCGTGTTAAGCCGATTGACCCACCACTGATTTCAGCGGCGATTGCGAAAATGCTATTTTTCGAAGATGAAGAGCAGCAGGCGGCTGAGGAAAAAATTGGAGGCGATGATGGAAACCGATGCGATCACCACGGCGCTGGTGGTGGCGCGTCCGACGCCTTCGGCGCCGCCGCGAACCTTCAGGCCCTGGTAGCAACCGACCGTGGAGAGAATCAGTCCGAACACCAGGGGCTTAGTAAGGCCTTGCACCAGATCGCCGAAGGCCAGCGCGTTGATGGCGCGCTGCCAAAATTGCGCGGCGGAAAGATTGAGTTGCGCATGGGAGACCAGGTATCCGCCGATCAGGCCGACAAAATCGGCGGCAGTGGTGAGAAGCGGGAGCATCAGAATGGTGGCCACCACGCGGGGAGTGACCAGCTTGCGGATGGGATCGGTGCCCATGGCGCGCATCGCGTCAATTTGTTCCGTGACCACCATCGAGCCCAATTCCGAGGCCATGCCGGATGAATTGCGGCCGGCGACCAATAATGCCGTGATCGTGGGGCCCAATTCTCGGACCAGGGCCAGCGCCACCACGTCGCCGGTGAGCGCGGTTTCGCCGAAACGCTGGAACTGCGCGGCCGTTTGCAGCACCATGACGGCGCCGATGAAGAAGCCGGTGACCAGGACGATGGGGAGCGAGCCGACACCGATGGTGTCCATTTGTTCGAGGCCGTCGAGAATGTAGCGGGGGGAAGTAAAAATGTTGCTGAGAGACTGGAAAACCAGCAGCGCGTAGTCCTGAAAGGTCACCAATTTCTGTTTGAGAGTTTCGCTGACTAGTGTCGCCATCTGGCTTTGGCTGGCATCGAATCCCCGGCGTGGCCTTGCAGTCCACACACGCGAAGAGCGAGCCTCGACAGCGTATCGTCCGCACTTCGCGGCGTCAAGTGAAGTAGATTGCTTTACGCGACTCGAAGGGTCCGGTAGAATGCCCCGTTTACAGTGTCGCGGCCGGATGAGTGTGTGCACACGACGCGAGCGGAGCGGATTGACGAAAATATGCTGAGATTTGTTACAGCGGGCGAATCGCACGGGCAGGCCCTGATCGCGTGGATTTCCGGCTTGCCGGCGGGCCTGGGCGTGGATACGGAATTTGTGAACGCGGAATTGCACCGGCGGCAGCTTGGCTACGGCCGCGGGGGGCGGCAACGGATCGAGAAGGATCATGTGGATTTTATCGCGGGAGTGCGGCACGGAAAAACGATTGGGGCGCCGGTGGCGCTGCGGATTGAAAACAAGGATTGGCAAAATTGGGAAAAAGCGCTGCCAGTGGAGGATTCCGACGGGGCGGAGGATGCGCAGCGTCCCCTGACGGCGCCGCGGCCGGGGCACGCCGACCTGGCGGGAGCGCTGAAGTTTAATTTTCACGATGCGCGGTATGTGCTGGAGCGCGCTTCGGCGCGGGAAACGGCGGCGCGGACCGCGGCGGGAGCGCTGGCGAAATTGCTACTGCGTGAATTCAGCGTCAAAGTGCTGAGCCATTCGATCGCCGTGGGGCATGTGCTGCTGGAGCGCGCGGCTACCTGGGAAGAAATTGAAACGGCTTGCGACGATCTGGAATCGCCGTTGCGCTGCGTGGACCTTGTGACGGAAGCGAAGATGAAGGCGGAAGTGGATCATGCGCTTCGGGCCGGGGACTCGGTGGGCGGGATTTTTGAAGTGGTGGCGCACACGCCGGTGGCCGGACTGGGCAGCCACGCGCAGTGGGACGAAAAGCTGGACGGTAAGCTGGCGCGAGCGGTGATGTCGATTCAAGCGGTGAAGGCGGTGGAAATCGGGAGCGGCGTGCTGGCGGCGATGAGTTACGGATCGGAAGTGCAGGACGAAATCCGATATGATACGCCGTCGAAGCGTTTCGCGCGCTCGTCGAACCGTGCTGGGGGAATCGAAGGCGGCATCACCAACGGCGAAGACGTTGTGGTGCGCGGATACCTGAAGCCGATTTCGACGCTGCGGCGGCCGCTGCTCTCGGCGGACTTGCGGACCAAGGAAGCGGTGAAGGCGGCATACGAACGCTCGGATGTGTGCGTGGTGCCGGCGGGGGGAGTGGCGGGCGAAGCGATGGTAGCCGCGGTGCTGGCGGACGCGATGCTCGAGAAATTCGGGGGCGATTCGCTGGAAGAGACGCGGCGGAATTTCGAGGGATTTCAGCGGCAGTTGGATGCATTTTAGGTTGGAGAAAAGAAAAAGATTTACCGCGGAGACGCTGAGATCGCCGGCGGCAGAGGCAAAGACGGAGAATTCGGAACAGGAGATGGAAGGGACGATGATTTATCCGATTGTGAAATTTGGCGCGCCGGTTCTGGAAACGCCCACGAAGCTGGTGGAGAAATTTGATGAGAAGCTGGCGGAGTTGGTGGCGGACATGTTCGAATCCATGTACGCGGCGCAGGGAGTGGGACTGGCGGCCACGCAGATCGGGCTGGGAATCCGGCTGGCGGTGGTGGATGTGACGGTTGGAAAAAACCCGGAGGCGAAAATCGTTCTGGCGAATCCCAGCATCACCCACGTGGAGGGAGAACAACGGGAAGAAGAAGGGTGCCTCTCGCTGCCGGGATTTCGCGGGTACGTGGAGCGCCCGCAGTACGTCACGGTGAGCGCGCAGGACGCCGGCGGCAAGGAATTCGAAATCCGCGGCGAAGGATTGCTGGCGCGCGCCTTCTGCCACGAAATCGACCACCTCAGTGGAACCATGTTTATCACCCACCTCAGCATGCTGAAGCGCGACCTGATCAAGCGCAAGATCCGCAAATTGAAAAAAGCCGGGGAGTGGTAGGCCCGCGGCGGTGGCCATGCGAATCGTTTTCTGCGGCACGCCGGAATTCGCGGTGCCCTCGCTGCGGCGGCTGATTGCCGGGCCGGGGTTCGCCGTGGAAGCGGTGATTACGCAGCCGGACCGCCCGCGCGGGCGCGGCCAGAAGATGGGCAGCTCGGCGGTGAAGGAAGCGGCGCTCGAAGCGGGCCTGCACGTTTACCAGCCGGAGAAAATACGTTCGGATTCCACTTACGATTTTTTCAAGCGCGTGGCGCCGGATGCGGTGGTGATTATTGCGTATGGACAAATTGTTCCGGCTGCGCTGTTGGAATTGCCGCGGCTGGGCTGGATCAATCTCCATGCATCCCTGCTGCCTCACTATCGCGGCGCCGCGCCCATCAACTGGGCGATCGTGAACGGGGACTTGCACACCGGGCTCACCACCATGCAAATCGATGAGGGGATGGATACCGGCCCAACCCTCTTGAAGCGGGAGATCCCAATCGGTCCCGCGGAAACTGCTCCGCAACTGGCACATCGAATGGCTGAAATCGGCGCGCCCTTGATTGTCGAAACACTCACGAAATTCGATCGCGGCGAAATCAATCCTGTGCTCCAAGACAATTATGAGGCCACTCTGGCCCCCAGGCTCCGAAAAGAGGACGGACGAATCGATTGGAATTGGAGCGCCCAGAAAATTTACAACCACATGCGAGGCCTGGAGCCCTGGCCCGGCACATTCACGCAATTTCGCGGTAATTCGTGCCACCTGTGGGCGTTTCCGGCCGTTCCGCACGTGGCAGCCCTGGGAAGCGCCTCGCCTGGAAGAATCATCGATGTGGGAACGGAAATTCGCGTGGCCTGCGGCGAGCATACCTGGATGAAACTGGAAGCGGTGCGGCTGGAAGGGCGAAAGCGGGTTACGGCGCGGGATTTTGTGAATGGCGCGCGGCTGGCGCTGACGGAAGGGTTCTCGAACTAAAAGGCGAATTCCCCGCTCTGCTCACTTCACGCGGCCCCGGGCAGGCGGGATAACCACAGGCTCAATTCTATTTCCCGAGGCGAGAATTCGAGTGCTCCCACACCGCGCTGAGCGGCCCGAATCAGGTTCAGGCTTGACAGAGGGGGGGCGGCAAGTGCTAGCCTCTGCTGCGCGAAAGCTTGTAGGCGCAGTGAGTGTCCGACACCTCGTTACGCTAAACACAAATTGAAACATCCGCCCGGCCCGAGTGGGACTTCCCCGCTTGGGTGGGCGCAACCACGGGATCTCAAATTCAGCGACGGAGGAATTAAATGAATCGATGTAGAGTGATTTTGCTTGCGGTAGTGGTTTCCCTGCTGGCCATGCCGGCATTGGCTCAGGAGAAGAAGCCGGAAAGTGTGGCTCGAGTTTTTGTGATGGTGCCGAAAGCGGGCATGACGCAACAGTTCGAGGAAGGACGAAAGAAGCACATGGACTTCCACAAGAAATCCGGGGACACATGGACCTGGGAAACGTGGTCCGTCGCGACCGGTGAAGGGACTGGCAACTACGTTTCCGTTGCTGGTGGACATACCTGGAAGGATCTCGACGCATGGGACGCCAAGCTCGAAGCCACAGACACCGCCGATGGCGACAAGAATATGACGCCGTTTCTCGCCGCGAGCCTGGGCAGCGTTTGGGCGATGATGCCTGACGTCAGCAAGCCCCGGGCGGGCATGACTCCTCCGAAGATGCAGGAAGTGATCCACTTCCAATTGAAACAGGGCGGAGAGGAGAATTTCAATTACGCGATCAAGAAGATCTCGGAGGCAATCAACAAGACGAATTGGCCCGTGAACTATACCTGGTTCGCGCTGGTGAACGGCGGAAATCAGCCGCACTATGTGCTGATCATTCCGCGTGACAACTGGGCCAGCATGGCGGAGCCGGATGTCTCGTTCGACGCCATGATCGAGAAGGCCTTCGGGCGCCACGAAGCGGAAGTGGTGACAAAATCCATCGATAACTCAGTCGCCCGGCAGTGGAGCGAGATGCTCACCTTCCGGCCGGAACTGAGCTACATGCCGGCAGGAAAGTAGCCATCAACCGCATGGGGAAGCAAAGACCGGGCGCGGCTGAAGCCGGCCCCTACATGCCTGGAAAGTAGATTTGTGTCGAACGCGAAAGTGCGGCTCTTAGCGCCGGTGGATGCGTTGGGGCCGCCGAAACAAGCGTAGATTGCGTAGCGGGCGGGGCCTTTCAGAGCTGGAATATTCAGTTCCGGCCCCGCCCGCTGCGATTACAAATGGGAGCGCAGAGGCTGACTTGCCGGTGCCCCTCCCGCGAATATTTGCTGCTGAATTCCCTTCTCTTCTCCCCATCAGATTGAAATTGTGTTCTGATTAACAGCCATGAGCGTCTCGGCTGCGCGGAAGATTGCGTTCGACGTGCTGCGGCGAGTGGAAGAGGGCGGCGCGTTCGCGTCCGATCTGCTGCATGCGCGGCTGGCGGAAAATGTGAAGCGCGAGGATGCGGGCCTGGCCACCGAGCTGACCTTAGGGGTGTTGCGCTGGAGGAGACTGCTGGATTTCTTGCTGGAACGATTTACGAAGAAGCCTGTGGCCGGATTCGATGTGGAAGTTCTGCTGGCATTGCGGCTGGGAATTTATCAACTGCGGTTTCTGGAGCGGGTGCCGGCGCGCGCGGCGGTGAATGAATCGGTGGAACTGGTGAAGGGAGCGCACAAAAGTTCGGCGGCTCCGCTGGTGAACGCGGTGTTGCGGCGCGCGGCCGGCGATCCGGCGGTTGTGGCGAAGGGAAATTGCGAAGGCTTGCTTCCCGAGGATTTGCCGCTTGGCGGCCGGCTCGGGATTTTACATTCGCACCCCACGTGGATGGTCGAGCGGTGGCTGGCCGCTTTTGGAGAGACGCGCGCGGTGGCATTGCTGAAGGCTAATAACCGGACACCGCGAATCGCCTGCGCGGCGCATCCCCCGGAACGGCGTGAAGAAATTGTGCGGGAGCTGGAAGCTGAAAAGCTGATCGTTGAATCGGGACGGTTGCTTCGCCAGGCGATTGTGGTTCACGGGGGAAGTCCGGCGCGGACGGAAATTTTCCGCCGGGGCGGAATATCGATTCAGGATGAAGCGTCGCAAGCGGTTCCGCTGCTTCTGGGAGTCGAGACGAGACAGAGAGTGCTGGACCTTTGCGCGGCGCCAGGCGGAAAGACGGCGGCGCTCGCTTTCGCGGCCGGCCCTGAGGGGCGCGTTCTGGCAGCGGACCTGCATCCGCACCGGTTGCGCGAGATGAAGGCAAGGCTCGAAAGAATGGGGATTCAGAATGTGGAGACGGTGGCGCTCGATGCGGCGAGCGCTCTTCCCTTCCAAGAGAAGTTTCAGCGGATTCTGGTGGACGCGCCATGCTCGGGGACGGGGACGCTGGCGCGAAATCCGGAAATTCGCTGGCGGCTCGCGCAGGGAGATTTGAGCGAGCTGCATCACAGGCAAGTGGCGCTGCTTTCCAGCGCGATCGCCCATCTGGCGGAGGGTGGACGGCTGGTGTATTCGACGTGCTCGCTGGAACCGGAGGAAAATGAACAGGTGATCGCGGAGGCGCTGCGCGGGACCGGGGTGCGGATTGCGCCTGCCGCGGAATCCGCGGCGCGGATCGCAAGCTATCTGGCCGAAGGCGTTGCGGCGAATGGATTGTTTGATTCGGACGGGGCGTTTCGCACGTTTCCGCCGGAGCAGAACACGGATGGATTTTATGCGTGCGTGCTGGAGAAGCGCGGCGGGTAACACTGTGGCAGAGATCAAGAGCCGCGAGAGAGGCAGATGACTGCGGGGGAACAGGCCCCAGTTGACGCGTTGAAGGCCAAACGATGGCGTGCTAGGCTGCGCGAGTCAAATGAAGAGACTTCGGCAACGGATGGAATGGTTCGGGCGGCTGGCGCTGCTGATCTTTGTGCTGGCTTCGGTGGCGTTTCTGAGCGCGATTACGGCCATGCGCTTCGCCATCCAGGGACGCGAAGTGCAGATGCCCAAGCTGGCGGGCAAGAATGCCAAGGAAGCTCTGGCAGCGCTGCAATCCGCCGGGCTAAGCATGAAGGTAGACGACCGCGTTTACAGCGAGGGTGCAGTGGATACGGTGGTGCGCCAAAGCCCGCCGCCGGATATCAAGGTGAAACGCGGACAGCGCGCGCACGTGGTGCTGAGCCTGGGGCCGCAGCGCGTGACCATCCCGCCGCTCACCGACAAGAGCCTGCGCGCGGCGCAAATCGAACTTTTGCGCGGCGGAATGCAAGTGGGCGAACTTTCCAGCGTTTATTTGCCGGGATACGAATCCGATTACGTGGTGCAGCAGGTGCCAGCGCCGGGGACATCGGATGCCATCAGCCCGCATGTTGATTTGCTGGTTTCCCTGGGGCCGCGGCCAGCGGCGTATGTAACTCCGAACTTCACGGGCATGACGCTCGCGGAAGCGCAACAGAAACTGGGCGCGACGGGGCTGAAAATCTCCAAGGTGACGCCGATTTCCGTGCCTGGACTTGCCGCCGGAATTATCGCCGCGCAATCGCCGGCGCCGGGCTCGCGACTGGACGCGAATAGCACCATCGAATTGCAGGTTGCGGAGTAATCGGGCATGAAGGCTGTGCTAAGATTACCACCGACGGAATTGAATCCATGACGCGCCCCTCCTTAGAGATCGCTCCCTCCATCCTGGCCGCCAATTTCGCCTATCTGGGGAAGGAAATTCAGGCGGCCGAGCAGGGCGGCGCAGACGTGATCCATGTAGACGTAATGGACGGCCACTTTGTGCCGAATATATCGATCGGAGTGCCGGTGGTGGAGTCAGTGCGCAAGGCAACCAAACTGCCGCTAGACGTGCATCTGATGATTGAGCGGCCGGAAGCCTTCGTCGAAGCGTTTGCCAAGGCCGGCGCCAGCCGCTTGTTGGTCCACCAGGAAGCGACTTGCCACCTGGATCGCGTGATCGCGGCGATTCATGAGCACGGCGCGGAGGCCGGAGTGGCGATCAATCCGGCAACTCCGGTGGCGCTGTTGAGCGAAGTGCTGGGAATCGTGGAAACCGTGCTGGTCATGTCCGTCAATCCTGGATTTGGGGGACAAAAATTTAATCCCGGGGCTTACGAAAAAATTCGGCAACTGAAGCAGTTGCGCTCGCGTTATAATTGCGCCTTTCGTATCGAAGTGGATGGCGGCGTGGGGCCGGAGAATGCCGGGGAACTGGTTCTGGCCGGGGCAGACACCCTGGTGGCCGGAACATCCGTGTTTCACGCTCCCGATGCCGCCGCGGCAGTACGACGCTTGCGCCAACTTGCAACCGAAGCCATAACCCAGAAGGTGTGATGAAAAGAACCTCACGTTCCCGCTTAAGCCTGCTTGCCGCGATTCTCTCACTAGTCCTGCCGCTCAGTGGATGTCTCTTTGGCGGGAAGAAAAAGAACACCACGCCCGCCGCCGGGAATTCAGCCGAGCCCGACAAGGTGCTCTTCGAACGCGGTATGGACGATATCAAGCACAGCCGCTACACGGTGGCGCGGCTCGATCTGCAAACGCTGATCAATACTTATCCCGACAGCGAATATCTGGCCAAGGCCAAGCTGGCCATCGCCGATTCGTATTTTAAGGAAGGCGGCACGGCGGGATTGACGCAGTCCGTTTCCGAGTACAAAGACTTCATCACCTTCTTCCCTTTCCTCGAAGAATCCGCGTATGCGCAAATGCAGGTGGCCATGGCGCACTACGAAATGATGGAGAAACCTGACCGCGACGAATCGCAAGCGCAACTGGCGGAGGACGAGTTCCAGACATTTCTGCTGAAGCACCCCCAAAGCGCGCTGGTTCCGGTGGCGGAACAGCACCTTCGTGAAGTGCAGGAAGTGATTGCCGAGGGCGACTTCCGCGTGGCCCACTTTTATTACGTGCGCGGGACTCCGGGCGGGTACAAGGCGGCGGCATCGCGCCTGATTGAACTGACGGATCGCTATCCGCTTTACAGCCAGAGCGACAGAGCGCTGTGGATGCTGGGAGATATTTACGGCAGCCAGGGGCGTTCGGAAGACGAAAAAGCAAAATTCCGGGAGTGGGCGTCGAAGTATTACGCGCGCATCGTCCGGGATTATCCACTCTCGCCTTTGGCGCCGGCTGCGAAACAGAAGCTGGTGGCGGGAGGCTATCCCGTTCCGCAACCGGATGCGACAGCAGTGGCGCGGATGCAGAAAGAGCAACAAGTTCCACGCCCGCGCAACAGCCTGGTCCGCGCCCCTCTGGGCATGCTGCATTCCATGCCCGACGTTACCATGGCGGCCCACAGTGGACAGCCGAACCTGGCGCCCCCCAACGAAAGCGGCGGCAGTGACGTGATGAGGCCGGGTGGGTCGAATGGCATGAACTTGGGAAGCGGGGGAGGCGGCGGGGGCAGCAACGGTGTGGCGGTAGAAAGGGTGGAAGCCGGTTCAGGGAGCGCTCCGGCTGCGACGCCCTCGACCACCGGGACCGGAGACCCTTCCTCAGCGGACCCAAATGGAACAGCAAACCCTGGGGCCAACCCGGCGCCGAGTACGGCAGATCCCAAAGCATCCGACTCCGGTAAAAACGCCGCCGATTCGAGCAAACCGTCCAAGGACTCAAAGGACGCCAGCGCCAAAGACAAGAATGAGTCCACCAGCAAGAAGAAAAAGGGATTAAGAAAGATCATTCCCTGGTAATCCAGCCGGTTCCCAGCTTGCTTGGTGCGGCACGCCTGTACTTTCGACCGATTGACTCCGTTGCCGCAGGATGTTACCTATAGGCCAGTGCTCAGGGGTGTAGGTGCGCATGTCTCTTGGCGCGCCGAAGGGGTTTAAGGTGCCCACAATCCTCGTCGCCGACGACAACAGCAACATCCAGAAGATGGTGACGCTGGCGCTGCAGGAACTCGGAATCCATGTGGTTGCCGTCGGGAATGGCGAGGCCGCCGTCCGTAAATTGGCCGAAATAACTCCTGACCTGGTGCTGGCCGACGTGTTCATGCCCGTTCGCAATGGGTATGAGGTGTGCGACTACATCAAGCGGGAGGCGCGCTTTTCACACATTCCCGTGGTGCTCCTAATCGGGGCATTTGATCCGCTGGATGAGAAGGAAGCGCACCGGGTGGGCGCTAATGGGATTTTGAAAAAGCCTTTCGTGCCTCCCGAGCCGCTGATTTCGATGGTAACTGGATTTTTGGCGGGACTGGAAAAACAGAAGCCGGCTGCTCAGCCCGCGCCCGAGCCTGTGCGCATGGCCCCGCCGCCACCACCGCCAACGCCGCCTGCGCAGGCTAAGCAGGAGATTCACGAGACGGAAATGGAGCCGGAGGAATTTGCGTTCACGCGCGGCACGCTCAGCTTGCGAGATGGCGCGCCAGAGATCGAGCCAAACGAACCTCCGGAGGTTGCGTCCGAAGCAGAAAACAAGTTGACCGCTTCCTGGGAAGATCGGATCAAGCCTCAGCCCCCTTCGCCTTTGCAGCAGCAGTTCGAGGCGGAAGCGAAGCAATCGGAGACGACTGCGGCCTGGGATGAACGCGCGGAGTTAAAGCCTTCTTCCTCCTGGCAAGCGCCGGTGGAGCCAAATTCTCCTTCCTCCTGGGATACAGCCGCAAACGATTGGCAATCGGAGACGACGAAACAGGAATTGATTGTTCCCGAGGGCCAGGCGCCTTCGACGATTGAACACACTGCGCCAGCGGGTGGAGCAGAAACGATTTCCGCGGAAGAAATCACGCTTCCCGGACAGTCGATCTCCGGACAACAAAGCAAGATTTCGGTTGATGCGGGCCCTTCTCAAGAACTGGCTGCCAGCCCGGCCGAGTGGATGGAAATGATGTCTGGCGCGCCGACGATCTCGGTGCCGCAGGAAGCGGGCGAGACGTGGGACGTGACGCCGAGTGCTCCAATCTTGCGATCGAGCCTGCCGCCGCTTTCCTCCAACCCTTCCATCGAGGCTCCACGGGTGAAGCCGCCTGAAGTACATCCTCCCGAGCCGTCGGTGGTGATTCCGTTCCAGTCGAATCAGGATTCGATTCCCGAATCAACCAGGCCGCCGGCGAGTGAGCATTTGATCGAGGCCGAAAAACTTCCCTTCGCGGAGGAACGGATTCAGTTTGAGCCAGCCGCAGATTCAAAGCCGGAGCCAGCGAAGGAATTCGAGCGCCCATCAGAGGCGTTCTCTTTTGAGCCCTCTCCCTATCTGCCGGAAGAAGATCACACGGAACTTTTGCCGACTCAGCAGACAGCCTTTGAGAAGAAGCACCATCCGGAGCCCGAAGAAGCGCACATCTTGCCCGATGGATTCGAAAGTTTCGCCGAAAGTCATTACAAGGCCAGCAGCATCCAGCCGGAGCCCACTCCGCAACCCGCTGATCCGGCGCTGGTGGAGCACATCGTGGCCAAGGTGCTCGAGCGGCTCGAGCCGCAACTGCACGCAATTCTGGCGCACGAGTTGGTGCGGCCGCTGGTCGAATCGCTCCTCCACCCCGAAATCGAAAAGAAAGAACGCTAACGCTGCCGGAGATCCCGCACGGGATAAGGCTCCGTCCCATCCCACCTCCGCGCTCCCGGCGAAGCTGTGAAAAAACCATCTTGCGACGCGCAATTCGACAAACAGGATGGCCGATTGGCGCTGGTTGATGTAGGGTACCGCGATTCGGGTTGCGGCCGCGCGGACTCGGTCAGCTCGTAGCGACTCCAGCGGGCGCGCGGGTCAGCCGGATCCATTGCTGCAGGTTGTAGGTGAAGCAGGCCCACAGCGTTTCGGTCCGCACTTTGTTCAATCCGCGCACGTGGTACTGCCGCAGCCCCAGCTTGCTTTTGATCCAGGCATGCACGAACTCCGACACCGGCCCGCGCCGCCGGTAGATCACTTGCGCTTCCGCGCTCGCCATCTTCCTCCGAAACGCACTCATCGTCGCGCTCTCCTGCTTGCGAAGGATGGACCGGCTATGCTTTCGATTCTCGCCGCAGCACGACGCTCGCAACGAACACGCGTCACAGTCCTCCCGAGCCGCTTTATATTTGTAATGCTTGCTCCCACCACGCTCCCAGCTGCCTTCGTAGGTCAACGGCTTGCCCGCCGGACAGAGATAGCGATCCCGTTCCGCTTCGTATGTGAACCGTTCGGCCGCAAATCTCCGGTCCTTGTTGTTTCGCGCTTTCGCCGCGTCATCCGCCAGGCTCCCCACCAAATCGATCCCTCTCCCGGCCATCCCCTGGATGTTTGCTCCACTCGTGTACCCAGCATCCACCACCATCCGTCCCGGTTTCCGCTGCCAACGCTGCTCGATCCTTTCCACCGCCGGCAGCAACTGCTGGTAGTCGTTTCCCGCCTGGGTGACTTCCACCGCCACAACGAATCCGTTCTTGCTGTCGGTTGAAATCTGCGCGTTATAGCCCGGTCGAAAGCCTCCGTCCGCCTGCTTCATCACGCGCGCCTCCGGATCGCTCCCGCTCACGCGCGCTTCGCGTTTTTCTTCCGCCGTAGGCTTGACTTCGCGCAAATGTTCCAGCTCCACCAGCGCTTTTTCCAACCGCTCTTCGCTTTCCCGGGCCGCTCGTTCCCGCGCCGCTTGCTTCCGCTTCTCTCCCACCTCGGCTCCGGGATCGCGCAACGCTTCCACTTGCCGTCGCGCTCGTTCCAAATGTTCCCGCAGCGTCTTCTCCCGATGAAAACTGCTGCCGCTCGCCAGCGCCGCGATTTTCGTCCCGTCCTGCATCACTTCTTCCAGCGTCACCAGCCCTTCCTTGCTCAGAACTCCCAACACTTGCGTGAACAGTTCATCCAACTCCTTCTGTTTTTCCACACGGAAATCCGCCAGCGTGTGATAGTTCACTTCCTCCAGCCCCGTCAGCCACTCAAACGCCGGATCGTACTGGCAACGCCGCGCCACTTCCCGCGCCGATCCAATCCCCTGGCTGTAGGCGTACACCCACAAACTGATCAGCAGTTGCGGATCGAACGCCGGCCGCCCGCCTTCCTCCGTGCTGCTCTCGATGCGGTCGTAGAACCCGCGCAAGTCCAAACGTCCAACCAGCGCCCAGATCGCCCGCGCCGCATGGTCCTCGCCGATGAGTTTCTCCACATCCACCGCGCGCCAACTCATCTGCTGCCGGTTCACCAGGCGGATCAATGGCTGCTTGCTGCTCGCATTTTCTTGGCTCATGCCGCGAGCTTACGGCAGCCTCTTTATTTTGCAAGACGAAAATGCAGAGGGTTTCTTCACAGCTTCGGCGCCTCTGCGGTAAAGCTCTTCTTTACGTTCCACGCTCAGAGCACCTTCATCAATGCAGTTTCATCCTCGCTTCGAATCACTAATTACCAGATGAATTTGACGCGCTGTTCGCCCGCCCGTATAGTGTTTTGTTCCTGGGCCGCGCATTAATCCACCCGCGCGCCGCATATAGATACGAAAGAATCAAACATGCCGCCAGAAATACCAAAGGCCTACGAGCCGCAGGAAATCGAAAAACGCTGGGCGCAATCCTGGTTTGAGGAGAAGTTGTTTCGCGCCGATCCCAAGGCCGCCGGGCCCGTTTTTTCGATTGCCTTGCCGCCGCCGAACGTCACTGGGTCGATCCACATCGGGCACATGTTGGAGCACACGCAGATCGACATCCTGGTGCGGTGGAGGCGCATGAACGGCTACAACACTTTGTGGCTGCCGGGAATGGATCATGCGGGGATCGCGGCGCAGTACGTGGTGGAGCGGCAACTGGCGTTGCAGAATATTACGCGGCAGCAATTGGGACGCGAGGAATTCGAACGCCGCGTCTGGAAATGGAAGGAGGAAAGCGGGGACACCATCAAGCGCCAGATGATTCGCCTGGGCGCGTCGTGCGACTGGACGCGCGAACGATTTACCCTGGATCCGCCGCTCTACCGGGCCGTGCTGGAAGCGTTCTTGCGGCTTTATCGCGAGGGCATGATTTATCGCGCGCGCTACATGGTGAATTGGTGCCCGCGCTGCCAGACCGCCATCAGCGACCTGGAAGTGCAACACAACGAGCGCAACGGAAAGTTGTGGCATATCCGCTATCCGATCGTCGGCTCGGATGAGTTCATCGTGGTGGCCACCACGCGCCCGGAAACCATGCTTGGCGATACGGCCGTGGCCGTGCATCCGGATGACGAACGATATAAACACCTGATCGGAAGGAAAGCGCTGCTGCCGCTGATGGACCGTGAAATTCCCATCATCGCGGATGAATTTGTGGATCGCGAATTCGGGACCGGCGCGGTAAAGGTGACTCCGGCGCACGATCCGAATGATTTCGAAATGGGCAAGCGTCACAACCTGCCTCAAATCGACGTAATGACCAACGACGCGCACATGAGCGACGCCGCGGGTAAATATGTGGGGCTCGACCGCTATGTAGCGCGCAAGAACATTGTGGCAGACCTGCAAACCCTGGATCTGCTGGAGCGCGTGGCGGAGCACACCCACGCCGTGGGTGTCTGCGCGCGCTGCAATTCGGAGATCGAGCCGCGCCTTTCCGTGCAATGGTTCTGCAAGATGAAGCCGCTGGCGGAATCGGCGGCCCGCGTGGTGCGCGACAAGCTGATTTCCGTGGTCCCTGAAAACTGGGAGAAAGTTTATCTGGATTGGATGGACCGGATTTACGACTGGTGCATTTCGCGGCAGCTCTGGTGGGGCCACCGGATCCCCATCTGGTATTGCGCCGATTGCAACGCGATGACTCCGGCGCGGGATTCGCGCGTGGAAATTGTCGAGGGGCGAGCGCAGGCCGCCAGCGTGCCCGAAAAATGCTGCGTGTGCGGCAGCTCGAAGCTGACGCAGGAAACCGACGTGCTCGATACCTGGTTCAGTTCGGGGCTTTGGCCGTTTTCGACGCTGGGGTGGCCGGACGAGACGGAAGATTTGCGCGTCTACTACCCCACCAGCCTGCTGATCAGCGGGTACGATATTTTATTCTTCTGGGACGCGCGCATGATCATGATGGGGCTGCACCTGGTGGATCGCGCGAAAATAGAAGAGCGAATTCCCTTCCACCGGCTGTACTTGCACTCGATAGTGCGCGACCCGCACGGCATGAAAATGTCGAAAACGCGGGGCAACGTAGTCGATCCGCTGGAATTGACCGAGAAGCACGGCACCGATGCGCTGCGCTTTGCGCTGGCGGTGATGGCCGCGCCGGGCACCGACATCGCGCTGAGCGAAGACCACATCCTCAGTTACCGCGCGTTCGCGAACAAAATCTGGAATGCGGCGCGCTTTCTATTTTTCAATCTGGAAAAAATCGAAAGCCTGGGAGTGACGCTGGAGGATTTGGCCGCGCCGGAGATTCGCGCGGCGGCTCCTTATAAAAATGGCGGCGAGCTGGAGTTGGCCGACCGCTGGATTTTTTCTCGCATGGCCACGGTGCGGGACGAGATCAGCGATGCGTTCGAAACTTTCCGCTTCCACGAAGCGGCACACGTGATCTACCACTTCTTCTGGGGCGATTTCTGCGATTGGTATATCGAGTGGGTGAAGCCTCGATTGGGTGTGGCGGAGCGCGATGCGGCGCTGGCGACATGGCGCAATTTGTTTTCCGTTTTCGAAGCGGCGCTCCGGCTGTTGCATCCGTTCATGCCGTTCCTCACCGAGGAACTGTGGCACAAGCTGCCGCAGCGCGTGGGCGCGAAATCCATCGCGCTCGAACAATTCCCGGTAGCCCGGCCCGATTGGCGCGACGCCGATGCCGAGCGGCAGATGGCTTTGCTGCAAGAGATCATTGTTGCGTCGCGCAACTTGCGTGCGGAAATCAAGGTTGATCCGAAAAAGAAAATCGCGGCGGAATTTGCGGCCACTGAGCCGGCGGTGCGGGCGCTGGTGGAGGCAAATCTCGATTCCGTTTTGCACCTGGCCACGCTTTCGGAATTGAAAATTTCAAGCGGGCGATTCGATTCCTCCGGCGGCGCCACGCGCTCCACCGCCCAATTCGATTTGCGAATTGCCCATAGCGAGCCCGTCGACACCAAAGCAGAAGCCATTCGCCTCCGCAAGGAGATCGATCGCCTGGCGAAAGACATCGAAGCGAAGCGCACGCGCCTGGCCGACGATACTTTCCGCAGCCGCGCGCCAGAGCAAGTGGTTCGTTCGCTCGAATCCACGCTGGCCGGGCGCCAGGCGGAACATCAGAAGCTGCAGGAGCGCCTCAAGCAAATCGAATCAAATTCCAACTGATGTTGCTCCAGGCGTTGACAGACTGGCCTGCCCAACATAATATCCACAGCGATTTGTCCCCAATATTCACCTGGCGCCCCCGCTCGCCGAGGCTGCTCCTCTCGCAGTGTTTTATTGGCAATTCAGTTACTTTTTTTGAAGGCTGGCGCCGCAGTTTGCAAAGTCCGATGGATTCTTACTGGCGTGGCCAGCATACGGAGTGACTTCTATGTTTTCCGGTAGCCCTTCGCGCGCGATTCGAGTGTTACTTGCAATCAGTCTTCTGTTTCCGCTTGGCGGATGCGGCGGAAATCCTTCAAATGCCTCGCAAACGCAGCCGGCGCCAACGCCGCCGGCTACTGCGACGCCGATCAAGCATCTGATCATCGTGATCGGAGAGAACCGGAGCTTCGACAATCTGTTTGCGACGTATCAGCCCGCCAATCCCACGCAGCAGGTTTCCAATTTGCTCTCGCGGCAAATCGTCACGGCGGCGGGCTTGCCGGGACTCAATTTTGCCGAAGCGGCGCAGCAGCAGGCTCTCGACAACAACACGTACCAGATCAGCCCGCAGAAGACAGGGCCATTTGCCGTTTTGCCGCAGCCGAACAACACTTTAAATCCGCTGCTTTTCCCGCCGGCCGTGCAATACGGCATCGCGTCTGATCCCGGTCTCGCGCAGGGATCGCAATCCTTGCTGAATCAAGGCGGAATTTTTCCGCAGTTTCCATTTTTCCCCGACAAGCGATTCCCCGCGAATTTGCCGAACGGGCCTTTTCAACTTACGTCCTACGTTCCGTACAACAGCAACACCGGCGATCCGGTGCACCGTTTCTACCAGATGTGGCAACAAACGGATTGCAGCCAGGCAACCATGACGGCATCCAATCCTTCGGGGTGTACTCACGATTTGTACGCCTGGGTGGCCACTTCCGTCGGTTGGGCCGTGCAGAACACGCCGCCCCCTGTCCCTTTTACCGATGAGGCCACCTTTCAAGGCGCCGTGGCGATGAGCTTTTACAACATGGCCGCGGGTGACGTGCCTTACTTCCGTTCGCTGGCCGACACCTACGCGCTCAGCGATAATTATCATCAGTTCATGTACGGCGGGACGGGACCGAATTCCATATCGTTCGGCACCGGGGATGTTTACGTCTATAGCGACGCAAACGGAGCTCCCGCAACGCCTCCCGCGCTGCAGATCGAAAATCCAAATCCCTTTGCGGGCAGCAATAATTGGTACCAGTCGGACGGGTTTTACATCGTGGATTCCGGAAACCTGAGCAATTCCTCCTACACAAATTGCTCCGATTCCACCCAGCCGGGGGCCGCGCCCATTTTGAATTATCTTGCGACGCTTCCCTACAAGCCGTTCAATGGAGGAAATTGCGCGCCGGGATTATTTTATCTGGTAAACAATCAGGAACCGTCTTATGACCGCGTCGGAAACCTGGAATCGGATCAGACTCACGCAACAGGTCCGTCAACGGTGCCCACGATTGCCGACGCGCTCATTGCGAAGGGAGTCACCTGGGCCTTCTTTGGCGAAGGATTCAGCCCTGGCCTGGGCAGCCTGTTTTCGCACTATTGCGGAATCTGCAATCCGTTCCAATACGCGAAGTCGATCATGACCACAACGCAGAAGAACAATATCCAGGACATCACGCAGTTTCTTCAGGACGTGCAAAGCGGCAATCTGCCCGCGGTTTCCTTCGTGAAGCCGGACGACGTGGTGGATTCGCATCCGGGAACGTCGTTCCCTTCCCTTTACGAGGCGTTCGTCCAGAATATTGTGGACTCGGTGAAAGCGAATCCCACGCTGTGGCAGGATACGGCGATCCTGATCACCACGGATGAATCCGGCGGGCTTTACGATTCCGGATACATTCAGCCCATTGATTTCTTCGGCGATGGTCCCCGAGTTCCGCTGCTGGTGGTGTCGCCCTTTGCGAAGGCTGGAATCGTGGATCACACCTACACCGATCACGCTTCGATTCTGAAATTCATCGAGATGAATTGGGGATTGAAGCCGCTTTCCGCGCGCAGCCGCGATAATTTGCCGAATCCCGTGAGCACGGCCGGCAGCCCCTACTTCCCAACGAACAGTCCCGCGATCGGCGACCTGACGACGTTATTTAAATTTTAGAAATGCTCCGCGATCTACGAGGCTCTAATCAATTCTTGTGATGAAGGTGGGGCGGCTCGCTGCCGATTCGATCACGACAGCCGAACCGCCCTCACGAAAGAGGTAGTTACCCCGCCCAAACTAAGGCTTCGCGGGCGGCTTCACAGCAGGATGCGCCGCGGGAGCGGCTGCTGCCGTAGCCGGCTCGACGGTGGTTGATTTGATCACATCGAGCTTCGGAAAATTTTGATCGAGATAGGCTTTGCCCTTCTGTTGAATCTGGCCCTGGTCGGGGCGCTCGCCATAACCGCTGTAAAGCTGATCCACCACGGCCATTCCCTCGGTCACCTCCCCGAACGGTGAGAAGCCCTGTCCATCCAGCCCGGCGTTATTCCCGAAGTTGATGAAGAGCTGCGTGGTGCGCGTATTGGGACCGGCCGTGGCGAAGGTGAGGGTGCCGCGCTTATTGCTTTGCGTCACTTTGTCGTCCCGGAAGTTTGCGGCCTGCCAGACGCGGGCCACTTTCGGGTCCGCACTCAAGCCGAATTGCACGATGAATCCCGGGACAACGCGGAAGAACGCGGCGTTATCGAAGAAATGATTCTTGGCGAGATTATAGAATCGGTCGGCGCCCAGCGGCGACCAGGCTCGCGTCACCTTGACGGTGAAATCGCCTTTGCTGGTCGCGAATTTAACGGTAAATTCCGCGGGCGCTTGTTCGTGCAGCGCGGCGGGATTAAGCAAAGCATCGGCATCTGTCATCTTTGTTGGTCCTTTTGCTGTGGTGTGTGTACTAGCGGGTGGTGTTTTGGCAGCCGGCTTGGCGGGCGTTGGGGCTTGTCCCGCCGCCGAACGTGCCGTAAATCCAAGAAATGCGCAAACGCCGGACAGAAAAATCAATCGAGCGAGTTTCACTGCGGCCCTCCCAGGCGCCTGGCGGCGGCTTCCACTTCCTGCATCACTCGAAGGGTATTGCCGCCAAGAATTTTCTGAATATCCGATTCCGAGTATCCGCGATCGAGCAAAGCCTGCGTAATTTGCGGCACGTGCGTGGCGTCCTCCATTCCAAAGGGCATGTTGGCGCCGTCGAAATCCGAACCCAGGCCCACGTGGTCCGCCCCCGCCAATTTCACCGCGTGATCGATGTGATCGATAATTTTTTCCCAGCTCACCCGGGGCAGCTTGCCTTCGGCCACCAACTGGCGGGACATCTTCTCGCCCTCGATGACGCTGCAGGATTCATTCTCGCCGCAGCGCTTTTTCAGTTCCGCGGCGCTGGCTTTCTTTTCTTCCTCGGTAAATTTATCGGAGGCGTCGCGATATTCCTGGCTCAGAAATCCGATGTGATAATTGATCTGCATCACGCCGCCCTTCGAGGCCAGCGCCTTGATCATGTCGTCGGTCATATTGCGCGCGGCGTTGCAGAGCGCGCGGCACGAGGAATGGGAAGCGATCATCGGGGCCTGGCTCACGGCCAGGGCATCGTAAAAAGTTTTGTCCGCCACGTGGGAAATGTCCACGATCACGCCCAGGCGATTCATTTCGCGAACCACATCCTTGCCGAAATCCGTCAAGCCATTGTGCGCCGGTTTATCGGTGGAAGAATCGGCCCAGCCGGTGTTGATCCCGTGCGTCAGAGTCATG
>JBGPTK010000036.1:0-22486 GCA_041490605.1 Terriglobia bacterium | reverse complement strand
GCCAGGCGCCGTGGCTGGACGTGGATCGCGAGCATTTCAAAGCACGCGTCGTCGCGCTGCCCAAGCGCGAAGACGTTCAGACGCCCCCGTTCAACGAGCAATTGATCGTCGAACTGTATTCGAAGTAACCGGCGCATTCGAATTTTGGAGTGAGGTCCGCTTGGGCGGGCCAGGAGGATTGACGAATATGTGGAAAGGGTTCCAGAAACCAAAGCGACTCGCAGCCGAGCTTGAGAGTCTGACGGACAAATTCGGAAAGTTTTCGGCGCAGCCATTTGAACGCGGATGGGGAACCACGGTCGGGAACGCGCTGCGGCGCTCGCTGCTCAGCTCGATCGAAGGCGCGGCGATCACTGCCGTCCGGATCGAAGGCGTGCTGCATGAATTTTCGCCCATTCCCGGCGTGGTGGAAGACGCCACCGACATCATCCTGAACCTGAAGCAAGTTCCGCTGAAATTGAATTCGGATCAGGCCAAGACGATTACGGTGAATGTGGAAGCGCCCGGCGTGGTGACCTCGGCGCAGATCGAAGAAGACGCCGACATCGCCGTGCTCGATAAGAGCATTTACATCGCCACGGTGAGCGAAGGCGGAAAATTGCAGCTCGAAATGCGCGTCAAGAACGGCCGCGGATACGTGGCCGCCGACCGCAACTTCGACGAAGATCTTCCGATCGGTTACATTCCGATCGATTCCGTCCACTCGCCGGTGCGCAAGGTGAACTACGCGGTGGAAGCGGCGCGCCTGGGGCAGATGACGGACTACGAAAAGCTCACGCTGGAAGTGTGGACCAACGGCGCGATCACTCCGCAGGACGCCATTGGCCTGGCCTCGAAACTGGTGAAGGATCACATGAGCATCTTCATCAATTTCGAAGAGACGCCGGACCTGCCGGAAGAAGTGATCGAGAATTACAGCGATCCGCGCCTGGAACATCTGGACCGCTCGGTGGAAGAGCTCGAACTTTCCGTGCGTTCCTACAATTGCTTGAAGAACGCGAATATCCAGAGCCTCCGCGAATTGGTGCAGAAGACCGAATCGGAGATGCTCAAAACCAAAAACTTCGGCCGCAAGTCGCTGAACGAAATCAAGGAAATCCTGCAGAAGATGGGACTGAGCCTGGGAATGAAGTTCGATGAGCACGGCCGCATCATTTGGCCGCCGCTGCCCAGCCAGACGGCGCCACCCCCGGCGGAGGAATCCACGGCGCTGTAGGCCGGCGGGAAATCAACCATGCGACACCTGATCTCAGGAGTGAAACTCGGACGCCAGCCCGCGCATCGCCGCGCCACCTTGCGCAATCTGGTGACCAACGTGATCGAGAAGGAACGCATCAAAACCACGCTGCGGCGCGCGAAGGCAGCGCGGCGGCTGGTGGACCAGATGATCACGCTGGGCAAGCGCGATACGCTCCATGCGCGGCGGCAGGCAGCCGCGTTTTTGCAGACGCCGGGAGCCACCAAGAAACTGTTTGCCGATCTGGCTCCGCGGTTTGCGGATCGCCAGGGCGGCTATACCCGGATCATCCACGTGGGGTGGCGCATCGGCGATGGCGCGGAACTCGCCATCCTCGAATTGATCGGCTCCGAGCTGAAGAAAAAAGAAAAGAAGGCCAGGAAGGAAAAGCCGCAGGAAGCGCCGCAAGAATCCGTCAACGCTGAAAAGTAGCGCGAAGAAAAATACGTTTTGCGAAGCCCGCCGGATTTCTTCGGCGGGCTTTTGCTTTTTTGGATCAGGCCTCAATCCCCCTTTATTCCGCTACGGATGGATCGCTTGCGTGATTCCGTATTCTTCTGGAAATCTAGAGAGGGGAAGCGGCGCCGGAATTCTTGATTGCCGTCACGATGGGCTTGCCGCCGTTCGGGCCGCCCTGGCGAGACGTCCACCAGGCCATCAGGAACTGTGCGAGCGCCGCCCCGGAAATATCAATCAGCACATCCACCACGGAGGCGCCGCGGCTGGCCACGAACAACTGGTGGATTTCGTCGGTTGAGGCATAGCCGGCGGCAATGGCGATTGCCCAGATTCCCCACGACCGGCTCCAGCCGCGCCGGCCGCCGCGAATGGCCTCCAGCACCAGCAGGCTGAATATAAAATATTCCACCAGGTGAGCGGACTTCCGAATCAGGAAATGGATTACGTGAATTGTGTGATGCGAGGCGTGCGGAAAAAGCCAGCGCAAGACCGGCAGGATGAAGTGGCCGGTGCCCACTTCGGAAAACGCATCGGTGGAAAAGAGCCAGATCGCCGTGGCCCACACGAGCACGGGCCAGCCATGACGCAGCCAGCGCATATCAGCGGCACCCGCTCGCGGGGAAATATTCGAAGGATCGGTCGTTGAGGAATCCCATTATTCGCGCTGGTAATTGGGGGCTTCTCTGGTGATGATCACGTCGTGAACGTGGCTTTCGCGCAGGCCGGCCGCGGTGATGCGCACGAAGCGCGAGCGCTCCTGCAGTTCCTGGATACTGGCGACGCCGCAATAGCCCATGCCGCTGCGCAGCCCGCCGACAAGTTGTTCGACCAAACTGCCTAACGAGCCCTTGTAGGGCACCTGGCCTTCGATCCCTTCGGGCACCGTCTTGCCGCGCAGCGCGCCTTCCTGCGCGTAGCGGTCCGCGGAGCCGGCTTCCATGGCGCCCATTGATCCCATGCCGCGGTAAGATTTGAACGTGCGTCCCTGGTAGAGAATCGTTTCGCCAGGCGATTCCTCGGTGCCGGCCAGCAGGCCGCCGATCATCACCGTGGAAGCGCCCGCGGCGATGGCTTTGGAAATATCCCCGGAAAACTTGATCCCGCCGTCGGCAATCACCGGCACGCCCGTTCCTTTTGCCGCTCGCGCCGATTCCGAAATCGCGGTGATCTGCGGCACGCCCGCGCCGGTCACCACCCGCGTGGTGCAAATCGATCCTGGTCCGACGCCCACCTTCAGCCCGTCGATGCCCAGTGCGATCAGGTCGCGCGCGCCTTCAAAGGTGGCCACGTTGCCGGCGGTCAATTGCATTTCCGGCAGGCGTTTTTTCACGGCGCGAATGGCTTCCATCACGCGCTCGGAGTGCCCGTGGGCCGTGTCGATCGCCAGGACGTCTACTTGTGCTTTCGCGAGTTCGACGGCGCGTTCGAGGAAATCACCGGTGGCGCCGATGGCCGCGCCCACTCGCAGCCGGCCATGGTCGTCTTTGGCCGCGCGGGGATACTCGAGTTTTTTCTGAATGTCCTTTACGGTGATCAGGCCCTTGAGGTGATATTCGTTGTCGACGACCAGAAGTTTTTCGATGCGGTGCCTTTGCAGGATTTTTTCCGCTTGTTCCAGCGTGGTTCCCACCGGCACGGTGACGAGTTCCTTTTTCGTCATGATCTCGCTGACCGGCTGGTCCAGATTCCGCTCGAATCGCAGATCGCGATTGGTCAGGATGCCCACGAGCAGCGGGCCGCGCGTGACGGGAAGGCCCGAAACTTTATACTTCAGCATGATCTCGAGCGCCTGGGCCACTGTAATTTCCGGCGAAATGGTTACCGGATCCACAATCATGCCGCTCTCCGAGCGTTTTACTTTGTCGACTTCTTCCGCCTGCCGCTCCACCGGCATGTTGCGATGGATGAACCCGAGGCCGCCCTGCCGGGCCATGCCGATCGCCAGGCGTGATTCGGTTACCGTGTCCATGGCCGCCGACACAACGGGAATGTTCAACGGGATCTTGCGCGTCAGGGAAGTGCGCGTATCCACATCGGCGGGAATCACGGACGATCTTCCCGGCAACAGCAGGACGTCATCGAACGTCAATCCATCGGGGATGGGTCCATCAATCATTCACGCCTCCCATTCGTTAGAAAACAGTCCAGAAACACCGCAGCCCGCCGGAGCGGGCTGTGGTGAGTTCAATTTGTCGCCAGGAACAATCATTGCGGGAAAGATTCATTCTATGCGCGCGGCGCGGCACGGTCAAGTCCGGCGGCGGAAGTTTGCGCGGTTCACGCGGGTGTCGTAGATTAGATTGCGTGAAGGATTTTGATCCGCATCCGTGGTTGCGCAATGCGCACCTAATGACGATCGCGTCGTCATTCTGGCGGAGAAAGTTTCCCCATCTGCCCCGCGCGGAGGATCGCCTGTTCGAAGTGGAGCCGGAGACGCGCATCCTGGCTCACTGCCATTGGCAAGTTTCGCCGCAAGAACATCCCACGCTGCTGCTGGTGCACGGGCTCGAAGGCTCCAGCGATTCCGGTTACATGCTGGGGACCGCCGAGAAGGCATTTGAGAAAGGCTTCAATGTTCTGCGCGTAAACCAACGGAATTGCGGCGGCACGGAGCATCTGACTCCGACGCTTTACAATTCCGGGCTGAGCCGGGATTTCAAAGCAGTGGTGGAAGAATTAATCGTGCGGGACCGACTGCCCGAAATTTTTGCCGCGGGGTATTCGATGGGTGGAAATCTGGTGCTGAAAATGGCCGGTGAATGGAGCGATGCCGCTCCCGCGGAGCTTCGCGCAGTCGTCGCGATTTCTCCTTCGCTGGACTTGGCGGCCTGTGCGCGAGCGTTGAACCGTCCACAGAACTGGATTTACCAGCGGCATTTCGTGAACAAATTGAAGCGGCGCATGCAGCGCAAGGCGAAATTATTTCCGGGCCTTTATCCGCTCGATGGGCTGCACCGCGTGCGCAGCGTTTGGGATTTCGACGACGTGATCACAGCGCGATTCTGCGGCTTTCGCGATGCCGCCGATTATTACGAGCGCTCCAGCGCGCTCCGGGTGATTGCGGGGATTCGCGTTCCCACGCTGATCGTCACCGCGCAGGATGATCCGATGATTCCGTACCAGCCGTTCCTTGACCCGGCGCTGCAATCGAATCCGCACATTACGCTGGTGGCCCCGCGGCATGGCGGGCATTGCGGATTTCTCTCGCGCCAAAATGGCGGCGAACGCTTCTGGAGCGAGGAGCGAATTGTGGAGTTCTGCGAAGCGCATTCGGGGCAAGGAAGAACAGCGACCGCGGAAGCTACGAACAAAAGAGATTGACAGCCTACCTTACAATTTGTTTCTACTCAAACCCTTGCAATTTTATCCCACTGGATTTTCGAGAGAGGGACTGAAACTAGGCGTCAGCAGATGCGCGGCGCCGCTTTCCGCGATCACCATGTCGTCTTCCAGACGCATTCCGTAATCGCCGCGAATATAGATTCCCGGCTCATTTGAAAACGTCATCCCTGATTTCAGAACCGTGGTGCTGCCGCGGACGAGATAGGGCCACTCGTGTCCGTCGAGACCGATTCCGTGGCCAAGCCGGTGCGTGAAAACGTTGTAGCCGGCGCCGAATCCCGCATCTACCACCACCTTGCGCGCGGCGTCGTCCACCGATCCGCTGGGGCGCCCCGCAACCGCGGCGGCCAGCGCCGCATCCTGCGATTTTCGCAAGCAATCGAAGGTGCGCTGCAATTTTTCGGATGGCTTGCCGAGCAGCGAGCAGCGCGTCACATCGGATTGGTATCCTTCCACCGTCGTCCCGCCATCGATCAGCACAATTTCGCCCTCCTGCAATTTCTGCGGCTGGCGCGTGCCGTGCGGCAGGGCGGCCCATTGGCCGAAGAGCACGAGCCCATCACCGTGCAGTCCCATGCGCTCGAAACCGCGCGACAGAAGATCGCTGGCGTCGTACTGCGTCATGCCTTCGCGCAACGAAGCGAACAGGGCGCGGTAAACGTCGAAAGTGGCCGCGCAGGCAAGGCGCATCAATTCCAGTTCGTGTGCGGATTTCACACTGCGGCAGGCGTGCGTAATTGGATCGCCGCTCACAAAATCCAGTGAAGGGGCCGCTCTTCGCAGGCCATCGAAAAATACATACTTGGTGGTTTCCTCGACCCCGGCGGTTCCGGTGCGAATATTTTTCTCCGTGAGCCACTGCGCCGCGACTCCGTACGGACTTTCATCTTCCTGCCAGACGCGCACTTCCATCGGCCAGCGAAGTGATTCGCGCAAGCGGCCCTCTTCGAAACCGGGACACACAATCAATGGATCACCCTGGCGGGGAATCACCACCGCGAGCAGGCGCTCGCTCAATCCCCAGCGGATTCCCGTGAAGTAGTACATCGAAGTGCCAGGCGTTACATAGAGCGCGGAAAATTGCGGCTTGGACTCGCTCATCAACTGCTGCGCGCGGGCCACACGCCCTTGGAATTCTTGCGCGGTGATCGGATGAACGCGGTCGCGAATCGGCTTCAACTTGTCGAATGCCGGAGGCAGCGGCGTGGACGGCTCCTGCAATGCCGTGGAGCGCGCCGCGGCGGCTCGACCCAGCGCCGCGTCGAGAACGAAACCTGCGCCCGCAATGGACGCACTTCTAAATAAGCCGCGCCGGGAAATCTCCATGAATTCTCCTATTCACTCCGCTATTGAAAGTGCGAGATCAGCACCGCATCGGTGACCATGCGGCCGCGAGAAATGACCATCTGTTTGCCATCCGGCGAAAGCGCATAGCCCCAGATGGTGTCCGCGCCAAAGTTCATCACTTGCTTCGGCGATTTGGGCGCCGCTCCCGGCGCGGAAACGGGTTGCGCCCAAAGGCTAGAGGCTCCCTCTTTGCTGACGAGATAAAGAATCGCGCGGCCGTCTCTCGTCCAGGCGAGTTTTTGTCCGCCATCGCCACCGAGGGTGGCTCCCTGCTCAAATTCGTACGTGCCGCGAATTTCGCCTCCGTCCATGCCCACGATCGCGAGCTTCAGCGGCTTGGTTTGATCGGGAAGGTAGCCCACGGCCACGGAGCCGCCGTCCGGCGAGATCACCGGAGATCGCACCGGCTCCGCGGTGACCTTGATTGGCGAACCTCCATCGATGCCGATTTTCATCAGGCGAACAGCGTCGCCCTGGCCACTCGTGTAGACCACAAATTTTCCGTCCGGCGAGCAATTCGGCGTCTTATCAACCTGGCCGCTTGTCAATTGCTTCAGATTGCTTCCGTCCAAGCCGGAGCGCCAGATCGCGGAGCCCTGTTGCCCGCGGTCCACGTGAAAAACGAAATTTCGTCCATCTCCACAGGCCGATGGCCAAACAGGTGCTCCCCCGGCTGGCGTAAGGTCAATTTCGTGGAGATTGTTGCCCTCCGGAGAAATCGCAGCCATGCGCACGGCTCCCGAATTGTAGTAGGTGTAAATGATTTTATCTTCCGCGGCCCAGGCAAGCCCAGCCAAACCGTCCGCCCGGCTGATCCCGGTGGTAATTTGCCTGGACGCCGAAAAAGAAGCGTTGCTGCCGAAATTTTCCAGCCACAGACTGGCTGCAAAGGAAATTTGAACGGTGGCCACGGCGGAGCCATCCGAAGTGATGCTGGCTCCCGAATAGAAATTCAAATCATTGGTGATCCGGTGCGATTCCGCGCCCGGGTAACTGATTTCCCAGAGCTGAGCATTCACGGAAGTCTTGTCGATTGCGGCGGCGAATAAAATTCCCGATCCGTCCGGCAGCCACGCCAATTGGCGAGGAGCGAGCCAAGTTCGGGAACCCAATCGGGATCTTGTTCCTGAGTCCACCGCCACGGTCTCCAAGGCAAATTTCGAATAGTCTCCGTCGGGAGTGCTGGCCACGGCGATCCGCTTTCCGTCAGGAGACCATGCCGGGCCCTCGCCGGAAAAGAAGGCCGGGTTGTTGATGACGGACAAGCTCTGCTCGCCCGAACCATCGGCATTGGCCACCATCACATCGGATGTCTTGTCCTTCGAGACCTGCCGGATGAACACGAAGCGCTTGCCGTCCGGCGAAAAACTGATGGGACCATCCACATCCGTGATGATTTGCTGCGCCGTCCCGCCGAGCGAAGGAACCCGGTAGAGCGTGCCCACTCCCTGCGCGGCATTTCGCCTGATGAAATAGAGGTAATTTCCATCCTGAGCGAACGAGATTCCGGCAATATTTTCCGGCGAAGCCGGCACCACCTGCACCGTGGTGCCCGTCGCTAATTGCCGCACCCAGATGCTGGCGGGGCCTCCATACTGCCGCTCCGCATAGGCCAGCCATTTCCCATCGGATGACATCGCGGTCTGGCCGATGTTTCCCGAGGAAGTGATGGATGCGATGGACATCTGCTGGAATTGCGCTGGGTGCGCCGTGGGATTTGGATGTGGCCTGCGTTGGTCCTGGAAAAATTGAAGCCCGGCGCCCGCGAGCACGGCAACAAAGATCGCCAGGCTGAACCAAATAATCCACCGGCGCGGCCGCTTCGGAAGTGGAGCTACGGTGGTCCCGTGTATCGCGGACTCCGCACTGGGGGCAGCCGTCAAATTTCCAGAGCTCGATGGATTCCCCCGCATCGGCTGCTGGCTCGCCGGCGGTGCGGACGGCCAGGAGGATGTCGCGGCGGAAATTTTGGAGGAATCGGTATCCCTTTTCAGCCGCTTCAGATCGCCCCGCAATTCCGCCGCCGTCTGGAAGCGCAGATCGCGGTCTTTTTCGAGCGCCTTGCTGATAATTTCTTCCAGCTTCGGCGGAATCCGTGGATTCAATTGCGATGGCGCTACCGGGTTCCGATTCAGGATCGCGTCGAAAATTACGGCGGACGTGCTGCCTGGAAATGCGGCCTGGCCCGTAGCCATTTCATACAGCACCGCTCCGAAGCTGAAAAGATCGCTGCGCGCGTCCAGAATTTCTCCGCGCGCCTGCTCGGGTGACATGTAGCCGATCGTGCCCAGCGCCGATCCGGGGCTGGTGAGCGCCAAATCTGTAGTCGGCTGATTGGAGGTAGTGGTTGCTCCCATCGCCTCCGCGATGCGCTGCGCCGGAGCTTGTTTCGCCAGGCCGAAATCGAGAATCTTCACCTGGCCGCGCGGGGTGACGAATAAGTTCGCCGGCTTGATGTCTCGATGAACGATCCCGCGCGAATGCGCGGCGTCGAGCGCGTCGGCGATTTGGATGGCCAGGTCCAGCAGAGCTTCCGTCGCGATCGGGCGCCCGGCGATGCGCTCCCGGAGATTTTGTCCTTCCAGAAGCTCCATGACGATGAACGGCGAGCCTTCATGTTCGCCCACATCGTAGACCGTGCAGATGCCGGGATGATTCAGGGCCGAAGCGGCGCGCGCCTCCCGCTGGAAACGTTCGAGCGACGCCGGATCGCGCGCCAGGTCGCGCGATAGGAATTTCACGGCCACCTGGCGGCCCAGGCGAGTGTCCTCGGCCCGGAATACCTGGCCCATGCCACCGCTGCCCAATGGTTCCAGGATTCGATAGTGTGAGACGGTTTCGCCGATCAAGGATAGCGTGCTCCGCGCCGGTCATCGTAAGGCACTCCGGCAATGCGCGCAAGATGGAAGGGGATTCGTGGTCTCATTTCTGTGCCGGGCGAGAAAGATGTGAAGCCTGGAGCGAGGTTGCGGAAGAATTGATGGCCCGCCCGGCAGTCATGTCGCGGAACAAATGAAAAAAAAGCTGGAACCGGGCTTTGCCGATTCCAGCTTTTCAAAGACTTAGACGGATTGATCTATTGGTTTTTGTCGTCGCTTTGCTTTTTCGGAAAGTAACTCACCATCACCGGCTGTTCGAGCTGGAAATCGAGCTTGGTCTCCGAGGGAATCTTTACTTGCTGCCCGCGGGTCGCGCCCTGATAGACAGCGCCTGTGCCGCCACCAACTCCGGCGCCGATGGCAGCGCCTTTGCCTCCGCCTGCAATAGCTCCGATTAAGGCGCCAATGGCTGCGCCTCCCGCGATAGTCCCCGCCGTGCGTTTGCCGCGCGAACTGCCCGCCAGATCATAGGTGCTGCTGACCATCGGATATGACTTGCCCTGAAAATCAAGCTTCACCAGTTCGAGCCGCAGCTCGCTTTTTCCGCTCATGTGCCCGGCGGAGGAGGCCTGAGCCAGGCGGACAGAAACATTTGCGCCCCGGGGGACCACCACCTCGTCATTCACTACCAGGGGTGCGTCCAGCGAGGCGCGGAAGACTTCGCCGGTGTTATTCACCGAAGAATCCACGCCGTCGATCATGCGAATTGAGACCGTAGTCCCCGCCGGAAGCTCGACAACTTTCGGCTGAGGCTGAGGCGGCGGAGGAGGCGGCGGCGGTGGAGTCTGGTCAACCGGGGCAGGGGCGGGCGAAGGTGCCGGCTGTTGCACCGGTTCGGGTGCCGGAGCAAGAGCGGGCTCCGCGTTTTCCACGCGGTCCTGAACCGGACGCCTCACCGCATGTTTCTTGCGTTCCGGAGCGGGGGCCGTCGCGCGTGCTGGTGCTTGCTCGACAACCGGGGCTGGAGCGGCCTGCGCCACTTCCACGGTCATTTGATCGTTAACTTTGCTGACGCCCTTTTCTTCGGTGGCGAGCTTGTAAGCGGCCAGGCGCGTGGCATCGCTGGGCACACTTCCCGCAAGCGTAACCTGTCCCTTGTCGACCGTTACCAGAAGGTTCGAATCCTTGAGCTGCGCGTCCGAAAACATCTTGGCTTTTATGTCCGTGGCGATCGCTGCGTCATTCGGCGCGATGTTGCAGGCGGCGGCGAAAGCCAGGGCAAGCACGGCGGCCAGCAACAGCGTTGTGGATCTGCGCATATACTCTCCTCGAGATTCCTTGCGATTCCGGCCGCGAAAAAACCTTCGCAGGCTCGGACAATTTTCCCGGGCTGGCGTTCTTCAGTTTACTACGATGCCGCCGTCCAGCCTAAGGCTGCACGCTTCCGGGACTAAAGTACCTTCGTACCATTCTGCAGGGAGCCTCGCGACTTTTCCGGGCAGGCCGGGTTTCACTCAGGAGAAGGGGAACCCGGACTCGATAATCCCCTGGGGTGCAATTCTCGATTTTGAATAAGGAGATTTTCCATGCTAAAGGCGAAGAGCACTGGCTCGATTCTGGCGCTGCTGGTCGCCGGCGTCCTGAGCGGCTGCGGGGGAGGGATGACGTCTTCCACCACCACAACCACGGCACAAGCTACGGGCAATATCTTTGTGATCGGCACGGATGCGCCTCTGCCCAGCGTTGTTTCGTTCCAGGTGATGGTGACGGGCGTGGCGTTGACGAACTCGAGCATGTCCGTGAGCGTGCTCACGGCGCCCCAGACGGTTGATTTCTCGCGGCTCGATGGCTTAAATGCGCTGCTCGATCTGACCGCGGTGCAAGCCGGAACCTATACCGGCGCTCAGTTCACGCTCTCTTCTCCGGTGATCGGTTTTATCGACACCTCCGGGGCCAAGCCGGTGGTGAACACGATGAACGGAATTCTGACCACCTCTACCGTCAACGTCACGTTTGCATCGCCCCTGGTGGTGAATGAGAACGACCTGTTCGGCTTGAAGATTGATTTCCGGTTGAAGGATTCGATTCAGACGACGAACGGGCAAATCAACGGCACTGTAAAACCAACGCTCACCATTGTTCCAGTTGCTCCCAATACTCCGGACGCGGAAATAGACTGCTTTTACGCCGGGGTGGTCAGCATGAGCGTGAGCGGCGGAACTTTCGTGGTGCAAGGTCCGCATGGGCGGCAACTCACCGTCCTCACTAACAACCAAACACAGTTTGAAGATGGCATGTCGCTCTCCGACCTGGATACCAATACGATCGTGGCATTGTCCGGCAGCCTCGACCGCGTGACGCTTGATCTGATTGCGGATGATATTGAGATCGTTTCCAAGAACAAATTCGTTCTCGATGGCTTGACCACCTTTGTGAATCCCAGCAGCGGTCCGGCAACCTCGATCGATGAGTTTGTGAAAGCCGAGCTGCCTGATACCAGCGGCTTGCCGCTGGGACAGATCAGCACGCTCAGCCTGAATGGCACGGAGCAGTACCGGATTCGCTTCCTGCATCTGCCCGTCACGCAACTGCTGTTCAATCAGAGCCTGATGGCGCCCGGGCAGCGCGTGACGATTGCCGGCCCCCTGAATACGTCCACCAACCCGCCAGGCGTGACGGTGAAGCGCGTGGTGCTCGATTGGCAAGGGCAGCAGGGAACCTGGGCCGCCGGGAGCACCGTCATTCAGACCGGCAACAACGGAAGGTTCCTGTTCAATGATAATTCTTTGGCCGGTGTTTTATTTGGAGGGCAGGTGAAGGTGCTCACTACCAATTTCACCAAGTTTGGCGGTGGCATCAACGGCCTCTCCGATCTCAGCGGCACGCAACCGATTCCATTGCGCGTCGTTGGCCTGGTTCTACTTGACCAGGCAACCGGCAAGCCGATCCTGGTGGCCGGACGAGTGGAAAAGCTCGGCAGTTAAACGGAGTTGTTTTCATACACTGGGGCCGCTGCTCCCTCCTTGCTGGAAGGTTGGAGCAGCGGCCTCGGTTTTTTTTGTGCATCTTGAGCTGCGCGGAAGGTGGAGTAGAATCGCCCGAAGAGGGCCGTCGATGGCAAGAGCGTCCGGGACATTCGAGGAGTTCTGGCCCGAATACGTTGTGGCGCACCGCCAGCCGATGACGCGTTGGTTTCACTTCGTTGGGACGCTGGCAGGATGGATGCTTCTGATGGCTGCGATCATTCTCGGCCGGCCGTGGTTGGTGCTCGCTGCGCTGGCTGTGCCCTATGCGCTGGCCTGGATCTCGCACTTCTTCATCGAACACAATCGGCCTGCCTCGTTCGAGCATCCCTTATGGTCCTGGGCGGCGGATCAGAAGATGGTGGCGCTGGTTTTGACCGGCAAAATGGAAGCAGAGCTGCGGCGCTGCGAAAGTAAATCTTGATCCAGCCGCAAATTCTTCCTGTCTGACTTCTCTGACACGAGTGAATTTAAAGGAAAAATTGGGACGGATAAACTATTCGCTGCGCGTGGCGATAATGCGGTGGCCATCAATGCGGATTTCGATCGCCAGCGGGGGGCGAATCGCGGGGCCTTGGACCACTTCGCCTCGCACCAATCCATTCGGCCCCGTGCCATAGCGCGCCAGATCGAACACGCTGCGATTGCAGGGATCGGCGACCATGGGGTGGTCCCCGGCATAATCAAACTCGCTGCGCAGCTTTTGCAGGTCGCTCACATATTCCAGTTGGCATTTTCCGAACGGCTCTTCCATCGAAATCGCCCAATACGTTCCTCCAGGCAGATGAACCACCATCGCCGTGGCGCTTTCCCGCGTGGTGGGATTCTCGAAAATAAATTTCTTTGCCGACCATGGCTTGGATAGCTCATCCGTGGTGGCCACTGGTCCCGGCGCAATCGGCAATCTGGCCACTGGCGCTGCCGGAAGGGGCGCCGTGGCCGGCAAATCAATCGCGGGACCAGACGTTTCGCTGGCAGGCTTCGAAGGCCGGGCGCTCCACAAAGCAACCGCCAGGCCCAGCACTACCAGAGCCGCAGCGCCGGCAATCCAGGGAACAGGCAACGCTCGGGCGCCAGATTCTCGCGGCGGATTGAACGCAGTCTCGGGCTGCGCCGGCGCCGGTTCGACGGACTTCGGCGTCGCGCTCAGCCCCGGGATGTGGGGCTGCGCGGGCTTAAAGAGATCGTGCTTCATAGGCGCTTCTGGCATAGTCACGAATTGACCGGTACTTAGACGAATTCTCAGCTTGAAGCCCGGTCGCGCATAAATCAAGAGTACTGAAGTTTACCGGGTTGACGTTTTCGCATGCCTTTCAGATGGACTCAATCGGCTTCCTTCAGTGGGGGCGTGGATTCGACCCTTTCGATGAATTGAACAGAGTGGTGGCGGATGTATTCCTGCAAATTGGTCAGGCACAGGAGCAAATCCAGGATGCGGTCCTGGTCGTCGGGTCCATGCTGGTCCGGGCGGATGGCCAAAGCCACCGCCGCGTGCTGGGCATCCGAGAGCAGCCAATCGACTGTTTTCGAGTCCAGCGGCAGCGCTTGCTGGCATCGCTCCAGCGCCAGTGAAGCGCGGTTAGAACTCTGTTCCAGGAAATGATTGAGACAAAGAAAATCGGCTGCCAGCACCGGCACAACGCCGTTCTCGCACCCCTCCATCCGGCAATGACGCTGGGAAGCCTTTGCCATCGAATCCCCACCCCCGGAAAACTCCGCCGCTTGTATTGCAGTCTGTGTGCCAATTGTATTCAGGGCCGCGAATGTTGGGGAGATGGAAGTTAATTGAATCGATCTCACGGAGATTGGTACTTGGCTGCCAGGGAAAGGGTAGAAAACTCCCGGAGTGAGTATCGCCGGACGCAAGCACCAAAAAAAATGCCCCGAGGTTTTCACCACGGGGCATCTTCCAAAAGCCAGCGACTACTGGATGTAGACGTTTCCAGAGCTGGTGCTCAAGTCGAGCACGGCGCCGCCGCCTCGTACCTTCCCGCGCAATTCGCGCGGGCTAATCGTCCCTTGCACGGTGATCGGCAAATTGCTCTCGATGCGCCCTGAATTGGTATGCGCATCGATCTCGTAGCCGGCTTGGTCCGGAACATGCACGCGCACGCTCCCAGACGCAGTGTGGAACCGCCAGCGGCCGGAAGGCTCACCCGCCGCCGTGATGCTGCCGCTTCCCGTGGTAGCGCTGGCAGAGCCCTTCACACCGCTCATCTCGATGCTGCCGGACCCCGTTTCCACCTCGACGTCGCCCGCCGCAGTCTGTTCCAATTTCACACTGCCGCTGCCCGTGGAAGCCTTCAACCCACCGGCGATTCCAAGCGCGCGGATCGACCCGCTGCCGGTGGAGGTCCTGGCATTGCCCCGAATGCTGCGCAGCTCAATGCTTCCCGATCCGGTGTGCGCGGTCACTTCAGCACCGACATTGGAAATCTGCAGGCTGCCCGAGCCCGAGGTTGCTTCGGCCGGCCCATTCACTCCATCGAGCGATTGGCTTCCGGAGCCCGTAGCCGTCCGCGACTTGGTGGCCGCCGGCACCACCAATTCATAGCTGATGGAGATATTGCGGGTCATTTCGTGATCTTCGAAGTGGCCGATGCGGATCGTATTGCCGTCTTGCTCGATGGGGGGATGGGCTTCGATCGCGTGCACCCGCTCTTCGATATCACGGTCGCTCAGATGCCAGCCGTCGTTGCCGCGAATCGTCGCATGGATCTGCACGGAATCGGAATTGCCGGCACGCATCGATATTGATCCTGAGCCGGTCTCGACATTGAGGTCCACGGGACCGGTCACCTTCAGAGTGCGTTCAAAATGGCCTTCTACGGCCGCGTGGGCCGGCGTAGCAGCCATTGCAGCCATGCCCAAGATCGTCGCTACCAGGATCGGGAGCCAATTCAGGCGAGCTTTCATCTTTCAATGCCTCCGTTCGTCGAGAGTTTCTAAGACCGGGTCAGCCACCCTTGAGATACGCAGAGCCGGTGTCAAAGGTTCAGACGCCGGGAGAGGGCGAAAAGTCATCCGCAAAGAAAGGGTCTCGAGAAAAGAAAAGGGCCGGCGGAAGCCCGTCGGCCCTTTTCTGGTCATAACACTCTCATGTTGGGTTAGAACCGGAGAACGATTCCCGCCGAAAGACGAGCGCAATTCTGCTTATTGTTGTTGCCGTCCTTGAAATTCGTCCTGAGGTATTCGGCCTGGATCGGACGGATCCCCAGCCAGTGCTTTAGATTGTAGTCCACGCCACCGCCAACGCTGTAGGCGAACTCGCTCTCGGTTCCGCTCGTCAACAGCGAGTCCTGGATTCGCGCGCCACCGAAGAGGGCCTGGGCAAATGGTGTGAAGCGGCGGGTGCGGAAGGCGATTTTTGGTCCGAGCATGTAAGTGAGCACGCTGGTATCGACCGAGCCGGTAAACCCGCTGATTGTGATCGATTGGTAGACCTTGTAGTCTCCGATGTCGCCGACGACACCCAGCCATTTGCTGAGGTTGTATGCGATGGAGCCGCTGGCGCCCTTATAGTTCAGCCGTGAATAGCCAGTTCCTCCGAGCCCGGTATTATCGACATTCTGACGGATGAAGGAAAAGCCGCCAAAGAACTCTACCCTCGGATGATCCTGGGCCATCGCGGGCATCGCGAGAGCGAGGAACAAACCGCAAAATAAAGCCAATTTACGCATTCTCGATTCCTCCCAAGGTAAGGCTTAGATAAACAGGCTTGAGAAACCAATCGGTCCGTACCGATCCCCGAAAGCAAATAATCAGCAATGCCAGCTCCCCTGGCGGATCCTAACTGCATGCCCGGGGAGAGCTACATCTTAATCGATTAGCGAGAATAAGTGCTCTGTTTCCGGGCCATTCCCACGGCCAATCCTTCGATGCCGGGCAAGCTTTCTGCGTTGTTCTGGCCGAAGTGCACCGCGAGCAGGCCACATTCGATCGCGCGCCGGGATTCAGAGCCGGCCACATTAGACTTACAATCCCGTAGGTTGATTACACAATTGCCGGTTTATGCGCCAGCGGCCCGGAAAAACCCGCCGCACATCGAAGGAGCGCACTCGACCACTCTAAACAGAAAAACAGCCAAGGCCGCCGCGTGAGTAACATGGGAAGATTCTAAGAACAAAAGGGTTAGGCGTTTTTTCCACAGCATTTCTTATATTTCTTGCCCGAGCCGCATGGGCAGGGATCGTTGCGGCCGATCTTCGCGCCGGTGCGCACGGGCTTGGGCGCTTCGGCTTGCGCTGGTCCGGTTTGATATTGCAATTCTTGCTGCTGGCGCCGCTGGCGGCGTTCGATCTGCTTCGCCTCTTCTTCGGGCTTCGCGGGCTGCATCAAATAGAGGAATCGAACCGCCTCGGTGTCGATACGCCCCATCATGTCTTCGAAAAGGATGAAGGCTTCCTTCTTGAACTCGACCAGAGGGTCTTTCTGAGCGTAGCCGCGCAGGCCGATGCCTTCCTTCAAATGATCGAGAGTGAGAAGGTGGTCTTTCCATTGGCTGTCTACGATGTCGAGAAGGATGCGGCGCTCCAGCCAGCGCGCCATTTCCATGCCGAACTGCTGTTCTTTCTCCGCGTAGCGCGCCCTCACCTTTTCGGCCAGCGCATCGGCGAGCTGAACGTGATTCAGGTCCTTGGGCTCGATCCCGGCCGTCTTCAGGTCGATTCCGAATTGACTGAGCACTTCGCCCGAGAATTGCGGCAGATTCCACTGGTCGGGATGCTGGTCGCGCGGGCAATGCATTTCCACCACTTCGCGGGAAATCTCCTCGGCCACGTTGAGGATGTATTCCTTTTGTTCCTTTCCTTCCAGGACGGCGCGGCGAATCGAGTAAATCGTTTCGCGCTGCCGGTTCATTACGTCATCATATTCCAACAGGTGCTTGCGCGCTTCGAAGTTCTGCGCCTCCACGGCTTTTTGGGCATTCTCGATGCGCTTCGAAATCAGAGTCGATTCGATCGGAACTCCTTCCGTCATGCCCAGCCGGAACATCAGCGCTTTCACCCGCTCGCCGCCGAAAATGCGCAGCAGGTCGTCCTCCAGCGAAAGGAAAAATCGCGAGGATCCGGGATCCCCCTGGCGGCCCGCGCGGCCGCGGAGCTGATTATCGATGCGCCGCGCTTCGTGGCGCTCGGTGCCCAGGATGTGCAATCCGCCCATGGAAACAACTTCGTCATGTTCCGCGCGGCACTGCAGCGCGAATTGGTCGTAGATCGGCTTCCATTGTTCCGATGGCACCTGGAAGATTTTGCCTTCCTGCTGGAACAGGACCATCGGCTTCGGTCCTGGAGTATCTCCACTTGTGCCCGCCGCTGTATTCGGCCCGCCGCCATTCGGAAGAACCACCGCTTTCTCTTCCGCCGCCGCGGAATCGTTGGGGTTGCCCTCGCCGGCCGCGCCCAGCACGGCTCCCGCCGGCGCGTAAGGCATCGCCAGCTTATTTTTCAGGGAATATTCGCGAGTCAAATATTCGGGGTTGCCGCCGAGCAGAATGTCCGTGCCGCGCCCGGCCATGTTGGTGGAAACGGTGACCGCGCCTTTCCGTCCGGCCTGCGCGATCACCTTGGCTTCGCGCTCGTGCTGCTTGGCGTTCAACACCTGGTGGGGAATTCCCGCTTTCTTCAGTAACTCGGCGATGGCCTCGGATTTTTCGATCGAAATGCTGCCCACCAGCACCGGTTGTCCGCTTTCGTAATACTGGCGGATGCCTCCCACCTTCGTTCCGTCGTCCTGCGCGATGCCCGTGACCGCCGCTTCGAATTTTTCACGCTCGGTGCGGTAGACCACGTCGGGATTTTCAATGCGGATCAGCGTCTGATTGGTCGGCACGCAAACCACATCCAGCTTGTAAATCTTGTTGAATTCCGCCGCCTCGGTGTCCGCGGTTCCGGTCATGCCGGAAAGTTTCTTGTACATGCGAAAATAATTCTGGAAAGTAATCGTCGCGAGCGTCTGGTTTTCGCGCTCGATCTTCACGTTTTCCTTGGCCTCGATGGCCTGGTGCAACCCGTCGGACCAGCGCCTTCCGGGCATCTGGCGGCCGGTGAATTCGTCGACGATCACCACTTCGCCTTCCTTCACCACATAGTCCGTGTCGCGCTTGAAGAGCGTGTGCGCGCGGAGTCCCTGATAAATGTGATGAATCGTTTCCATGTTGCCCGGATCGTACAGGTTGCCCAGGCCCATCAGCCGCTCGCACTTGGCCACGCCTTCTTCGGTCAGCGTCGCCGTGCGATGCTTTTCGTCCAGCGTGTAGTCGATATCCTGGATCAGCTTGGGAATAATTTTGTCGATGCGATAATACTTGTCGGTGGATTCTTCCGCGGGGCCGGAAATAATCAGCGGCGTGCGCGCCTCGTCGATCAGGATGGAATCCACTTCGTCGACGATGGCGAACTGGTGCCCCGGCTGCACGCAATCGTTCAGGTCGTACTTCATGTTGTCGCGCAGATAATCAAAGCCGAATTCGTTGTTCGTGCCGTAGGTGATGTCCGCGGAGTAGGCCAGCTTCCGCTGCTTATCGTCCAGGTCGTGCACGATCACGCCGACCGTCAGCCCCAGGCTGGTAAAAATCGGGCTCATCCATTCCGCGTCGCGCCGCGCCAGGTAATCGTTCACGGTGACGATGTGCACGCCGCGCCCGGCCAGCGCGTTCAAGTAGGCTGGTAAAGTCGCCACCAGCGTCTTGCCCTCGCCGGTTTTCATCTCCGCGATTTTGCCGTCGTGCAGCACAATGCCGCCGATCAACTGCACGTCGAAGTGGCGCATGTTCAGCCGCCGCCGGCCCGCTTCGCGCACCAGCGCGAACGCCGGCGCCAGCACATCGGCCAGCGCGGCCTGCAGCCGCTCCCGGTAGTCGAGCTCCTTGGGATCGGCGTCGGCGAGTGCCTCGGTCACCTGCGCCTTCAGCACCGGCGTCTTCGCAGCCATCTCCGCGTCGCTCAGATTTTTCATCTCCGGCTCGAGCGCGTTGATCTGGTTGACGAGCGGCATGATGCGCTTGATGTCGCGCTCGTGCTTGGTCCCGATGAAATGGGAAACAACTTTGTCGACTATCTTTTCGATATCCATTTTTTACTTGAAAGGCGCTGATTCGCCTGTTCCCGCTCCCCTAAAAAAACGTGCGCCGTCCCGCCGAAGCGGATTGCCCCTTGAATCCCCCAACGCGCAATCTGCTATTTTAACCTGTATCACGCGGCCAGTGCAAAGCGGGGAGGCTCGAGGGAATCGCGAGCCGGTGGCGGACTGGTATTCCTTTGTGGAAGATGTATGCGCCGTCCAGGGTAATCTTCGAAGGCGCGATTCGGGCCACATAGCAGCGCCGCTCCAAGGCGGCACCCAGCCTGCAGGAGAAGCGAGCGGAAAGTCCGGTTGCTAATGGAAATTGCCGATTAGCGCCTGTGGAACGGCCAGAAGAATTCGCGCGCGATGTTGGTCGCGATGTTTCCGCCCAGGGCCCAGGTTCCCAAACGCAAGGAGTCTTTCGGTCCGTAGCGATCGGGGAGCCAGGCGAGAGCGGACAAAGTGCCGACGTATGGGGCGCCAATGAATTCAGGGGCGAAAACCCGGTGGCCGTCCGAGGCGCGCGCGGTGATTCCGGAAAGCAGAGCGTGGCCCAGGCGCGGGCCGAAGCCTTTGCACTCGCACTTGTAATAAATCGTGTCCTGGTGCAGGGCGGCGGCGATCACCTCTTGCGTGCTGTTCTGAATCACGTTCACGCCCAGCGCCGTGCCGAAACGCTTTCCGAATCCTTCCATGCCCTGGCCCCAGTCGGGAATCGTGTTATTGGCCTGGCCAATTCCTGCAGCCACCAGGTCCTGTGCAATACCCAGAGGGCCGAACGAATTCCACAAATAATTGTGGAAACGTTGCTCGCCGGTGGGGAAAACATAGGCATTGGCGTTGGAAGTCGAAGATGCCGAAGCGGAAGCCTTCGCTTGCGCCCGGGTTGCCATTGGTGAATCGGGCAGCGCCGACTTGATGGAATCTTGTGCTCTGGACAGCGAAGGAATAAATGCAAGCAAACTCAGAATTACCACGGCTCGACACATCGAAATTTTGTTCAAGGCATCCCCTTTGCGACTATTTTAATAGCATGAAATACCCTTTTTCGCTAGGAATTTGTCCTCGCTGCCGCAGGCAATTGCGCCTGTCCTGAGGCACGAAGGGTTTATCCTGAGGAACGAAGGGCTCGTCCTGAGGCACGAAAGGATTATCCTGAGGAACGAAGGGCTTGTCCTGAGGAACGAAGGAAAGGCATCGCCGCAGCAACTGGTCTTTCGTCTTGGTTGTTTGATTTTTTTCGCGGGTGCCGCACTCTCCGCCGTTCGGAGGGTGCGGTTTTTGAATTTGCTCCCCACGAAAGTCACGCTCAACACCATCTGTGTTTCTCGTTCCAGGTTTTTTCGTACAGACAGCCAAAGGGTATGCTTCCTGCCCCCATTTCGACCGCATTTCCGGTGTCCGGAATAGAGGGTCAAAAATAGACGATTTAGAGGCGATTAGGATTTCGTAACCGCATGTGTTTTCAACGGCGTACGTCATTTTGACATCGTTTCCCTCTGGCGATTAGCCAGGCGATTAGAAATATGCGTTTTGCATCCCGATTTTTTTTGCGGAATGTGCGTTACGAAAATTGAAAATTCTTGCAGGACGGGTGTGCTAGGGCGTCTTGAGGGGTGCAAGGTCGAGCGGAGATAGCCGCCCGGCGCGGGTGATTGGGGACTCTTAGCGCATTCTCTCATACCACTATGTACCATAAAGGTAAGTAGTTGTCAATAGTCTATGGCCGGGGACGATCAAGATGGGAGCGAGTTATGCCGGTGGTAGCTCTGAGCAACATGGCTAGGCTCCTTTTTCCCGAGCCTTGGTCGTCCTTCAACTACCAAGTCTACTCGGAAGGAGGAGCCGACAACGTCATCTAATCAACCTTCAATCCTGGCTCACACGCTAACAGCGCGCTGGCTATCCCCACTTTGTGAACACATAGCGCATCAAAAGGTATCCTAAGACAGACACCGAAGCCGCCAGGAATAGAGTGCGCCGCCATCTGCCGCGAGCAGAGGGCGAAGCTATAAATAAACAGAGCCAGATTACGAAAGGCCCCAAGAGAAATGCTACAGCGCGAGAGACAACGCGAGATTCGAGCATTACGATGAAAAGCAGAACGCCCACGTACTGTGCAATATCAAGCCTGCCAACGTTGTTCCGTTCTCGGTTCAATTGGACCCCGGTGGCGAACCAAAATCGGGGAGATGAATTGGGGAACCTTCACAGGCCAAGTTCTGCTTCACATGGGCGAGGACGACCTTGGTGGCGTAGATGCCCTGAAAGACGACACCCTTTCCAAAGTAGTAAGAACCCTTTATCAGTGCCCCGATTGCTGCGCTCTCGAAGAAAGCCCCGGGGCTAATCGCCCCTCCCCCTGCAGCGGTCCTAAACGTATATCCCATAGCGGAGATGGTCGCCCAATCCAAACTCGGTGCTCCTTGCTTAGCAGTAGTGGCCCCGATTGTCGGGTTGTTGTTATCGATGGCTTGGTTTGCCTCGTCCGTGGCCGCCTCGCATGGTGTCTTTGGCGCGCCAGGAGGCGTGGCGTTGTTTGGGGGCGTACCGCCGCCAGCGCCACCACGATCACCGCCGGTACGCTGCGGGTCGTGACAGCCCTTGTGCTTAACCTGTGCCCAGATTGTCGTGGAAAAGGGATACCAGGCCTCTCCGCTCCAGATCAAACCTGTGACGTCCACTAACTCCCAGCCCACATCGTCGCACAGTCCCAGCGGATCGACGAAATCGAGCGGATCGTTGAATACATAAGCGTAGCGATTCCAGGATTGAGGGTTTGTGGGATCGACGGCGGCGAGGCCGGCAGGGTCGGGAGTCATCCAGCGGCCCTGCGCGCTGGAGTATTTGCGGAACCAGGTGTGGTCGAGATTGGTTTCCGTGTCGCGCTCGTCCCCGGTGAATTTGTGCGACGTGTCGTTCGACGAAATGCAGATGGAGATGTCCTGCTCTCCGAAGGGATAGAACGCGTTGCAATCCACCACGCCTCCCGCGACGCTGGTAAGAATGCTGGACGAGCCCAGATGGTTTCCATGGACAAAGTAGGTCGTGCCGTTCTTGTACTCGGCGATGAGCTGGCCGCCGGCGTACACATAGCCCGGCCCCCACCCGGCGCCATAATCTTCCGCTACCACGTTTCCGGAGAGATCGTAGAGATAGCTGGTTTGCGCGGAGCCAATCGTCTTCTGCACGCG
>JBGPTK010000035.1:0-22674 GCA_041490605.1 Terriglobia bacterium | reverse complement strand
GGTTGTGCCTTCCCTCACGATTTGTCGTACAGTCTCTTGTGCGGCTCGGCGGAGACGAATGAATACAAAAATTCTGATGAGTGTGAGCGCTCTGTTCATGGCGGTTCTTGGGCTGGGCGCGCTCTTCCTGCCGCAGGAACTCTTGGCCCGCTCCGGCGGGCGTCCTGATGCTCTCGTCGTTTTACTGATTCAAGTTGCGGGCGCGCTTTATTTGGGGTTTGCGCTGCTCAACTGGACGGCGCGATCCAACCTGATCGGAGGAATCTACAGCCGGCCGGTTGCGATCGGTAATTTCATGCACTTTGCGGTGGCGGCGATCACGTTATTGAAAGCCGTGATGGGCGGTTTGCGGGCCGGTGAACTCCTGGTTGTCTCCGCAATTTATTCCGTGCTGGCCGTATGGTTTGGGTTGGTGGTGTTTACCCATTCAATTCCGGAAAAGAAAGTTGTTGGCTGAGGATTTGTTGCGATTCCCGTGTCATCCCGATTGCAGCGCGTTGTTTGCGTCCCGATGTTTTTCATCGGGGCGAGGGATCCCGAGTTTCACGGCCACCAAGAGAAGCGTTTGAATTTCACCCACTCTAATCCCTTTGGTAGTCTATTCGCGCCTCTCGCGCTACGGCCGGTCGGGCGCGCCTCTGCCGTGTGGATGGATCGGAATTCATGAGTGATCGAGTGAAAGCGGATCTCGCTCTGGCGTTCTGCACGCTGATCTGGGGCGCGACATTTGTGGTGGTGAAAGACGCCCTGGCGGACGCGTCCATTTTTGCGTTCATGGCCTCGCGCTTCGTGCTGGCCGCCGTTCTGCTGGGAATTCTTTCGTGGCGCGTTTTGCGGAATCTGGATCGAGAAACATTTTGGGTCGGCGTTCAGATCGGATGCGCGATGTTCGCGGGATACGTGTTTCAAACGGTGGGCCTGAAATTTACCACGCCGTCGAAGGCTGCGTTTATCACCGGGTTCAGCGTGGTGCTGGTTCCGGTGCTGCTGGGAATTTTTGGAACGCGCCGCGTGAATGCCTGGGTTTGGGCGGGAGCACTGGCGGCGCTGGGCGGGCTTTATTTTCTGACGGTGCCGTCCACTGGATTCGCGCGGCTGAATAAAGGCGACGTGATCGCCATGGGCTGCGCGGTGATGTTTGCGATTCACATTATTTTGGTGGGCGCTTACAGCCGGAAGCATTCCGTGGTGGCGCTGAGTTTCCTGCAGGTGGCCACCACCGCGGCGCTGAATCTGTTGGCAGTGCCGTTTCTGGCCGCGACGAAGTGGGAATTGCCGCGCATTTCCTGGACGGGAAATTTTATTTGGGCGGTGCTGATCACCGCGATCGGCGCCACGGTGATCGGGTTCACGCTGCAGGTCTGGGCGCAACAACACACCACGCCGTCGCACACGGCAATTTTGCTCAGCCTCGAGCCGGTCTTCGCGGGCCTCACTTCCTTTTTCGTTTCGCACGAACGCCTGGGCGCCCGAGCGCTGGGTGGCGCCGCGCTGGTTTTCGCGGGAATCCTGCTTTCCGAACTTTTGGGACCAACGCAGGCGGCGGCCGATTCTCCCGGTCCGGTCAGCGAGAGAAATTAGCCGGCCGTCGGGAGGGCAGGCGCAATTCTCCAGAGTCACCCGCGTGCTGGGGGGACTTCCACTCTTGGATTTCGCTCCTTGGTTCACCCACCGAAGAAAAAGCGAAACATCCCTTCCGCTGTCGGGGAGAAAATTACCCCGGCTGTCATCCCCCTCCTCGCATTTGAGGTGGGGATCGCCTGGCGTGCAGCGTTTTGGGCTGCCCAGGTCACTCATGGAATAGAGCCAGAGGGCGGCCGAGGCTCATTTCAGCCAAAAGGGGCAAAAAATCCATCTGAGATCGGTAAAGCGTACGGGGATTTGCGGGATTGCGTGCGCAATCCTTGCGGTTTGCGTACGGCCGATGCACGGCGCAGCGGTGAAGCGGTGAAAGAGCCGGCTAATTGTTGTGCGGGTGATGTTCCCGGGTGACTTTTACATCCACCGGGGAATACATCGTTGCCGATGGATGAGCGCGCTTCTCGTAGGCTTCAATTTCTTTCGAGTGTTCGAGCGAAAGACCGATGTCATCGAGGCCCTTCATCAAACAGTCTTTGCGGAACGCATCCACCTCGAAAGAATATTTCAGGCCGTGGTCGTCGGTGATGGTCTGCGTTTCCAGATCGACGTGGAGCCGGTAGCCCGGACGGGCTTCGGTGCGCGCGAACAATTCGTTCACCTGATCGTCAGGCAGGGTAATCGGGAGGATGCCGTTCTTGTAGCAATTATTATTGAAAATATCGGCATAGCTGGGCGCGATGACCACGCGGAATCCATAATCCAGAATCGCCCAGGGCGCGTGCTCGCGGCTTGAGCCGCATCCAAAATTTGCGCGCGCGAGAATGATGGATGCGCCTTTATAGCGCGGATGGTTCAGCACGAAATCCGGATTGGGCTTCTCGCCGGGAAGATAGCGCCAGTCATAAAACAGAAAGCGGCCGTAGCCCTCGCGCGTTTGCAGTTTCAGGAACTGCTTGGGGACCATCTGGTCGGTGTCCACGTTGACGCGGTCGAGTGGGGCGACGAGGCCGCTGTGCTTTACGATTGGCTTCATGTGTCTTTCTTCCCCCAAGTGTTAACCGGCTCGCAGTTTCGAAACAACCGCGCGGCGGCTACTCGCCGCCGTTGACGTCCCACTTTCGGATGTCGACAAAGTGTCCTTCAATGGCGGCGGCTGCGGCCATCATCGGACTGACAAGGTGCGTGCGGCTTCCAGCGCCCTGGCGGCCTTCGAAGTTTCGATTGGAAGTGCTGGCGCAGCGCTCGCCTCGCGGCAGCACATCGTCATTCATTCCGATGCACATGCTGCAGCCCGCATCGCGCCATTCAAAACCGGCAGCCAGGAAAATTTTGTCCAGGCCTTCTCTTTCCGCTTCCGCTTTCACCTGGCGGGAGCCGGGAACCACCAGGGCCTGCTTCAGAGATTTGGCTACGTGTTTTCCCTCCACCACGTGCGCGGCGGCTCGCAAATCTTCGATTCGAGAATTGGTGCAGGAACCAATAAACACGCGGTCCAGCGGAATATCGACAATGGGAGTTCCGGGCCGCAGAGCCATGTACTGCAAGGCGCGTTCGGCTGCCTGGCGATTCACAGAGTCAGTGAATGACGCGGGATCGGGCACGCGGCTCCCAATGTCGGTGACCATTCCGGGATTTGTTCCCCAGGTAACCATCGGCGCCAGTTCGCGTTCTTCCAGAATTACGGTGTCATCAAATTTCGCTCCCGGGTCGCTGACCAGCGTGCGCCAGTGAGCCACGGTATCTTGAAATTCTTTTCCGCGCGGCACGAAGGGGCGTCCTTCGAGATAAGAGAACGTGGTGTCGTCGGGCGCCACCATGCCCGCGCGCGCTCCGCCTTCGATGGTCATATTGCAAAGAGTCATGCGGCCTTCCACAGAAAGACTGCGAATGGCCTGGCCGGAATATTCGATCACGTGGCCATTGCCGCCGGCGATGCCGATCTTGCCGATGATGGCGAGAACGATGTCCTTGGCAGTGACGCCTTTTGGCCGCTTGCCATTCACCTGCACCAGCATGGTCTGCGATTTCCACTGCTGCAGGCACTGCGTCGCGAGAACGTGTTCGATTTCGCTGGTGCCGATTCCAAAAGCCAGAGCGCCGAGCGCGCCGTGAGTGGAGGTGTGGCTATCGCCGCAGACAATGGTTTGTCCCGGCTGGGTAATTCCGAGTTCCGGGCCGATCACATGAACAATTCCCTGATTCCCGCTGTGCATATCGAAAAGATACACACCCGATTCACGGCAATTCCGTTCCAAGGCTTCGAATTGACCTTTCGCGTCCGCATCGAGAACCGGCAATAGGCGATTCTTGGTGGAAACAGAATGGTCCATTACGGCGAAAGTGAGGTCAGGCCGGCGCACTTTGCGCCCCGCCGCTTTCAGTCCGGCGAATGCCTGGGGCGAAGTCCCTTCGTGAATCAGGTGACGATCGATGTAGATGAGGGACGGTTGGCCGGGAGCTTCGTGGACGAGATGCGCATTCCAAATTTTTTCGTAAAGTGTTGATGGCGGCATAGGTCTCCACTCCTTACTTTACCAAGAGGAACGAAATTATAGCAATCGATCTGAACCGCGGGTAGTGGGTTAGTTTCCGATGAGCGCGTTTATCAAGCAAGTGGATAAGACTCGACGGCTCCTCTTCAATCGCCGCCCGTTGACTTCGGGTTCAGAACGCACCTAAGATGAGCGTCATATGCCGGAGTCTCAGCCTCTGACCGGCCGGACCCTCTCCCACTATCACGTCCTGGAAAAGTTGGGCGGCGGCGGGATGGGTGTGGTGTATAAGGCCGAAGACACGCGGCTTCATCGGCTCGTCGCCCTGAAGTTTCTGCCCGACGATGTGGCGCACGACTCTGCCGCACTCGAACGTTTCCGGCGTGAAGCGCAGGCTGCTTCCGCTCTCGACCACCCGAATATCTGCGCCCTGTACGACATTGGAGAAGAAAACGGTCAATCATTTATAGTCATGCAGTATCTGGAAGGCCAGACGCTGAAACACCGCATCGATGGCAAGCCGATGCCGCCGGAAGAAATTCTCGATCTGGCGGTTGAAATTGCCGACGCGCTCGACGCCGCTCATTCGAAAGGAATCGTCCACCGCGACATCAAGCCCGCGAATATTTTTGTCACCGATCGCGGCCATGCCAAGGTTTTGGACTTTGGCCTCGCAAAACTGACCACGGCGCGAGGCAGCGAGGCCAGCGCGAGCGTCAATTCGATGCCAACTGCGACAGTCGAAGACCAACTGACGCGGCCGGGCGCATCGATCGGAACGGTGGCCTACATGTCGCCGGAGCAAGTGCGCGGGCAGGAACTTGATGCGCGCACCGATCTCTTTTCATTCGGCGTTGTGCTCTATGAAATGGCTACTGGCGTCATGCCGTTCCGCGGTGACACCGCAGGTGTGATCGCGGAGGCCATTCTGAGTCGCAGTCCGGTTGCGCCCGTGCGACTGAATCCGGACCTTTCCGCAAAGTTCGAAGAAGTCATCAACAAGGCGCTGGAGAAGGACCGGAAGCTGCGATACCAGAACGCTGCCGACATCCGCACGGATTTGCAGCGGCTGAAGCGCGATTCGGATTCGGGCCGTGCAGCCAGCGCGGCGGCACTAGTCGAGTCGAAACCCGCCGTGAAATCTACTCGGTTTCGATGGGGGGCGGTCGCTGGCGCAGCACTTGTGGTTATCGCACTGACCGTGGGCGGTTGGTTGTTCTTCTCCCGCAAGGCCCACGCGCTGACTGAAAAGGACACTATCGTCCTCGCTGATTTCACGAACACCACGGGCGATTCGGTCTTCGACGGCACGCTGCGGCAGGGGCTTTCCGTACAACTGGAACAATCACCGTTCCTGAGCATTATCTCTGACCTGCAAATCCAGCAGACGCTGGGCCTGATGGGCCAGCCAGCCGAAGCAAAACTCACACCAGCGATTGCCCGGGAACTCTGCCAGCGGACGGGGAGCGCCGCTGTCCTCGACGGTTCGATTGCGCAGATTGGCACGCAGTATCTTCTGACCCTCAAAGCGGTCAACTGCGTAAGCGGGGAATCGCTGGCGAGCACGGAGGCTCAGGCGAGCGACAAGAACCATGTGCTCGATGCTCTGGGAAAGACAGCCTCGGAGATTCGGAACAAACTGGGCGAGTCGCTCAGCACTGTGCAGAAGTTTGATACCCCTCTGGAACAAGCCACTACGCCGTCGCTCGAAGCCCTGAAAGCGTACAGCTCGGGCAATAGTGTTTTGTACTCAACAGGTGGTGCCGCGGCGATTCCGTTTTTTAAGCGTGCCGTCGAACTCGACCCGAATTTCGCGGTCGCCTACGCATGGTTGGGCCGCGTGTATGGGGATATTGGAGAATCCAGCATCGCTGCCGGCTATACCCGAAAGGCATACGAACTGCGCGACCGAGCCAGTGAGTCAGAGAAGTATTTCATCTCGGCCTCTTTCTATATTGCGGTCACTGGGAATATGGAGAAGGCCGAACAAACCTGCGAGCTTTGGATACGGGCCTACCCGCGCTCGGAACTTCCGCATGGTCTCTTGGCGGGATTTATTTACGGTGTCCTTGGACAATATGAGAAAGCGGTTGAGGAAGCTAGGGAGGCACTCCGTTTGAATCCGGACAATTCCATTTCTTACGCCGTCGTCATGGCCAACTACATCCTTCTTCATCGCCTCGGTGAGGCGAAGGCCACGTATGGGCAAGCTCTGGAACGCAAACTAGACCATCCTTTCTTTCATTTTAACCTGTATGCGGTTGCTTTTTTGCAGAACGATGCAGCGGGGATGGAGCAGCAGATAACATGGTCGGCGGGCAAGCCGGGAATAGAGGACCTACTGCTGGGCTTTGAAGCCGATACAGCCGCTTATGGCGGGCGGCTCAGGGACGCCGGGGAGTTTTCCCGACGGGCGATGGATTCCGCCGAACGAGCACAAGAGAAGGAAGCTGCCGCAACGTACTCTGCCGTGGCCGGTCTGCGAGAAGGTTTGTTCGGCAACGCAGACGAAGCACAACGGCGTGCCACATTGGCAATGGTGCGCTCGGCAGGCCGCGATGTGCAGTACGGCGCGGCGCTCGCCTTGGCGTACGCGAGGGATGGCGGGCGAGCGCAAGCGCTGACCGACGATTTCGGCAAGAGGTTCCCGGAAGACACAATTGTTTTGTTCAATTACCTGCCAACCCTTCGCGCGAAGCTTGCGCTCAACCGGGGAAATGCTTCCGAGGCCATTGAGAGTCTCAGAGCCGCCGCACCGTATGAGCTTGGAGTGACGATGTCCAGTACTTATGGTTGGACCGCCTTGTATCCTGTCTTTGTGCGAGGAGAAGCCTATCTGGCCGCGCATCGGGGCACCGAAGCCGCCGTTGAGTTTCAGAAAATCCTAGACCATCGCGGGATTGTGCTCAACGAACCCATCGGCGCGCTCGCCCATCTTGGCCTCGGTCGCGCATATGCAATGCAGGGTGACAGTGCCAAAGCCCGCGCCGCCTATAATGATTTCTTCACTCTGTGGAAAGACGCCGACCCCGACATCCCCATTTTGCAGCAGGCCAAATCCGAGTACGGCAAGCTGAAGTAGCGGTGAGTGCTTACCGGAAGAGTATCGTGGGCCTGTACATGGCGTCGCCCGGCCGGCAGTGATCGTGTGATGTGATCCAGTAGCAACCTGGAACGTCAAATTGGGGTTGGAGAACCATAGTACTACTTGTGCCTAGTGCGGCAACTTGCTTACGCGCGAATGGGTCAAACGTCTAAAGCGGGGAGCCGCCCGGCAATGGTATGATTAGGAGCAGCGGTTTTGTTGCCTCGGAGCGAAGGGAGCCACAGAATGGGGATCCAGATTCAAGAACTGGTGGATTGGGTGAGACGACGAAAGATTTTCGCCACGCTCCTGGTGATCTTCACGCTGGCGATCGGCATCATGATCGGGACGCTGATCTCCGGACGCGCCCTGGCGACCAGGGCGCAGACTTCCCCGAACGGCGTGAACCTGCTGGCGATTCCCGAGCCCATCCAACTTTCCGGCACTTTCACGGGAATTTCCACGAAGCTCGAGCCTGCCGTCGTAAATATTTCAACGACGCAGGTGATCGACCATCCCAAGGCGAAGAAAACGCCCCGCCGCGATGGCGATCCCTTCCAGGATTTTTTCGATAAATTTTTTGAATCGCCGCAGGACGGCCCTTCCGCGGAGCGCAGTTTGGGTTCCGGCATGATCGTGGACAAGAAGGGCTATATCCTGACCAACCAGCATGTGATCGATCAGGCCACCAAGATCCAGGTGACGCTGAACGGAGACCAGAAGAATTACACCGCGAAGCTGATCGGCACGGATTCGGAAACGGACGTCGCCGTGATCAAGATCGATTCCGACCACGATTTGCCGGTCGCGCGGCTCGGCAATTCCGATGGCGTGCAGGTGGGAGACTGGGTGCTGGCGTTCGGCAGCCCGTTTGGATTGCAGGCCACGGTTACCGCCGGAATCGTAAGCGCCAAAGACCGCAGCAACGTGGGCAAGCAATTTCAAAGATTCATTCAGACGGATGCCGCAATCAACCCGGGAAATTCGGGCGGGCCGCTGGTCAATATGGCGGGCGAAGTGATTGGAATCAACACGGCCATTTTTACGGGCAGCCGCGGATTCGAAGGGGTCGGTTTTGCGTTACCTTCGAACACGGCGATCAATGTCTACAATCAATTGGTCACCAACGGGCATGTGACGCGCGGCTCGATTGGGATCAGCTTCCAGGAAGATCGCAGCAATAATCCGGTGTTGATGCGCCAGATGGGCGCGCCTTACGGAATTGTGGTGGAGCAGGTGCAGCCGGGCGGGCCCGCGGACAAGGCGGGTATCCAGCCGGGAGACGTGATTACGGAAGTGAACGGAAAACCGGTGCGCACCGGTTCGGACCTGGTCAATCCCATCGCGCAAACCACCATCGGAGAGAAAGTGCAGTTGCGGTATGTCCGCAACAAGCAAACCAAGGACGTGATCGTCACCGTGGCGGACCGCTCGAAGATTTTCCCGGAAACGGCGAACAATGCCGCGGGACAAGAGCCGGAAGAGGCCGAGTCGATGCAATTCGGGCTGCGCGCGGAAGAATTGACGCCCGAAGTGGCGCGGCGATTGGGGATGGAAAAGACGCAGGGAATTGTGGTCACGGAAGTGGAGCCTGCCAGCTTCGCCGAGGACATCGGCTTCACGCGCGGAGACGTGATCTCCGAAGTGAACCACGTGCCGGTAGCGGGAATGGCCGATTACAAGAAAGAGATTTCCAAACTCAAGCCGGGACAAGATGTGCTGTTCAAGGTTCAGCGACGCGCGGACGCGCAGCGCGTGCTGACTCTATTCCTGGCCGGAACTGTGCCACAGGGGCAATAGATGAGAGTTTTTTCGAACTCGGCTGCACTGCAAAAACGATGGACGATTTTGCCGGCGGCGGCAATCCTGCTGGTTGTAATGAATCCTCTAAACGCAAAAAGCCGGCCGGCGAATGAAACCGGCAGAGGGCCGAAATCCTCGAATCTGCTTTCCACAAAGAGCACAAAGAAGACGGCCAAGCACAGCAAGGCGAAAGCGAAGAAAGTGAAAGGGCAGATGGCGCCGAATCCCGATCGCATTTCGGAAATTCAATCCGCGCTGGCGCGCGACGGTTATTACCAGGGCGATCCGAACGGCAAGCTCGACGACCGCACGCAGGATGCTCTGCGCCGGTTCCAGGGAGCGCAGGGACTGCCGCCCAGCGGAAAGCTGGATGCCCTGACCCTCGAAAAGCTCGGGCTGGGCGCCGATACAGCCGGCGTGGGCGCGCCGCGACCGCCAGTTACTGCCACGCCCAGCCCTGCGGCTTCCAATCCCACGGCGCGGCGCTCTTCTTCTTAAGCACGCTCATCGGGTCCTAAACGCACACACGCTCGAAGGCGGCGCTCGTTGACGTGTCCTCGCGCGCTTGCTAAAGTGCTTTTTGCGCAGGATTGGGCAAGCGCATCTTCCCAGCACCGCGAATCCAACTCAATCGCAGGAGGCAGCATGGCCACCGCAACAATGCCCCGGGCATACAAGAATTTTATCAACGGCGAATGGGTGGAGACGCGCAGCGGCAAAGCGATTGAGAATCGCAATCCGGCGGACACCAGCGAACTGGTGGGCATGTTCCCCGCGTCCACGGAAGAGGACGTGACGGCGGCGGTGGAAGCGGCCAGGGAAGCCTATGAATCGTGGCGGCTGGTGCCGGCGCCCAAGAGGGCTGAGATTCTCTTCCGCGCGGGGGAGATTTTGCTGAGCCGGAAGGATGATCTGGCACGCGACATGACGCGCGAGATGGGAAAGATCCTTGCGGAAACGCGCGGCGACGTGCAGGAAGCAATCGACATGACTTACCTGATGGCGGGCGAAGGCCGCCGGCTGTTTGGCCAGACCACGCCGTCGGAGCTCCCCAACAAATTCGCCATGAGCGTGCGCGTGCCCAGGGGCGTGGCGGGACTGATCACGCCGTGGAATTTCCCCATGGCCATTCCTTCCTGGAAGATGATGCCGGCGCTGGTGTGCGGCAACACCGTGGTGATCAAACCGGCGCAGGACACTCCGCTCTCGACCCACAACCTGGTGCAAGTGCTGCACGAGGCGGGCCTGCCAAGGGGCGTGGTGAACCTGGTTTACGGCTCCGGAAGGGAGGTGGGAACGTCGCTGCTCGGGAATCCCGACGTAAGACTGGTCAGCTTTACAGGATCGACGGATGTGGGGCGAATCGTGAGCGAGGCGTGCGCGCCGGGGTTCAAAGGATGTCACCTGGAGATGGGTGGAAAGAACATCATCGTGGTGATGGACGATGCCAATGTGGACCTGGCGGTGGATGGCGCCATCTGGGGCGGATTCGGCACCAGCGGGCAGCGGTGCACGGCAGCCAGCCGGGTGGCCGTGCAGAAAAAGGTGTACAAGGAATTCACGGAGAAATTTGTGGCCCGGGCGAAGGCGCTGAAAGTCGGCGACGGAATGGATGTGACCAGCGAGATGGGGCCGGTGGTCAACGAGTCGCAGTTGAAGACGGTGATGAAGTATGTGGAGATCGGAAAGAACGAAGGAGCGAAGCTGGCCTGCGGCGGCCACCGGCTGACGGAGGGGGCTTATGCGAAAGGCTGGTTCCACGAGCCGACGGTGTTCTTGGATTGCGATCCGCTGATGCGGATCTGCCAGGAAGAAATATTCGGGCCGGTGGTGTCGGTGATGCCGTTTGAAGATCTGGACGGCGCGCTGACGATTGCCAACGGAGTTCCTTATGGGCTTTCCGCGTCGATTTACACGCGGAATATCAATCAGGCGTTTCGCGCGCAGCGGGACCTGGAGACGGGAATTGTCTACGTGAATGCGCCGACGATTGGCGCGGAGACGCATCTGCCGTTCGGCGGAGTAAAGAATACCGGGAATGGCCACCGCGAATCGGGGATCGCGGCGCTGGAATTCTATTCGGAGTGGAAGACGGTTTATATCGATTTTTCCGACCGGCTGCAGCGCGCGCAAATCGATACGGAAACCTTGGGCGCCGAGTAGCGGCGGGATTCTTTCCAACGAATTTTAAGACTGCCGCAATTTTTTTGCCGCCGCGGATTTTCCGCCGCGGGCGAATCCAATTTCAATAATCCCCAGCATACCTTGCGCCGTCGAAATCGGTTAAACTCTCCCGGTTGGTCCCGAGGCCAACTGAAACAAACCGGCAATCGCTTCGTATCCTGATCAGACGTTTACTGAGGAGATAAATCATGAAATTGAAACTGGGGTGGATTCTGGCGATTGCCACGTTGCTATCCGTACCGGCTTCGGCGCAGACCGTGGACGAAATCATCGCCCAGAATATGGCGGCCCGCGGCGGAATGGAAAAGATCAAGGCAGTCAAATCCGTTCGAATCACGGGCCGGGTGGAAGTTGCGCCGGGAATGGAGGCTCCCTTCCTGATTGAGTTGAAAAGGCCGGAGCACTTCCGGATGGAGTTCACCATCCAGGGATTGACGGCGTTGCAAGCGTATGACGGCAAATCGGGATGGCAAGTGATGCCGTTCAACGGCAATAAGAATGCCGAGCCGCTCTCACCCGAGGATACCAAGGATGCGCAGGAGAATGCCGATTTCGACGGCCCGCTGATGGATTACAAGGCGAAGGGAAACCAGGTGGAACTGGTGGGCAAGGAAGAAGTGGACGGCGCTCCCACGTACAAGCTGAAGATCTCGTTGAAGAATGGCGACGTCGTCCAGGAATTTATCGATACGGAATCAAGCCTGGAAGTAAAAGAGATCAGCACGCGGACGATCAATGGGACGCCCAAAGTGGTGGAGCAGACTTTCGGCGATTACAAGCCGGTGGAAGGCTTGATGTTCCCGTTCGCGCTGGAAAACGGCGTAAGGGACAGTGAGCAAAAACAAAAGATTATCGTCGAGAAAGTGGAGCTGAATGTTCCGGTGGATGATTCGAAATTCGTGATGCCCGCGCCCGCACCGAAGCCGGCCGATACTCCGCAGCCGGCGCCCAAGCCACCCTTGACCATGACGCGTTGAATCGCGCCCCTGCCATTTCTTGCCCGAAGAGGAGCCGCACATGACCGGTTCGCGCAATCGAAATAGAATTTCTCCGCAGGGAGCACTGGCGATGCTGATGCTGGCGCTCGCGTTCCCGCTGGTGGCTCGCGGCGATACGAAAGACGCGGCCGTCAAAATCGATTCGGACGCGCTGGATGGAATCCGCGCGCGGGCGATCGGGCCGGCGGTGACCAGCGGGCGAATTGCCGCGGTGACTGCGGCGCCGGGCAGCCGGGTAACCGTCTACGCCGGGTCGGCCAGCGGCGGCGTGTGGAAATCCATTAACAGCGGCATGACCTTCAAGTCCGTCTTCGAGAAAAATACGCAATCGATTGGCGCCATCGCCATCGATCCTTCTCATCCGGAAACGGTTTGGGTGGGCACGGGAGAGGCCTGGGTGCGCAACAGCGTATCCGTGGGCACCGGCATTTATAAGACGACCGATGGCGGTGAAAATTGGCAGGCCATGGGACTCGAGGATTCGGAGCACATCAGCAGGATTGCCGTGAATCCGAAGGATTCGAATACCGTGCTGGCCTGCGCGCTGGGGCATTTGTGGAATTCCAACGCGGAACGCGGCGTCTTCCGCACAACCGACGGCGGAAAGAGCTGGATCAAGACTCTGTTCGTGAATGAAGACACGGGCTGCTCGGACATTTCCATGGACCAGCAGGACCCGAAGATCGTGTACGCGGGAATGTGGCAGATGAGGCGCAAGCCCTGGATGTTCAGTTCCGGCGGACCGGGCAGCGGCCTCTATAAATCGACGGATGGCGGAGCGACGTGGCAACGCCTGAGCAAAGGGCTGCCCGAGGGAATTCTTGGACGAATCGGGGTGGCCGTGGCCGCTTCGCGCCCGAACGTGGTTTACGCCGTGGTGGAAGCAAAGGTCAGCGGCCTCTATCGCAGCGAAAACCTGGGCGAATCCTGGACGCTGATGAATACCGGCCAGAACATTCAGGCCCGGCCTTTCTATTTCGCCACCATCGTGGTGGACCCCAAGGATTACAACCGCGTGTACAAACCGGGCTACTCGCTTTCCGTGAGCGAGGATGGCGGCAAAACGTTCAGCGAACTGGGCGGCGGGGAAGTGTTTGGCGGCAGCTATCACGGCGATTGCCACGCGCTGTGGATTAATCCGGAAAATCCGGACCAACTTTTCCTGGGCACCGACGGCGGAGTGTATTCATCCACGGACCGCGGCGCGCGCTGGAATTTTGTCGAGGACCTTCCAGTGTCGCAGCTTTATCACGTCAGCTATGACATGGCGCGGCCCTACAACGTGTATGGCGGATTGCAGGATAACGGGACCTGGACGGGGCCTTCGCGGCACACGGGCGGAGTGCCGAACCGGCTGTGGGACAACCTCGGCTTCGGGGATGGATTTTGGGCGTTCCCCGACGTATCCGAGCCGGATATTGCTTACGTGGAATGGCAGGGGGGAAAGCTTTACCGCGTGGTGAAATCCACCCACGAAAGCAAAATTATCCAGCCGCTGGCGGGAGAGGGCGAACCGGAGCTGCGCTTTAACTGGAACACGCCGGTGCATTTGAGCGCCACGAATCCGGGGACGATTTATATCGGGTCGCAATATTTGTTCCGTTCGCGGGATCGCGGAGAATCCTGGGAGCGCATTTCTCCCGACTTGACCACCAACGACCCGGAAAAAGAGAAGCAGGAACAATCCGGCGGCCTGACCGTGGATAACAGCGACGCCGAAAAGCACTGCACCATTTACGCCATCAGCGAATCGCCAAAAAATTCCAGCGTGGTGTGGGCCGGAACCGATGACGGCAACGTGCAGGTGACGCGCGACGGGGGCAAGACGTGGACCAACGTGACCGGCAATATTTCCGGAGTGCCTCCGGCCACCTGGGTGAGCTATGTGGACGCAAGCCACAGCGAGGAGGGCGCCGCTTATGTGACCTTTGACGGCCACAATTACGGCGATATGAAAACGTACGTCTATCGCACGCGGGATTTCGGCAAGACGTGGGAGGCGCTGGCAACTTCCGATATCCACGGTTACGCGCACGTGATTCGCGAAGACCCCGTGAATTCGAAATTGCTCTTCGCGGGCACCGAATTTGGGCTGTACGTTTCCTTCGACGGCGGGACTTCGTGGACCCAGATGCGGGCGGGCATGCCTGCCGTTGCCGTTCGCGATATCGCCATCCATTCCCGCGATAACGATTTGATCGTGGCCACGCACGGGCGCGGGATCTGGATTGTGGACGACATCACGCCGCTGCGGTCAATGAATGCCGATGTGCTGGCTTCGGACGTGGCGTTCCTGCCTTCCGCGCCGTCGGCGATCACGGTTCCGGCGTTCGAACAGCGATTCGACGGCGATACCGGCTTCATGGGACGTTCTCCGGAAGCGACTGCGACGATTATCTACTATTTGAAAAAGCGCCACCTGATGGGCGAACTGCGGCTGGATGTATTCGACTCCGCCGGAAAACTGGTGTACTCGGCGCCCGGGGGGCGGCGAAGGGGTTTGAACCGTTTCGACTGGCCCACGCGGATGAAGCCACCGAAAGCGCCGCCGGCGCGCGGACTGGCGGATAATCCCTACGCGATATTCGGGCCTTTGTTGTCCGAAGGCACGTACACGGTGAAGATGATCAAGGGCGATCAGGCGTATACCACTCACGTCGAACTGATTGCCGATCCCAGGTCGAAACATACGCCGGAGCAGCGGCAACTGGAACGCCAGACGGCGTTAAAGATTTACGGCATGTTGGCTCAGCTTTCCTATCTTGCCGAGGCGGTGAATAACCTGGAAGCGCAAGCCACGGCCCGCGTGGGGAAATTGCCGGCGAACGATCCTTTGCGAAAGCGTGTCCAAGCTCTGGCGGATACGCTCGCCGCGCTGGGCGTTTCGATGGCGGCCAATAAAGAAGGCGCCATGACCGGCGAAATCGAGTTGCGGGAGAAAGTGCTGGCCCTTTACGGCTCGGTGAATGGTTATGAAGGAGCGCCGACCCAGACGCAGCTCGACCGGGTGGCGGTGCTCGACCGCGCTCTTCAAAAAACGGCAAGCGATTTGGACGCAGCCACGACGAAGGAAGTGCCTTCGTTAAACCTGCTGCTCGAAAAGAAAAAGCTCGAGCCTCTGGCGCCGCTGACCGAGGATGAGTGGCAAAAAAAGCAGAAGGGTTAATTCTGATTCCAAGGCGGCATGGATCTCCGGGCCTGACAGACAGGCCCCGAGAATGTTTTCGAGTGTTCCTTCATTCCCGGATTGGGCTTTCAATTCCAAAATCAGCAGGGCAATCATGCCGGATGGGGGCGAAGGGTTAGGACGTGGAAAGGCCGCCCCGTGATTTGGATAAATTTAAGCCCTGGCGGCATATCCGAACTGAAATTGGACTTGTCCCGCGAAGTGCAGAACTTTGGAAGACTGTGTTTTCCCGGTACTGGTATCGAGTAATCTTGTACAGGATTGGGAATTTTTGAACTGCCATCCGATTCGGTTTCCAAATTAACCAACTGGAAGGACAGCATTTATTTTTGTTCCGGATTGGCGCTTCCGGCGCATCTGGTCTGCTCGCTCTGTGCTCCGAGTGGAGTGTTCCCGGAACGGCCAGTAGATGGGGAGAAGAGGTTCGATGAAGCCCTCAAGTGTTGTGCGGCTGCAACAAGGAGAGAGATCGGCAGCAAAGAGGCGTCTGGCGCCAGTTCTCTATATCAATGCCTCGGTGATGTCCGCTGATTCGGCGCCCCTGGAACAAACCAAGGCGGAGAGTTACCTGAATCGAGCGTTTTTATATCTAAAAAAATACTCCTCCCAGGGCCTGACAGCGGTTTATTCCCAGACTCCTCTTAAGAATGAAGGCGATGAGCAGGCGGAAAATGTTCTGATGTCTCTTGCCCGCAGCATCGAGGCGAAAGACCCGTACATGGAAGGACATGGGGCCCGTCTCTCAGAATACGCGGTGTGTATGGGAGAAAGCCTGCGGCTGGGTGTGACGCATATTCGCGCCCTGCGGTTCGCCGGCGTGCTGCACGATATCGGCAAAGTGGCGGTACCCGACGGGATTCTTCTGAAACCCGGACCCCTGACGGCGGAGGAGCGGGCCATCGTGGAGCAACATCCGCTGATCGGGGAACAGATTTGCGCGCCGCTGAAATCGTTCAGCGCGGCGCTTCCCCTTATCCGGCATCACCACGAACGCTCTGACGGGACCGGCTACCCCGATCATCTGGCAGGAGAAGCGATTCCGTTAACAGCGCGAATCGTGCAGGTGGTGGATATTTACGATGCCTTGACGACTGATCGCCCTTATCGCCAGGCCCTGACGCAGCGCGACGCTTTCAGACTGATGCGGCTGGAAGCTGCTCGCGGCTGGCTGGATTCGAACCTTCTCGGCAGATTTGAACGCTTAGTCTGAAAATTCCCCGCAGAGAAAAATCCATTTTGGCCATACCCGGCACAAAGACCGGATGTGGTGCGCTTTGCACTGGCGGCAGCATAAATGTCATCGGCAGGGCGGGGGAATAGCTCCGGCAAAGGGCGCGGCTAAAGCCGGCCCCTACACTTCGTCAACACTGGCATCCACATCGGCAGTCTGATTGGCATTTTCATTTTGAAGCGACATGGCTGCAGCTTAGGTTGACGCTTGCCTTCACCACGATTAAACTTCAATAGTTGGGGTTTCTGATTCCGCCAGGCAATGGAACTGCGCGGCAAGGGAATCCTGCAAGGGCGCCGGCGAGGAGTCTGGTCCTGCAACTGAAGCGGAATCAACAAATTCTAGCGGATATCGTGCGCACCTATATCGAGACGGGTGAGCCTGTCTCCTCGCGCGCGATTTCAAAGCTGCACGGGGAATCGCTGAGCCCCGCCACCATCCGCAATGTGATGGCGGACCTGGAGGATGAGGGGTATCTATTCCAGCCGCACACCTCCGCTGGACGGGTACCCACGGCGACGGCCTATCGATTTTTCGTGGAGCAGGTGGCGGTGCCGGGAACGGCCAGCTCGCAAGACCGCGAATGGATTCGCCGGGAGCTTGCGGCGGCGGAAACTCCCGAAGCCCTGATGGAACGGGCGAGCAAAGTGCTGGCAGCGGTATCGCGCGGTCTGGGAATCATCGTCTCGCCACCGCTGGCGCGCACCGCAGTGGAACATTTGCGATTCATCCTGCTTCCGGATACTCGTGTGCTGGTGATCCTGGTGGGGACGGGCGGGCTGACGCGGGACAAAATTGTTCGTCCGGAGCGAGCGTTCGCTCAGGCTGAGCTCGATACGACCGCCGAGTACTTGAACAGCCACTACGGCGGCTGGACTCTGGAAGCGATTCGCGCGGATTTGAAGGCGCTGCTGGCCAAGGATCGTGAGCGGTACCAGAAGATGGCCTCGGGAGCGCTGCAGCTATGCGATTCGCGGCTGCTGGGCGAGGATAGCGAGCGCCAAGTCTACATCGAGGGCACCGCGCAGATCGCTGCCGCACCGGAATTTGCCGACCAGCATCAAATCGGGGAACTGCTGTATGCCATCGAAGAGCGCGGCCGCTTGGTCGCCCTGTTGAATGGATGCATCGAAGCGCCAGAAGCGGTACACGTCGAGTTCGGGATCAAAGAGATATCAACGGCGGGCCAGCATCTGGCGCTGGTGAGCGCGCCGTACACGCTGGACGACCAGGCCCAGGGCACCATGGGAATCCTGGCGCCCATGCGCATGCACTACGAGCGGGTGATTACAGCGGTGGCTTTTATGGCCGAGCTTTTGGGGGAGAGCCTGCGAGGTGAAAACAAGCCGTGAAATGGCCTAACAAGGAATCGAGCAAGATCGACGTGAACGTGGATGTGGACCGGGCCGCGGCCCCGGCGCCTGCTTCCGCGGACCCTGCTGACGAGCAGGGCGCCGGTTCGAAAGACCGGGCCTTGGCGGAACAACTGGCGAAATTGCAATTGGAAAAGCAGGAGCTTCAGGACACGCTGGTCCGGCGGCAAGCGGATTTTGACAACTATCGCAAGCGCATCGAGCGCGACCGGCAGCAAGAAAATCGCCGGGCCGTCAATGCGCTGGTGGAAGAATTGCTCCCCGTGCTGGACGCGTTCGACCGGGCCATTGCGGCGAACGATGATCCCGCCTACGTGGAATACTCCAAGGGAGTGGAGCTGATCCGCAAGCGGTTCTGGGATGTTCTGGCAAAGCAAGGACTGGAGCCGATCGAATCGCTGGGGAAGATTTTCGACCCCCATGTGCACCACGCCATCGAGAAGGTGGAAACGACGCAGCATCCCGAGGGGACGGTCCTGGAAGAATTGCAGGCCGGCTATAAATTGCACGACCGAGTGATACGGCCGGCGATGGTGCGAGTGGCGAGCAATCCAAGCCATTTATCCCTCGCTGGAAGAGAAAGGGAAAACTAATCCTGACCCATGAGCGCAACCGTTAAACGAGATTATTACGAAATTCTGGGAGTCGAGCGCGCCGTGACGGCGGATCAGGTGAAGAGCGCCTATCGCAAAGCGGCGCTCAAGTGGCATCCGGATCGCAACCCCGAGAACAAGCAGGAGGCGGAAGAACGTTTTCGCGAGGCCACCGAAGCCTACACGGTTTTGAGCGATTCGCAGAAACGCGCGATGTACGATCGTCACGGGCACGCGGGGCTTTCGGGCGCGAATTTCGAGACGGGGTTTAACCGCTCGATCTTCGATGAATTTCAGGATATTTTCGGCGACTTCTTCGGGTTTGAAGATGTGTTTGGCGGGGGCGGACGCGGCCGCGGCCGGGGAGCGCGCGCGCAACGCGGATCGGATTTGCGTTACGACATGTCGCTGACGTTCGAGGAAGCGGCCACCGGAGTCTCGACCAAGATTCGCGTGCCGCGCCTGGAGACTTGCGAAATTTGCAAGGGCACGGGCGCGAAACCCGGCACCGGAATGTCCGTGTGCCAGCAATGCGGAGGCCGCGGACAACTGCATTACCAGCAGGGATTTTTCGCGATTTCGCGCACCTGCGCCGCCTGCCGCGGCACGGGCCAGGTGGTTCGCGATGTTTGCCAGAATTGCCGCGGGCAGGGGCAGATCGAGCGCGAACACACGATCGACTTGCGGATTCCCGCCGGCGTGGACACGGGAACGCGGCTTCGCATTGGGGGGGAGGGCGAGCCGGGCGTGAATAGCGGGCCGCCGGGCGATTTGTACGTGGTGCTCGATGTGAAGGATCACGCGATCTTCGAGCGGCGGAATTCCGATTTGTTCTGCACCATCCCCATCACCGTGGCTCAGGCGGCGCTGGGCGACAAGATCGCGGCGCCGACGCTCAACGGCGAAGAACAACTCGCGATTCCCGAGAGTACGCAAAGCGGGCAGATTTTCCGCCTGAAGGGGAAAGGCTTGCCGAATCCGCACGGAGGCAAGGGCGACCTGTACGTAAACGTGCAGGTGATTACGCCATCGAAGCTGACGCGTGAACAAAGAAGGCTGTTCGAGCAGCTTCGCGAAGTATTGAAAGTGGATAACAAGCCTGCCGCGCGGACGTCGAGCTTCTTCGATAAGGTGAAAGACATCTTCGGGTAGTTTCGTTATCGATTCAGCGAAGCGCACCAGCCAAATCCAAGTCTTTCCAATATAAAGAGGTCCGCTCTCCCATCTTGCACGCAATTGAGATAGCCTGCTCCCGGAAGGGAGGGCGCCAGAGTGCGACGCAGATTTTTTGTCGATCAATTTGACGGGGATAGGGCGATTCTGCGCGGCGAGACGGCCGAGCATCTGGGCCGCGTGCTGCGCGCTGAGCCGGGGCAGCTTTACGAATTGAGTGATGGGAAAGAGGTGTGGCTGGGACGAATCGAAGAGGTACGCCGCGATGCGATCCGGTTCGCTTTGGTTGAGCCGATTGCAGCAACAGAGCAGGCGCTGCGCATCCGGTTACTGCTCTCGATCATTAAATTCGATCATTTCGAATGGTGCATTGAAAAAGCGGCGGAACTGGGAGTATCCGAAATTGTGCCTCTGGCGGCGGCGCGGAGCGAGAAAACGCTGGTCGCGGCGGCAGAAAAGCGCTCGCGGCGCTGGAAGAAGATACTGGCGGAATCGGCGCAGCAATCGCGGCGATTGCGCGCGCCGGCGCTGGCCGCGGTTTCGAAACCTGACGCGGCGTTTGCGGGAGTATCACAAACTTTTCAGCAAATTGTTCTTAGTGAAAAACCTGAGGCGCCGGCGATTCGATCGGTTTTAAGGCAAAAGCCGGTCGCGGCCCTTCGCATCTCAGGACAGGCAAGCAGCGCCCCTGCAAGCGTCGGAGCGCCGCTCGAAGTGGCATTAGCTGTGGGGCCTGAGGGGGGATGGACCGAGGAAGAAGTAAATGCTTCTCGGGATGCGGGTTTTGAAGAAGTGTCGCTGGGGAAAAACATACTGCGAACGGAGACGGCGGTGATCGCCGCGCTGGCGGTGATCAACTACGCGCTTGGAGAATAAACGCCGCTGGAATACCATAGCGCCGGGTTCAGGATTGGACAGGCGAGAGGGGAGGCGGGAAAATCGATCGCATGAGCCGGCGGCCTGCAAACTTCGCAATCTTTTCCAGCATTTCTTCGCTGGCTTTGCTTTTTAGTTCCTTGCTCGCTTCTCCATCTTTGTGCGCGCAGGACCGCCCGCTGCAAACGCCCGATACCGAAATCGCCGCTTTCGGCACAGTGCGCACTTCTACCGGTTTCGATTTCCTGCAGGATCAAAGGATTCCATTTTCCGGCTTGCGGGGCGACCTGACCTCCGTCGGCGTGATGGACTTGCGCCTCGGCGTGGGCAAGATCGTGGAATTGCAGCTTCAGGGAGCGGCGAGGAATTTTCTTTCGATCAAGGAGCAGGGCGCCAGCTTCACGCCGCTGAACCTGCCCTCCTCGAATTCCACGAGCGACAGCGGCGATTTTTCGCTGTGGACGAAAGTTCGCATCATCGGAGAAGGGAAGCGGCGGCCGGCAGTGGCATTTCGCTTTGGTTTCGAGATGCCGAACTCGAACCAGGCGCGCGGGATCGGAACCAACACCAGCAACGTGTTCGCGATGATCATTCTGGAAAAGCATATCGGCAAACTGAAACTGTTTGGGGACGTGGGGATCGGCATCCTGCAATCGCCGCTGCAACTGTTCAGCCAGAATGACGAGACGCTTTACGGCGCGGCCTTTTCGTATCCGATCTTCCCGCGAGTCGATCTGGTGGGGGAAGTTTCCGGACGCCAATCGACGCGAAAGATCAGCAGCGCCCTGGTGGGGACGGAGAGCCGGGGACAGGCGCGGCTGGGCGTGCAGATTCTGGCCGGGGGCTTCCATTGGGATGTGGCGGGAATTGCGGGGCTTTATCATTCCGACGCCCGGACGGGGTTCACGTTTGGAGTGAGCCGCGATATTTCTCTCTTCAAGATTCCCACGGGCAGTGGCAAATAATCAGGAACCCTCCCGAGCGGTCAATTTTCATTTCACATCCAAAAGGGCCAATTCCCGCATCTGATTTGTGGGCGGCGGGCTGAGCGAAGGCTTGCTGCTTGGTGGGTGGCGGGTTGGATTGGGGTGGTGCGCGGCGAGAGGATTTTACCGCAGAGGCGCCGAGTTCCGCAGAGAGAAGCGAGAGGGAGGAGAGGCATCACTGCAGAAGCGCGGAGTTCCGCAGAGAGAGGCGGGAGGGAGGAGAGGCATCACTGCAGGGGCGCAGAGTTCCGCAGAGAGAGGCGAGAGGGGGAAAATGATGCCGGGGTGCGGCGCTGCAATAGGCGGGTTTCGGGTATTGGCTAGGCCGGACCAGGCATGATATAAATGAGTGAAATGAGCATGCTAGAGACCGCAAAGCGTTCTGAGCCAGCGGCAGAGTCAGGCTCAAACTCGCTTGTTCAACGTGAAATTCGCAATTGGGCGCGCGATTTAGCGATCGCGCTGGGCCTTGCCATGGTCATCATCGTGTTTCTATACCAGCCGGTGAAGGTGGAAGGCACGAGCATGGCGCCGCTGCTGAGCGATCAGGAGCGAATTTTTATCAACAAGTTTGTGTACCGGTTTGAACCGATCGATCGTGGCAATGTGGTGGTCTTCTGGTATCCGCTGGACAGGACGAAATCATTTATCAAGCGAGTGGTCGGTTTGCCCGGTGAGACTCTCGAGATTGAATCCGGCCGTCTGTATATTGACGGAAAGCGCGTGGCGGAACCTTACGTGCCGGCGAGTTTCTTCGACGGGTCGAGCTACGGCCCCATCCGTGTGCAGCAAGACGAATATTTCGTGATGGGCGATCATCGGGACAGCTCGAATGATTCCCGGGTGTTCGGCCCGGTGCCGCGAAAATTTATTTATGGCAAAGCTGTTTTTGCCTATTGGCCCGTGGATCATTTTGGTATCATCCCCACCGTTAACGCAGCATCCCAATGAAATTTTGCGGAGGACAAGCTGACGCAGCAGTTGGCAGGCCGCGCGACGCTCGCGCTGGAAGACGGGCGCATATTTAACGGCCGCGCGGCGGGTGCTCGCACCCGCCATGGCGGCGAAGTCGTTTTTAATACCAGCCTCACCGGTTACCAGGAAGTTTTCAG
>JBGPTK010000034.1:0-22680 GCA_041490605.1 Terriglobia bacterium | reverse complement strand
TCCGCGCCTTCCACGGTGTAACTGACTTCCGGCTTCCACTCGGGCACGTTGTACTTGAATGTGGCATTCATCAGGCTGGCCGAGCCTCCGCTGATTTTGAGGTCACCCGCCCCCATCTTGAGCTCGGCCTGCACGGATTTCGCGCCGCCGAGTTCAACGGTTCTTGATTCCGTCTGAGTGGCGCGCAGCCGGTAGCCATCTCCCGCGGTGCAACCGGAAAGAACGGCGATCATGGCCAGCGCGCCAAGCAAAGCAAGTTTCAGAATTCGTGGTTTCATTTCACATCCTCTATCGAGAGATCGAAGCCGGACAATTGAGCCATCAGGATAGCTTCGCTCCGGATGATGTCAACGGAATAAGGTACGAGTACACCTGCGCAGAATGTTCCCTGCTCTGATGCGAAAGCGCCTGGGGAATATTGGGGCGCTCGCTGTTTTCTGAAGAAGAAGCGATGGGCATGCTCCAAAAAGCCGTGAGCAACGGATTCAGGGATGTGGAGTGGATTCCCCGGGACATGGATCTCGCCTGCCTGCACGAAGAACCGGCATTCAAAGATTTGCTCAGCCAGCTAAGATCCAAGGGATAGTCGCGCGCTAGGGCGCCTTGGCCGCCACCACGCCGATATTTGCGATCGTGTCTCCCTTCTTCATCGATGGCACCGCGCAAATATAAAGAACCACTCCGGCTGCGGGAGCCCGCGCCTCCTGAATTCTCTTTCCGAAAAAATCGGTGACGTAGCCGATCTCCATTCCTTCGGCCACATACGTTCCGCGGCGCACCAGCGGATAAAAAATCCCCTCCTGGTCGCCCGAAATGGAAGCGATCTTTTCGATCCACACGGGATGCTCGATCATCTCCGCCTTGCCCGGCAGCATCTTCAGATAGCGCATCACATTGAAGCAGCCGTTTATCAAAACATGGGTATCCTCCGGCTCGGTGGTGCCCGCGTATCCGGCTTCCGCCGCGATCGCGGGTTTGCCGCGCGTCGAAGCCGTATTGTCCAGGTAGCGCGAGGCATTGGGATCTTTCGGCCGGTCTTCGGTGATGATGATGTGGTCGAGGCCAAAGGCGAGAACCATGTCATGAGTGATGGCATCCTGCTTCGCGTTTCCCGTCTTCACCCAGTAGCTGTACGGGCGCAGGCTTTCGTCCAGATCACCGCCGTGCAAATCGATCAGGTAATCGCATTGCTCCACCACTTGCTGCGTGATCAGCAACGACGCGCGCTCCGTTTGCGTTCCATCCGCCTTGCCCGGATAAAAACGGTTCATGCTTTTGCCGTCGACGGGATTCACGTGCGGCACTTTCTGTTCGAACGATGCGATGTTCACCAGCGGCACCACAATCACGGTCCCGGAGATTTCCGTGGGATTGAGCCACTGCAGCATTTGTTCCAGCGCGATGATCGAGGCATATTCGGTTCCATGCGCGCCGGTCACCAGCGCCAGCACCGGCCCCGGCTTCGCTCCGTGCACGACAACAACTGGAATTCGCGTCGCCGCATCCACTCCCGCGGGCACCTCGATATAGCCCATGGCCTTCTGCCCCGGCGCAGCGCTCGCTGTGCCCACCGTAAAATTCTTTTCCTGCGCACGGAGCGTCAGGGAACCCATCGCCGCCATCAGTGAGAGTGTCACCATCAGGAATCGCCGCATCTGATCTCCTCCGTCTTGCCTTGTCGTTTTGCCTTGTGGTTCTGCCTTGTCTTGATCCGCGCGAGAGTATACCTCCACCCTGAATTCAGGCTAAATAAATCCCTTGACCCTGGAACGCATTCCAGGGTTGATACTTCTGTTGGCCAAAGGAGACAGACATGCGGCCGGGAGAACTGGCAAGGCAAATTGGCGTGAGCACGGACACGCTGCGGCACTACGAACGCCTGGGCTTGTTGGCGATTCCGCCGCGAACCAGCGGCGGTTATCGCAACTATCCGCCGCAGGCGTTGGAGCGCGCGAGCCTGATTCGACGCGCTCTCAGCGTGGGCTTGTCCCTTTCCGATATGAAAACGATTCTCAAGATTCGCGACCAGGGCGGAATTCCCTGCCAAAGAGTCCGCAACATGGCGGACGCCAAGCTTTGCCAACTGGAACAACAGATCAAGGACCTGCTGGCGATGCGCGAACAGCTCCGCCGTGTTCTGCGGTCATGGAACACGCGCCTGGCACGCACGCCAAAAGGACAAAGGGCGGGATTACTCGAAACTTTGCCGCGCGAATCCGGGCGGCACGATTCGGCGGTTCAATTTATAGCCAAATCAGCCAACACCAAAAGGAAGGTGCATCGTGAAAAGCATGATTTTCGCAGCACTGCTCGCCCTGGCATTCGCAACCGGCGCGCAAGCGAAGCAAGAGAAAAAAGATCAAGGAAAGCCTGACGATCATCACTGCGAGATGATGAAACGCGGCGACCAGGCCATGGGCTTTTCACACGAAAAAACCACTCATCATTTCCTGCTGGCCACGGATGGCGGGTCCATCGAAATTCAGGCCAATGATGCAAAGGACACCGCCAGCCAGGACCAGATTCGCGAACATCTGACGCACATCGCGAAACTGTTCGCCGCCGGCGATTTCGAGGCCCCCATGTTTATCCACGGCGCGACGCCGCCCGGCGTGCCCGCCATGAAAAAGCTGCGCGATCAAATTCAATACAAATTCGAGGAAATGGACCGCGGGGCACGGGTGCGAATCACAACGAAGAACGCCGAAGCGCTCGAAGCCATTCATCAGTTTCTGCGCTTCCAAATTTCCGATCATCAGACCGGCGATCCAATGGAAGCGAACCGCAGCAAAAACGAATGAATGCGGCTGCCGGCGCGGGCGAGATTTCCCCTCGCCCGCGCTACATCCGGCAGCGTTGGCGCCGAGCCGCTGTATTCTCCGCTTTGCAGGAGTCTCTCCGCTCCGTTATGATGTGATCCGCAATTCGGCGTTCGGATTTCCGGCATCTTCGAGGAGGCACGATGAAGTCCGCATCCCGGCCAAATTTCCGCGGATATCTTCTGATGGGGTTAATCCTGATGACAGCAGCTTCCCTGTTTGCCGCAGCCAGCATTTACGATTTCACATTGCCTGCCATCGACGGGAAACCGATGCCGCTTTCGGAGTTCAAGGGCAAAGTGATTCTGGTGGTCAACGTGGCCAGCCGCTGCGGCTACACGCCGCAATATACGGCGCTGGAATCGACTTATGAAAAATATAAGGATCAGGGCTTTGTGATCCTGGGCTTTCCGGCGAATAATTTTGGCCAGCAGGAACCGGGCACGAATGAGGAGATCAAGACGTTCTGCTCGAGCAAATACAGCGTCACATTTCCGCTGTACGGCAAGGTCTCCGTAAAGGGCGACGACCAAACGCCGCTTTATTCCTATCTCACGAAGAACGCAAATCCGTCCGTGGCCGGCGACATCAAGTGGAATTTCACGAAATTTCTAGTCGACCGCAACGGGCACGTGGTGCAGCGTTTCGAATCCAAAGTCACGCCGGATTCGCCGGAAGTTGTGGCGGCGATTGAAAAACAGTTGAAGCAATAGGATTGAATCGGAGCCGCGAGAGCCGATAGAAATCTTACAACTCATCTCATAAATAGTTGGAGTAAGGTTCCCGTCCTCGCTTCAGGGGCTAAAGCCCGCTTGTGGAGGGACTCCTGATGCCGGAGCTGAAGCTCCGGCCCCCTAAAAACCATTTTTGAGACAGGCTTTTCTTAAATCTGAGCCGACTCGGCGGTGGCGGGATGTTTGCTTACCGCGCCGCCGGGGGCGGGCCCCCACTTCTTGTACATCCAGTCGCCGACCCGCCAGGCGAGCAAAATCCCGACCATCCAGGCGTATTGCAACGGTTTGCGTGTGTCCGATTTCACCAGCCAGTAATAATGGATCACTCCGGCAATCGCGCTGATATAAATGGCGCGATGCAGCAATTGCCAGCGCTGGAAGCCCAGGCGGCGAATCCAACCCGCGGTGGAAGTGATCGCCAACGGAATCATCAGCACGAACCCGGTGAAACCGACGGTGATGAATCGCCGCTTCTGAACGTCCTTCCACATTTCCGCGACATCGAAGAATTTATCAAGCCAGATGTAAGTGGTGAAATGCAGGCAACCGTAGAAAAAAGCGAAGAGCCCCAGCATCCGGCGGAAGCGAATCAACTGCGGCAGATGCAAAATTGTCCGCAGCGGCGTAATCGCCAGCGTGATGATCAAAAACCGTATTGTCCAATCCCCGGTGGCATGGGTGATGTATTCGATCGGATTTGCGGTCAGGTGCCCGTGCAGCGCGTCCCAGCCGAGAGAGGCGAGCGGCGCAAGGCAGAGCAAAAAGACCGGGATCTTCGTCCACTTGCTGGCCAGAATGGAATTCACGTTGTGATCCTCGCTCAGTAATACTTTTTCAAATCCATTCCGGCGTACATGCCGGCGACCTGATCGCCATATCCATTGAACAGCAGCGTGGGCCGCTTGAAAAATTCTCCCAGGCGGCGTTCCGTTTTCTGGCTCCAGCGCGGATGATCCACGTTTGGGTTCACGTTGGAATAAAAGCCATATTCGCGGGAATTGTTCAAGTTCCAGGTGGCCGGCGGCTCATTCTCCACAAATCGAATGCGCACCAGCGATTTGATACTCTTGAAACCATACTTCCACGGAATCACCATCCGCACTGGCGCGCCATCCTGATTGGGAAGCGTCTCTCCGTACATGCCCACGCAGAGCAGCGCCAAGGGATTCATGGCTTCATCGAGCCGCAATCCTTCGACATAAGGAAGCTCGATCCCAGACATCGCGCCATCGGGCATTTGCTTCGATTCGTAATAGCTCTCAAACGCCACATATTTCGCCTTGGGAGTAGGTTCAACCAATTTCGCCAGCACGCTAAAGGAATATCCAATCCAGGGAACCACGATGGACCATCCCTCGACGCAGCGGTGACGGTAAATGCGTTCCTCGAGCGGGGCCAGCTTCAGGAGTTCATCCATGCTGAATTGACGCTTGTTTTTCACCTCTCCATCGACGGTAACCGTCCACGGCGAGGTCCGGAAATTCTTGGAATTCGCGGCGGGATCTTCCTTGCCGGTCCCAAATTCAAAGAAGTTGTTGTAGTGCGTGACGTCGCTGAGTGAGGAAATTTTCTCGTTGGTGCTCGAGGGCCATTTCACGACCCCGTTCAACGGGACAGGAACGGAACCGTCGCCCCTCCCGGAAAGCAGATATTTGTATTTCTTCCAGGCGGCCACCACTCCTGTTACCACCAACAGCCCGATCAAAAAATTACGCCGGCCCATGTAAAGGCCCTTCGGCGTTACATCCGAATAGGTTAATTTGCCTTCGCGCTTGACGGCCATTTTTGCGCCCGATTCGGCTCCCAGCGGCGTGGGGCGTGTTACTTCTCACCTGAATAAATAAGATGCATGGCTTCCCTTCCGGATACAAAACATTTATCAATGGAAGGGGAATGGTCACAGGCGATTCTTCACCCCGCTAAACCATCCCGAAAGCAGCCGGCGCGCCGCCCTCGCGATGGGGTGAAATTACCCTTTCCCAAAGCGCGTTATGACTTGCGAGAAGGCACGCGGCGCAATTGAATCAGGCAGACTTCCGGGTTCGGCTCGATATTGGCGTGAACTTCGGGCGGAGCGGAGATTACTTCATAAATTCCGGGTTGGGTAAATTGATCCAGCAGCACGTGCAAGGCGCTCAGTCCCGGCTTGCGCTGGCGTAGAAAGAACGAGCCAGTGGAATCGCTGAACACGACGAGGCCGCCGATTTCGATTGCTGCTCCGGCAACCGGCTGCCCGTTCTGGCCGATCACGCGCCCGCGAACGATGTACCGCCCGAAAACCTTGCGAGGCGAGTACGATTCCGGCGCGCCGGCCTGATTCCGGTACGCGAACTGGGTGCCGTAGACCGTGTAACGAACCTTGCCCAACGGACTCACATCCGTGGCGGTGGCGAGGGCCAAATCGTGCGGAAGGCGGAGCTGCAGATTCAGCGCCAGAACCTGGCGGAACGCGGGCTGGCCCGGCGTATAAAAGGGAACGAAGATGGTCTGGTAGCCGGCACTGAGCGTGAACAGGTTCGAGTTGAAACCTCCGCCGAATCCAATGGATGCCTGATGAGCGGTGTAGTTGATGACCTGCGACAATCGCACCCGCCGGGTCACAATCTCTCCCACTGTGAAGAGCAGGCTGGAAAATTTGTTCGCGCCCGAGGTGGAGCGCAGATATTCCATTCCCAGATCAACCTTCCCGGCAATGTTGCGGTTGGCGCCGATTTGCGTGCCGGTGATGTGCCGCCCTTCGCTGATGGATTCAAACAGGGCACTGTGCATCTGCAAGCCGAAAACGCCGCCGGAGACGGATAATCCATTTTCGGTAGCGCGAATATTGTGATTGTTGGAATCGGGGGAAAGGAAATTCTGGCGGCTCACCGTGAAACGGAGGAATCGCAGCGGCATAAGATTGAGGATTATGTTCTCGCGGTCCGTTTCCGCCGCCGGCTGGTTCAGCAGCCGGACGCGGCGAAAATCGCGCCCCGCTCGCGTATAGCCCGCCAACAGGGAGATCCATCCACGATCCATTTTCAGGCTCAATGCGGCGTAGCCCTGGCTGTTTCCGGCGCCACCGGCCAGCGCCAGCGCCAGGTTTGGCCGGGGTTTCCATTCGACGGATTGAATCGAGGTCAGGCGGGAAGAAATAATATTCTGCGAAATCAATCGAATCGTGGAAGAGATTCGCCGCTCGTAGAACACCATGCCCGAGCCCGACTCGGCCCGAGCCGCGGTGAGGAACGGAACGACAAAGCCGGTGGAAGTGGCTCCGGCGGAGATGAACAGCTTGCTGTCGGGGGACTGGCGCGCCAAACTCAGGCCTCGCGACAGGAAAACGTAGGATTGGCTCATCAAGTCGGTCGCCAGGTTAAAAGGAACCGCCTGATCGCCGGCCGACCAGATGTTGTTCCCTATTTTCGTTTTCAGCAGCAATCCAAAACGGGGACGATCGAGAAGTCCGAAGCCGATTTCGGCGGTGTAGCGCCCCGCGAAAATATCCAGCGCTCCGCCGCTCGCTCCAAACTGAGTGGACGAGCCACCGCGCAACTCGAAGATCTGCGCGGAGGCAGGCTTCGCGCTAAACAGGAGCACGGCCGCCGCAAATAGCAGGAAGCGCGCGGCAAGGCTGACTCTTATCTGCCTCCGGCTTAAGTGGCCGAAGTTCACTGCATTCCCCCCACTCGACGCGGCCATTCCCAACAGGTTCGATCTAACTTGAAAATCACCCGTTCTGGATTCCCCTTGCTGCCCCAGTTCAGGTGCAAACCTAGCGACCTACGCGGGAAAACGGAAATTCCTTGCACGCCCACATGCTCTGGCCGATTGCCCCGGCCTGTGCGGCTCAGAATGCTCTAGATCGATTGCGCCTGGATCAGCAGCGTGCCGTTGTACGTGGCGGCAGGCAGAGCCAATCCCGCGGTGTCAATCGTCAGGCCCAGAGTGTTCGCGTGCGAGCTGTTCCGGTTCGAGCTGTTGATTGCGACGCTGTACACCGTGATGCTGCTTCCGGAAGCGAATGGGCTGGCGGAATTGAAAGCGACGTTGGCGCCTCCATCCACACTGCCCAGCACGTGCGCCGAGCCAATGTTATTTGCCGGAGATCCGCTGTCGGTTAGGGCCGCGGTCGAGCTCGAGAAATAGGCATACACTTTCAGGCTGGTGCGCGCAGCCTCGAGATTCCAGGTGGTTACGATTGTGACGGAAGAACTTCCCGCCGCAGTTCCATTCGCTGCCAGTGTGAAATTAATGGTAGATGGCGAGGAGATGATGCCGACCGATTGGGCGAGCGGCGCGATCAGATTGGCGTTGGCCGCCGGCGAGTTCAAGACTTGTCCCCTCGCACGGAGAACGCCAGCCATCAAAACGATCGCGATTGTTGCACACAACCACATCTTCTTGAAATCCGTCACCACGCCCCCACGCTCGAACTATCGCTTCCCCGCCTCCGGCTTTGGTGTCCGAAGAGCGCTGACTTCCCCGGACGCTGTGAGCGGCCATTCCACATGGAAATGCTCAAATTTCAGGATTACCCGCTCTGGATTCCCCTTGCCATCCCAAGTCAAGCGCATCACGCGCGATGTTCCCGGAAAGAATGGAAATCCCGGGTACGTTTTCTTGTCGTTGGACGAGCGCACTTCCACTTCCTGGACTCGGGCAAATTGCCGGCTCTGGTTGGAAATTTCCACTACGAATGTGTGATCGGCGCCGGGAAGCCCGCTGTGAATGCACTGGATTGCTTCCTTGGGCAACGCGCTTCGGTCCAGCAGATAGACGGTGTGGGGGACCTGGTAAGCCACCTTGATGCCCGACCGCGAAAGATTGGGCACCGCGGCACTGACGGTGGCATAGATCGTAAACCACACAGGCAGGCGGTCCGCCGTGGCTTCATAGAACACGGTATAGACCTGCTGAGGCGCCAACCGGAAGCTCATGGTGGACAGCTTGAGATGCACTTGCGGGTCGAGCGGGCCGTAGTGCGGATCGCCTTCACGATCCACCGTAAAACTGTGGGGCTCGAGAACGACGTCGAGGGGAATCAACTGATCGTTGCGAATTTGCAGGCTGCTCTTGGCCTTTTCGCGGTACTCGACGATCACCGGCGAAACAGTCTGCGCTTGGACAACGGGAAGGGTGGCGAGAAAGCCCGTGGACAGGCAAATGCAAATGAATACCTTCTTTCCTAACAGCACGTTCAGCCTCCCAAGTTTTGCTGTCTTCGAGCCCCCGGAAAGTTGAAATTCATCCGCGGGCTTGCCTCTTAAATGACCGGGGAACCCATGCCTCCTCCGAGACGCCTATCTCGAGGATCGAATGCATGGGCTCCGTGAAAGCGAAGCGGCGCTAGATGGCTTGCGCCTGGATGATCAAGGTGCCTGTATAGGTTGCGGCGGGCAGATTGTCGCCGGTGGTATCGATGGTCAGTCCGAGTGTATCGGTGTGCGAACTGTTTCGATTCGCGTTGCCGGCCGCGATGGTCAGGCTGAACACCGTAAGGCTGCTGGATGCGGCGAACGGGCTTGCGCCGGTGAAAGCCGCATTGGCGCCTGCGTTGATGCTTCCGAGAACATCGGTCGAGCCGATGAGATTGGCGGGAGTTCCGCCGTCCGTCAAAGCCGACGTGGAGCTTGCAAAATAAGCATAGGTCTTGACGGTGGTCCGGGTGGTCTTGAGCACCCAGGTGGTCACAATCGAGACGTTGGCATTCCCCGTGGCCGTGCCGCTGGGGAGCAGGGTGAAGTTGACGGTCGAGGGGTTGGCGGTGACGCTGAGCGATTCCGCCAGCGTCGCGTTCAAACTGACGCTGGTGGTGGCCGAGTTCAATTGGGCGTGCGCCGCGGGACCACTGAGCAGCAATACGATGGCGATAACCGGACACCACAATAGCTTCTTAATATTCATCAACAAGCTCCTGAACTGGATTTTAATATTGGACTGCATGGGCAATCACAGATGGCCCCGCCCAAGGAGACTATGCGGGAGGTGCGAAAAACTCTTCATAGTACGGAAGTACTATTTTGATTCGGCGAGCTATTATTCTTTTCAATAAATGAGGAAATATGAATTGCAGATTTTTGCGAGGGTGGCCATTCAGTGTTTTGGGAGGCAAATTATCTGGGCGGCGGATTGATTGCGCGCGCGGCTCGTGCCTGTGCGCGCCTGTTGGGGCATTCGGTAGGTGAGCGGACATTTCATGTGCTAATCCAACCGGACACATCATGTGCTAACGGCACCATGCGCCTGGTTGCGTTGACACTCCGCAAAGCCCGGGCTAGCATGCCAGCCACCATTGGAAGCCGGGCGAAGGAGCACCTCCATGCCAAATAATGAATCGCTCATGATCGGCCGCGTAGTTTCGGTGTGGCGATATCCGGTCAAGTCAATGCTCGGCGAGGAATTGAACGCTTCCCAGGTGACGGAGCGCGGGTTGCTCGGAGATCGCGCTTATGCCTTCATCGATCCCACCAACGGAAAAATTGTCAGCGCCAAGAATCCTGCCAAGTGGAGCAAACTCTTTGAGTGCCGGGCCAGCTTCACCGCGCCTCCCGTCAGCGGTGAAAAGCTTCCCAACGTCCGGATGTCGCTTCCGGATGGCAGCGCCGTCTCCAGCGATCAACCAGACCTGAACCGCATCGTTTCCAGCAAGCTCGGCCGCGAGGTGGAGTTGATAACCGTGGCGCCCCAGGCGCCCAGCCTGGAGGAATATTGGCCGGATATCGACGGGCTTGCCAACCGGGAAATCGTCACCGACGAGGGAATCGCTTCCGGCGCGCCTGCCGGGACTTTCTTCGATTTCTCGGCGGTTCATTTTGTCACTACGGCAACTTTGAATCGCCTCCACGATTCCTATCCGCAGGGGCGATTCGAGCCGCAACGTTTCCGACCCAATTTTGTGATTGAACCGGCATCGGGCGAGAGAGGCTTCCCCGAAAACGCCTGGGGGGGCCGCACGCTGATGATCGGAGAGAAGCTGCGGCTGAACGTCATCATGCCCTGTGCGCGGTGCGTGATGACCACCATGGCGCAAGGCACGCTGCCGAAAGATCCCGGGATCCTGCGCACCATCGCGCAACAAAATAAGCCGATGATCGCCGCTCTGGGCGCGGCCCTTCCCAGCGTGGGTGCGTATGCTTCGGTTGCTTCGGGCGGCATGGTGCGCGTAGGCGATATTGTGCGGCTCGAGTAAGGGCGATCGAGGTGCGCAGTCTGAGGCGGCAGGAGACTCTATGAAACTTCACTTAGGCACACGAATCGTTTGCGGGATCACGGTTGTCGAATGCGCCGGCCGGATCATTCTGGGCGATGAGTCCGCTTCGCTTCGCCAGTTTGTCCGCGACTTATTGAAGGACCATCACCAGCTCGTCCTCGACATGGGAAATGTGGCCTACATTGATAGCAGCGGCCTCGGCGCTCTTGTGGGATTGTGGACTTCGGCGAAGAAGAGCGGCGGCGAAATCAAGCTGGCAAATCTCAGCCCCGCAATGAACGACATGCTGCAGCTGACCAAACTGGTAACCGTCTTCCAGATCTTCGACCGAGTAGAAGATGCCGCCGCTACTTTCAACCCCGGCGCCGGACGAAGCACCCCGGTGGAATGGGAAGGCTAGTTCTTAAGGGCTCGTCGTGCAGGAAATTCGACCACGGCAACCGTTCACGCACAAGCTGCAGGGCTGAGCCTCAATTCAGCCCGCCAAGAGTTGCCGGTAATAGGTCAGTATTCGATAACGCGGAAACCAGGAGTTAGCTCGCTGCTTTCAGTTATCCAGGCTACTCGATAGCGAAAGTGGCCGATGTCGCCAGCTTCCTTCCCTTCGGGGACGTATGACAGTCCAGATTCGGAATAGAGCCGCTCCAGTAGTTGAGTCGGAGTCGCATTTTCCCGGAGGTGTTCAAGCGGAATGGGAACTCCTTTGATTCTCTGGCTTCTAGCACCACGGCAGCTCTATTGCTGCCTACATCGGGGCCAATTAAGAGAGTGCCCCATTTACCATTGCTGTTCTGCTGCACCCAGAAGGGTGTGGGTGTGCTCTCAATCTCATCTCCATTCGGAGAAGTCTGACCAACCTCAACACAGAAGGTGATTGGCCGGCTGCCCCTGTTTTCAACTTTGGCATGAATCTCCTCTTGCACTCTGTGATGCCGTGCGGAAACGGTGATTTTCACCTGAGCGATAGCAGAAGTGGCTAAAAATAGAGAAAATCCCAATGGAGCAAGAACGATGCGTGTCATGGCGGAAGTATATGCCAATAGTAAGTTCATCGGCACAAATCGGCAAGACGGCTCTTTGGCACCTTGTATTACTCTAATCGGAGAGAGCTGAACAAATGCAGCGCGAGATTTGGATTGGCACAGTTGAAGTCAGTTCCTCAAACCCTGAGGCGCCCACCAAACTGAAGCAGGCATTTACCGTTGTCACTACTTGGGTTAGCGACTTGGAAGAGTCTTGCCGAAAAACCAACCAGATGTTGGAGAACTACGGATGGAAGCTCTTAGGCGTCGATTGGGCAAACCCCGTGCCGGATGACGGCGGATTCAGTGAGGAGGTCGAAGACATGCTGGAGAGAACTAGGAGCAATCCAGCAGCGGTTATCTATGGGTCATTTCACACTTAACCCATCAATTGAATGACAGGCGTCGATAACGGTTTTCCCTCCAACTAATTGGACTCAACGCCTTGTTAGTGCGCAAACCGGGAGGCGATTCAGTATCAAAATCCCGGCTAACTTGTGCAGCGAATAGCGCTTTGTTATCCTGACTCCCGGTACACCTTCATGGCCGATAGCGTTTCTCTCGATCTTTCTGCGCAACACGCGGCACAGGCGCATCAGCTTTCGCGCGTCACCGCCGTTCCGTGGTTCGTCTGGACCGGCGTCGCCGCGGCCTCCTCGATCGCCTTTGGGCTTTACTGGGATATTTCCTGGCACATGACCATTGGGCGCGACACGTTTTGGACGCCCGCGCACCTGCTCATACAATTTGGCGGAATTCTGGCCGCGATCACCTGCATCTATCTGATTTTTTCCACCACGTTTGCGCGCGACCCGGCATCTCGCGATAGTTCCGTCCGCATCTGGGGATTTCGCGGACCGCTCGGCGCGTTTCTCACGGCCTGGGGCGGCGTCACCATGCTCACCTCCGCCCCCTTTGACAACTGGTGGCACAATTCTTTTGGCCTGGATGTCCAGATTTTGAGCCCGCCGCACGTTGTGCTGGGACTCGGAATGATGGGCGTGGGAATCGGCTGCCTGCTTCTGCTGGTGGCGGAGATGAACCGCGCGGAAGGCGCAGCCCGGCGGAAATTGATGTGGCTCTTTTTGTATCTGTGCGGCTTGCTGATTTTCCTGCACTTGATTCTGGTTTCCGAGTACAGCGATCCCACTCAAATGCACAGCGCGATCTTTTACCGCGTATTGTGCCTGGGCGCGCCGGTACTGATCATCGCCTTCGCGCGGGCTTCCAGTTATCGCTGGGGAGCCACGGCCATCGCCGCCATCTACGCGCTTTTCATGTTGTCGTGGGAATGGATTCTTCCCCTCTTCCCCGCTCAGCCGAAATTGGGGCCGGTGTATACCAACGTCACGCACATGGTCCCGATTCAATTTCCGCTGCTGATTCTTGGCCCGGCAATTGCGATCGATCTGCTGCTCAATCGCTTCGCGGGACGCGGCAAATGGTTCCGCTCGCTGATTCTGGGGAGCGCGTTTCTAGCCGCTCTGGTTGCGGTGCATTGGCCGTTCGGCAATTTCATGATTTCGCCCCTCGCGCGGAATTGGGTCTTCGGAATGAATTATTTCCCCTATCAGATGCCTCCATCTTTTTACTACCAGGCTTACCAGTTTCAGCACAACGAAGCCACGCTAGCTGCCTTCTGGCTGGGCATGGGAATCGCTTGGATTTCCGCAATCGTTTCCGCGCGCGTGGGCCTCGGATTTGGCGACTGGCTCTGCCGCATCCGCCGCTAGTCCAAATATGAAGTCACTCCGCATCGCAGCTCTGCTTGTCTCCCTCCTCTGCGCGCTTCCTTGCTTCGCGCATGTGGGAAGCCCCGACGTTTATTTTCAGGGTCAGGCCGGGCCGTATCATCTTGTCGTCAGCATCCAGACGCCGCAGATGATTCCGGGAGTTGCGGAAATCCAGATCAGAAGCGGCGATCCGGGCGTCCGCCAAGTGAAAATCGTTCCCCTTTATATTGCCGGCGCCGGCTCAAAATATCCGCCGCCCCCCGACGTTTTGAAGCCCTCCAAAGAAGACCCACAATTTTTCTCCGGCAGCCTTTGGCTGATGGCGTCTGGATCGTGGCAAGTCCGAATTGAAGCGGATGGCGACAAGGGTTCCGGCATCGTCGCGGTCCCCGTTCCTGCGTTTGCCCGCAACACATTGCCGATGCAAAGGAATCTGGGCGTCATCTTGTTTGTGCTGATGGCCTTGCTGGTGTGCGCGATCGTTTCCATACTGGGCGCCGCCAGCCGCGAAGGGCAACTTGAGCCAGGCGTCGAGGCCCAGGCGCAGCAGAAAAGTCGCGCTCGGGTCGTCATGGCCACGGTAACTGTAATCGCCCTGGGTCTTCTGATTTTTGGCGGATGGTGGTGGAAAACTTCCGCAGCGGATCGCGCTAGTCGAATGATTTATCAGCGGCCGAAACTTGACGTTTCGCTGCTTCCCGGCAGCAAAATGAATCTGCGCATCGGAGATTCGGAGTGGCACAGCCGCCGCGCTGAAGTGGTCGCCACCAACCTGATCCCCGATCACGGCCATTTAATGCATCTGTTTCTGATCCGCTCGCCTCAAATGGATCGCTTTTATCATCTTCACCCGGCCAGGAGCGAAGGCGGCGCCTTCGTTGACGATCTGCCCCCGATCGATCCCGGCCATTATCAAATCTTCGCGGACATCGTGCGCGAATCCGGATTCCCGGATACGCTCATCGCGGAAATGGATATTCCTGCGACTGCCGGCCAGCCGCCCGCGGGCGACGACTCCGTAGCGGACGCTTCATCCCTGGCGGAAACGGCTTCGCAAAGTTTAATCGCGCCGCTCTCCGGCGGCGCGCGAATGGTTTGGGAGCGCGATCCCGGTCCGCTGGCAGCGAACCGGCTGCTCTGGTTTCGTTTCCGCATCGAGGACGCCAGCGGAAAACCCGTGCAGGATCTCGAACCCTACATGGGCATGGCCGGCCACGCCGAATTCGTGCGCTCCGATTTCAGCGTTTTCGCTCACGTGCATCCGGATGGCTCGGCGCCCATGGCGGCAGTCATGCTCGCGAATGCCAGTCTTCCGGGCGCATCTCCCAATCCCTCACGCGATGCCTCAACAATCCAGGCGCATTCGATGCCGGGAATGGACATGCCCGGAATGCCGGTGAGCGCAAACTCATCCGAGGTTTCGTTTCCCTACGGCTTCCCAAAGCCCGGGCTGTACCGCATCTTCATCCAGGTAAGACGCGCCGGCCGCGTCGAAACCGGCGTATTCGACGCGCAGGTAAACTGACCGCCCCCCCAGGGCTCAATGCAAAGAAGTATCCCTGCGCAGATTTCGCAATCAAAATCAAGCGCCCTTGATTTATGATCCCCCAGGCAGATGCGGCGGCGTACTGTGAATATACTGCTGCCATGCAGAGCGCATCTGCAGGATGCTTGCGCCCAGCACCAAGCCGAGGGGGATACTGATGGCTTCAGAATCCGGCTCTAAGCCGACAGGCGACGACTTCTCGTTTCCGAGCGAGATCGGCGAAATCGGGCCCGCCGTCGAGCGCATCAGCGAATTGTTCAAAAAATACGGCTGCGCTTCCGAAAAACTCTCCGACATAGAAATCGCCGCATTCGAAGCCCTGGGCAATGCCGTGATTCACGGAAACGGCCGGAATCCCAAGAAGCGAGTCCACATCTCCTGCCACTGCGAGCCCGGCAAAGAGATGACCATTATCATCAGAGATGAAGGAAAAGGTTTTGATCCCGATCGAGTGCCTGATCCCACCGCCGCTGAAAATTTGCAATCGGAGCATGGCCGGGGAATCCTGCTGATGAAAACGTTCATGGATGACGTGCATTACGAAGCCGGCGGCACCGAAGTTCACATGAGCAAGAAACTCGAATCAACGTAAGAAAAACCTTTCAACTATCTCTCCGCCTGGGTTTTTAGGGGGCCGGAGCTTCAGAGTTTGTGTGACAACTTAGTCTTGCTTGATGTAGCGCCCGCCTTCAGGCGGGCAGGTGATTGATTCTAAAAATGCCGCCCTGAAGGGCGGCGCTACACAACCGTCTCCAATCAGATTGATTCTACAGATGCCGCCCTGAAGGGCGGCGCTACATAACCGCCCCCAATCAGATTGATTCTAAAAATGCCGCCCTGAAGGGCGGCGCTACATAACCGCCCCCAATCAGCGTTGCCACACGGACTCTTCAGCTCCTGCATTAGCGTTCGTAATCGATTGGACTTCGGCCCCTGAAGGCAATGCACTTCCCTGATTTATTTCTGGGACATCACACCAGGCCTTCTTTCTCTCGAGACAGTTCCATCAAAAATTAAGTGAGCTTCAGCGTCGCGATTTGCCCGTTGCTGGCGTATCATGCAGTGCTTTGCATAATTCCAGGAGCGTCTTCATGAACCGAATCCATCTGCGTTTCTTTTTGTATTTCGTCGCGCTATCAGTGCTGTCTGCCAACTCCGTCCGTGCTCAACAAAGCCCGCCCATTACTCTCACCGTGGACGCCACGCAATCAACGCTGAAAATTGTGCGCACTCGCATGGCAATTCCCGTGAAGCCCGGACCGCTCACGCTCTACTATCCGAAGTGGATTCCCGGAGAACATGGCCCGGACGGCCCCATCGCCAATGTAACCGGGCTGAAATTTTCCGCCAATGGAAAAACGATCCCCTGGCAGCGCGACCTTCTGGATGTCTTCACTTTTCACGTGGACGTGCCCCCGGGCGCCGATCACCTCGACGTTTCCTTCGATTATCTCGAACCCAGCGGCAGCGGATTTGCCTCCGGCGCCGCCTCGGCCACCGGCAAGCTCGTCGTCATCAGTTGGAATCAGAATGTACTGTATCCCGCAAACATTCCAGCCGAGCAGTTGATCTACCGCGCAAAGTTGCTGCTGCCGAAAGGATGGAAATTCGGCACCGCCCTGCCCCTGGAAGACCTGCCGCTGGAAAAAGATGCCGGCAAGGAAGTCTGGTTCAAACCCGTCTCGCTCGACCGGCTGGTGGATTCGCCCGTAATCGCCGGCGAATATTTCAAATCGATCGACATCACTCCGCCCGGAGAGCCGATTCATCACGAGATGGACATCGTCGCCGATAGCCCGGCGGCGCTGAACATGTCCCCGCAAGTGCAAAAGGCCATGACCAATCTGGTGGCCGAATCCGGCAAACTCTTCGGCGCGCGCCACTATCGCGATTATCATTTCCTTCTCACGCTCAGCGATCACGTGGCTCACTTCGGCCTGGAACACCACGAATCCAATGACAGCCGCCTGCCCGAACGCACTTTGCTCACTCCCGATGCCGCCAACGTAATCGGCGGATTGCTCGCGCACGAATTCGCGCACTCCTGGAGCGGCAAATTCCGCCGTCCGGCGGATTTGACCGTCCCGTACTACGAAGCGCCGATGAAGACCGGCATGCTCTGGGGCTACGAAGGGCTCACTGACTATCTGGGCCCCTTGCTCGCCGCGCGCAGCGGGCTCTGGAAACCCGAGGAATACCGTGAATATATCGCGGGCGTCGCAGCCTCGCTGGGACCGGCGCGCCCCGGCCGCACCTGGCGCCCGTTGCTCGATACCGCGGTTGCAGAACCCGGCCTCGGCTTCGCCAGAGGCTGGTCCAACTGGCGCCGCGGCGTGGATTATTACGACGAAGGAGATTTGATCTGGCTCGAAGCGGCCACCATCATTCATCGCGAAAGCCATGGCCAAAAATCCATCGACGATTTCTCCCACGCGTTCTTCGGCGGCCCGAATAACGGCCCGGAAGTGAAGACGTATACGTTCGAAGAATTGGTGCGGCTATTGAACGAATTTGCGCCGTTCGATTGGGCCGGCTTTCTCCACGAACGGCTGAATTCCACAGCGCCGGAAGCGCCGGTGGGCGGGATCGAAAATGGCGGCTGGAAAGTTGTCTACAACGATCAGCCGCTCAAGTTGTGGGGACGCCGCAATCAGTCCAGCGCCACCTACTCCCTGGGCCTGCAAGTGGGCGAAAGCGGCGAAGTGAGCGACTCGATCGTGGGAGGCCCGGCTTTTAATTCCGGAATTACCTCGGGAATGAAAGTGGTGGGCGTGAATGGCCGCGTTTTTAGCAGCGAGTTGCTGGACGATGCGATCAAAGCGAGCAGCGAAAGCGCGGATCCAATCACTTTGCTGGTAGTGGTGGACGATTACTACAAGACTTGCGCCATCAATTACCGCGGTGGCGAGCGATATCCGCATCTGGCGCGCCAGGACGGCGCAGCCGATTATCTCGATGAACTGATCAAGCCGCGCATCGGCAACCAGTAATTTCCTGGCTAGGTTTTTCCATCACTGCTGGAAGACGTTTGCGCTGGGATGAGCATATCTACAATCGACCGCTCGGCGCCGTCGGTCAGCCCCAGATCGGTGAGATGCGGGCCGGGATTGCAAGCCAGGCATGTGCCTTCAATCGCCTTGAAGACCCGGTAGGGCGGCTGCCAATCGACCACCTGATCCGCGGCGGCACGCAACTTCCGGAATTTTTCGGCCACCACCTCCGGAGGCGCAGGCGAAAGCATGCCCGCGATCGGCATTTCAATCTTGGCGATCACGTCTCCATTCTTCGCGACCGCCATGCCGCCTCCGCTGGCGATCACGGCATTCGCCGCCGCTTGCATATCTTCCGGTGAGCGCCCCAGCACAACCAGGTTATGGCTGTCGTGCGAATAGGTGGTGGCGATCGCGCCATGAATTTCGCCCCAATCCTCCAGCATCGCGCGCTGCGCTTGCGCCTGCGCGGCATGGCGGCCGTGGCGATGTTGCACGTAAATCACCGAGTAGCCGGCCGGCAGCACCACGCAACCGTCACTCACTTCAACTTCCGCTTCGCTCCACGACGTAAACCGCGCGCCTTTGATCACACGAATCTTCGCTCGTCCATTCTCCACGTTCGGCACGCGCACACGGCAATCATCGCGCGAAACCGGCGCAAGTTTTATGCTTCGTCCGGGCGGCGGCACTTTCGATTTAACGTTCTCAAGCATCTGTCCATCGCGCGCCACCAGCCTGCCTGAGACGATCACACTCTCCACGATGATCTGACGCAGGTCGGAGAGAATCGCAATATCGGCGATGCGCCCGGCCGCCACGAGTCCGAGTTCCGGGCGGCGGATACGGTAAGACGCGTTCAGCGTTGCGCATCGAATCGCTTGCACCGGATCCATTCCGTAGCGGACCAGCCGGCGAATCACATCGCTCATTCCACCTTTTTCCACCAGGTAATCCGGTGGCACATCGTCCGTGCAAATGGAAAGCGTGGATGGAATCTGCGGCAGCCGATTGATGGCCTCCACCAGCCCTGGCAAAACATAGTCGTGCGATCCGCGAATCTCCACCGACATGCCGGCCCGAAGTTTTTCCAGGCCATCCTCGGCCGACGCCAACTCATGATCGGAACTGACTCCGGCCGCCATGTAGGCTTGCAATCGTGGCCCGCTCAAACCGCGCGCGTGACCCTCAATAATCTTTCCCGATTCCCGCCCCGCCGCCAGAATATCGTTCATGCGTTTGCTCTGCCGCAGCACTCCATCCATGTCCATCACTTCGGCAACGCCCGCCACGTCGTTCCAGGAAAGCATCTCGCGCATTTCCTCGCCGCCAAACTCCGCTCCCGACATTTCAAGTCCCGGCGTCGAAGGAACACAAGAGGGCGCCGCGCAGATAAATCTCAGCGGAAGATCGCGGCTGGCTTCAATGGCGTACCGCACCCCTTCGAGTCCCAACACATTCGCCAGTTCATGCGGGTCATAAAAGATTGTGGTTGTGCCCTGCGGCACCACCACGGACGCGTAGTTTTCCGGGAGCATGTGCGAACTTTCAAAGTGAACGTGCGTGTCAATGAATCCGGGGGCCAGGAATCGCCCCGAAACGTCGTGGACCGAAAGAGCGTCGGATCTTGTTCCGCGCGGATGGACGCTGGCGATCAGCGATCCGGCGATTCCGATGTCAGCCTCGCGCAGTTCCGATGTGGCCACGTCGATCAGCGTGCCTCCCGTGAGCAACGCGTCGAACGGCGCCAATCCCTGGGCCGCGGAGATGGCGCGAGACCGCATTTGTCGTTCCATCGATGCATCCATCGGAGTCTTCCCTAATGCTTCGTCGAGATGGTCCAGAAAAAGTATAAGAGCGGAAGCGTCAGCAGGTACAGTCCCCAGGAAACGCTCCTGGCCTTTCCCGCCAGCACCTGAATGATTACATAGCTCAAAATCCCCGCCGCTATTCCTGTCCCGAAATTATTCGAAAACAGTGTCATCAGCACCATCAGCACTGCCGGCACGCCGTCTGTGAACTTTTCCAGATCGATTTTGCGCAGGTTGGCGAACATGGAGATGCCCACCAGGATCAGCGCGGGCGCAGTCGCTTCTTTCGGAATCATCAGAATCACCGGGGCGATGAAGAGTGCCGCTAGAAAAAACAACGCCGTGACCACGCTGGTCAGCCCTGTGCGTCCGCCCGCCTCCACGCCGGCGGCGGATTCGATCAGGGCCGTCATCCCCGGAACTCCGAACAGCGGACCTACGGTCGCCGCGCAGGAATCCACCACGAATGGGCCGTTGATTCCCGGCATATTGCCGTGTTCGTCCAGCAAATTGGCCTTGTCCCCAACGGCCAGCGTGGTTCCCATCGTCGAAAAAAATTCGGAAGCGAAGAATGCGAAGAGGTACGGAAAAAAAGCAGGCTTGAGCGCCTGCAAATAATTGAGTTTTAAAGTCACGGCGGCGAGCGAGTGCGGCAAACCCCAGTAGCTCTGCGGCAAGCTGGTCACTCCCAGCGGAACGCCCAGGACGGTCGCCGCGAGCATGGCGATCAAAATCCCGCCCGGCACTTTGTGATAATGAAGCGCGATGGCAAGCGCCAAACCGGCCAGCGCTATCACCGCTCCCGGCGCTGCAAAATTTCCCAGCGTCAGCGCATTGATTCGCGGATTGGCGATCACCAGCCCCGCGTTCCGGAAACCCAGCATCGCGATAAACGCGCCGATTGCCGCCGAGAGCCCCATTTTTATGGGCACTGGAACGATACGCGCGACAACTTCCCGCATCCCCAAAAGTGTGAGGAGCAGAAACAAAACGCCGGACCAAAAAGCGATCGCCATCCCCGTTTGCCACGGAACTCCTTCGCTCAGGGCCAGCGTCGTGGCCACGATCACCGAGCCTCCGATGCCCGGCCCCACCACGAATGGCAGCTTCGCATAAAATGCCATGCCCAGCGTCCCCAGACCGAACAGGGCCAGCGTCGCCGTCGTCACCGCGGCATGGTCCACGCCGCCCGTCGATAGAATGTTCGGAATCACCACCGCCAGGTAGGCCGCGGTCAGGAAGGTGGTTGCCCCGGCGAACACTTCCAGGCGCACAGTTGATTTTCTCGCCGAAATGCCGAATACGCGGTCGAGAAACTTTTCCCGTTCGCTCTTTGCCGCGGATTTCAGATCGAGCTCGCCCGAAAATGCAGTTTTGTTTCCCGTCGAATCACTCCATGCGCCGCCCTTTCTCATGCGCAGCCATCGCCTCCCACCGTTCGGGGAAATTCTCAGTGTTACAGCATTGCTCCGCCTACGCTGTGCCGCGCCGTCTCGTGCCGCACGGAGTCTACACTCCCGGCGAGTCCATGTGCCATAGTTCAAGAGACGGTTTGTATGAGGAGGGTTTGGAGGAAGCCTATCTTTGTTTTGCTTCGTGGAAAGCGAGCTTGACGAATCTGGTTCCTACAGAATAATCAAAGAAGCGGCTGGCATCGCTGCACGCCTTCGCCGCAAAATCATTCGCTCGCGTTCCGCGCTCCCGCCAGGATTCGCAGCGGACGAATCACGGCGTACAGCGGCGCGAGCATCCGCGGCAATCGCAACGATTCCCAATCTTTCTCGGTAGGCGCGGTGGTCAGGCGCAGCGCGTAGCGCGCCCCGCTGAACACTCCGCCGCGCATTTGTAGACGCATCTGAAATCGCTGAAGCGGCCCCGGACGCGCGTCTGCCATTCCCAGGAATCGCTCACAGGCTTGCTGCAACAATTTCCCTAAAATTCGATCCGTTTTGATCTTGCGCTCAATTTTTTCCGGCAGCGGAGTCCCGATCAAATTCGCCGCGATTCCGAGGCCGAGGAGCGTCATCCGTTCCGCTCCCAATCGGCGCGCCGCTTCCATCGCCTTTTCCCATTCGAACCCGCGCGCGATCCGCACCAATTCGCTGATATCGGCGAGCCAGGAAAGCCGGTCCCATAAATGCTTCGCTCCGTGCACGCAAAGCAATGGCAAGGCATCCTCGGCGGCAAAGGTGGCAACGCGCCGTCCGCCGATTTCCACCGTCTCGAGTCTCCGGAACAATTCCTCCAGCTTCAGCGGCGCCGGCAAATATCGCAGCGTCGCTTCCGAGTGCAGCTCGAGGTTGACGCGCCCGCTGCTGTCGCAATACGCATAATGCCCCGGGATATATTCTCGCTCGGGCCCGGCCGCCCAGGAAATTTCAGAGCGGTAGTCCAGCGATGTCAACACATCATGCGCGGCTGGAATTTCGGATTGGCGCAGCACCAGGTCCAAATCGTTAAATTGCCGCAGAGCAATGTCGCCGTACGCCTGGGCTGCTAAAGCAGGGCCCTTATGAGGAATCGCTGGAATGCCATGCGCCTCGAAGGCATCGAGAACTTTGAAAAGCTCCGCGGTGAGAAAAAGATTTCGCCTCGAATTGCGCTGAAATTCCGCGCGAAGCCGGTCGCGCCATTCTGCCGGCAAAGTTTCTCCGGCAGCCGATTCAAGATGCCGGCAAAGAAGAGGCGTAATCCCCTGGGCGGCAGATGCTGCGATCAGCCCGTCGAAATCCTGTTCCGATCGGATCAGCGCCCCAAGCCGCTCTCCCCGTTCCGCGTCCATCACTTTCCGCGCGCAGAGTCGAAGAATTTCTTGCTGTGGCAGGGTTTTCAT
>JBGPTK010000033.1:0-23663 GCA_041490605.1 Terriglobia bacterium | reverse complement strand
CGAAGAAATTGAAATTCCCAACCAGGAAGCGGCTGACAAAATTCTGAAGGCGGTGGAAGGCGCGACCTGGGATGTCGCGTCGGTGCAGCAGAAGGAGAAGCGCCGCCATCCCGCGCCGCCGTTCACCACCTCGAAGCTGCAACAGGAAGCCTACAACAAGCTGCGCTTCTCCGCGAAGCGGACCATGATGCTGGCGCAGCGATTGTATGAAGGCGTGGAGCTGGGGGAAGAAGGCTCGGTGGCGCTGATCACTTATATGCGCACGGATTCGGTGCGCGTCTCGAACGACGCGCTGGACCAGGTGCGGGGATTCATCAGTGCCAGCTATGGCGCCGGCTATCTGCCGGAGAAGCCGAATTTCTACAAATCGAAGAAAGACGCGCAGGAAGCGCACGAGGCGGTCCGTCCCACGGATGTGGCGCGCTCGCCCGAGGATGTGAAGAAGTATTTGGAAGACGACGTTTACAAACTGTATCGGCTGATCTGGCAGCGGTTCGTGGGTTCGCAGATGGTGCCCGCGGTGTTCGACCAAACGACGATTGATATCAATGCCAACGATTACACGTTCCGGGCGACGGGCGCGGTGATGAAATTCGACGGCTTCCTGGCGGTTTATCAGGAAGCGCGCGAAGAAAAGGATGAAGAGGCGGCGGAAGAAAGCCGCACCCTGCCGCGGGTGACCGAAGGCGAACGCCTGCGGCTGGACAAGATCCGGCCGGACCAGCACTTCACCGAGCCGCCGCCGCGCTATACCGAAGCGACGCTGGTGAAGGAACTCGAGGAGAAGGGCATCGGCCGGCCGTCCACCTATGCTTCGATCATTTCCACGATCGTGGAGCGCGAGTACGTCAACAAGGACCAGGGCCGGTTTACGCCCACCCTGCTGGGTGAAAAAGTCAGCGACCTGCTGGTGAAAAGTTTTGAAGACATCTTCGATGTCGGGTTCACCGCGAAGATGGAAGACGAACTCGACGAGATCGAAGAGGGCAAACTCCCCTGGCGAAAATCCGTAAGGGATTTTTACGAGCGCTTCGAGGAAGATCTGGAACAGGCCAAAGGGGAGATGGAGTCCTACAAAGCCGGCATCCCCACGGGTTTGAAATGTGAAAAATGCGGCAAGGGCGAGCAACTCGAACGGATCAGCCGGCACGGGTTCTTCATGGGATGCTCTCTCTACCCGGAATGCGATTTCATCCGCGACTTATCCGAAGCGGGCAGCGAAGAGGTGGAGGGCGAAAACGTCACCGAGTATTGCCACAACTGCGGCCGGGAGATGACCATCAAGCGCGGCCGCTTCGGCACATTCCTCGCCTGCGTTGGTTATCCGGATTGCAAAACGACGCGGCGGCTGGTCAGCGGCACGAAGAAGGCGCGCCAGCCGGATGTGCCGCTGGAGGAAAATTGCCCGACGTGCGGCGAACAACTGTTGCGGCGCCAGGGCCGGTTCGGCGACTTTATCGGCTGCTCGAAATATCCCAAGTGCAAGTACACGCGCCCGATTACGCTGGGCATCAAGTGCCCGAAGTGCATGGAGGGCGAATTTGTCCGCCGGGGCACGACCAAGGGCCGCGGGCGCGGCCGGGTTTTCTATGGCTGCTCGCGCTATCCGGAGTGCGATTTCACCTCGCCACACGAACCGGTCGCGGAGCCTTGCCCGAAGTGCGGCGCGCCGTTCATTGTCGAAAAGCGCGGCAAACAAGGCAACTTCCGATCCTGCATCAAGGAAGATTGCGACTGGGAAATCGCCGCCCCGCCGGCGGAGGCCCAGCCGGTGGAAGCGGCCGCGCCCGGAAAGTTGTAACAGACCTCGCCAATCCATTTGAGCGGCATGTCACGGGTGGTTGGTGTGTGGGAATCTTGCTCGGGATTCTTCGCCCGGAAGACGGGCTCAGAATGACTGCGGGCCTTTGCGAGAGGCGGATGCCGGCTTGTCCCTTTGCGGGCGGCGCGTATAATTCCCGGCGGGAAGGGGCCGTATCGTGACCATCAAGTCTCTGATCGAACAGTACATCTATTATTTGCGCTATGAGCGCAATGCATCGCCGCACACCCTGCGGAATTATCAAAAGGATCTCGAGCAGTTCGTCGAGTACCTGAGCCCGCCGGGCGAGAAACCGATCACCCTGCACGCCGTGGATCACCTGGTGATCCGCGAATTCATCGGGCATCTGCACGATCGCGAGCTGATGAAAACTTCCGTCGCGCGAAAGCTCGCGTCCTTGCGATCTTTTTTCAAATTCTGCGTGCGCGAGCGGCTGCTCCGCGACAACCCGGCGCGATTAGTGGCGACGCCGAAGCTGCCCAAGCGCCTGCCTTCCGTGCTGACCGCCGAGGAGATCAATAATTTCCTGGATGGCCTGGGCCAGCTTCAGCCCGGCGCCACCCGCCCCCCGAAAGCGAAGCCTCAGACCAAATACGTAATGGAAGAAGATCGCCTGCTGATCAAGCGCGACCGCTCTATTCTCGAACTTCTGTACGCCTCCGGCCTGCGCGTCAGCGAATTGACCGGCTTGAACCTGGCCGATATCGATCGCCGCGAGCAAACCGTGCGCGTTTTAGGCAAAGGCCGCAAGGAACGGATCGTCCCTTACGGTTCGAAAGCGCAAACGGCGCTGGAAGCCTACTGGCCGGTGCGCGATCAATATTTGAAGCGAGCGGTTCGCGAACCGGACTACGAGGCGATTTTCTTAAATCACTTCGGCCGGCGGCTGACCACGCGGATGGTGCTCAAAATCGTCAAGAAATATGTGCGCGCCGCCAACCGCAATTGGGACATCCATCCGCACTCGCTCCGCCACGCATTCGCGACGCACTTGCTGGGCGACGGCGCCGATCTTCGCGCGATTCAAGAACTGCTGGGGCACGCCTCGCTTTCCACCACGCAAAAGTATACGCACGCCACGATCGAGCAATTGATGAGCGTGTACGACAAGGCGCATCCGCGCGCGTAAGGCCGGGAGCCTTTATTTCCGATATCATTCCCACGTTCCGGGAGAAATTTGGCAGCCAGGCGCGTTCTCGGCTATCTTTATTGCGACCGCTACCGGGTGAGGGCCTTTGAAAAACATCTGCGCCATATTCCTGGGCACGACTTTCGCGGCGCTCTGCTGTGCCATCGCGCCTGCGGCCGCGCAGGATAACTACGAAATCCAAGTCTACGGGTACGACACCGTGGCTCCCCATCACACAATGGTGGAGTGGCACAACAACTTCACGATCGACGGCTCGAAGCAGACAGTCAACGGAGTCGCTCCCACCCATCACGCGTTTCACGAAACCATCGAGATTACGCACGGATTTACTTCCTGGTTTGAGACGGGGTTTTACATTTTTACTTCGGCGCGTTCCGGCGACGGCTGGGATTGGGTGGGCGATCACATTCGCCCGCGCATTCGCGTTCCCGCGAGTTGGCACTGGCCGGTGGGTGTAAGCGTCTCGAACGAGATCGGGTACCAGCGGCACAAATTTTCCGAAGACACCTGGACCTGGGAAATCCGGCCGATCATCGATCAGAAAATAGGGCGTTGGTATTGGTCCATTAATCCGACGCTGGACCGGTCGTTCCATGGGCCGGGGGTAAATGAAGGGGTGGTTTTTTCGCCTAATTTCAAGTTCAGCTACGACGTGACGCACAAGATCGCCGCAGGCTTGGAATATTATGGCGCGGTGGGCCCCGTCACCGGGTTCGACGCGATCCACGACCAGCAACATCAAATTTTTCCGGCGATTGACCTGGACCTGGGCGAAAAATGGGAATTCAATGCAGGCCTGGGCGTGGGGATCACCGGCGCCAGCGACCACATCATCGCGAAGATGATCCTGGGCTACCGCTTCAACTTTTGATTCCCCGTAATCATGCGTCCGCGCCTCCCGTTCGTTGGTTATGACCACTTCCGCCAGGATGGAAAGGAAACGCGCGCATAGTAGTGGTTCAATTTGCAGACGAGGCTGGATAAGCGCGGGTATTCCGGGTTGTGGAACTTACAGAAAGGCATTACCACAGAGGCGCGGAGAGCGCCGAGGTGGATGGGGAATGAGCGCAATCCTGAGCGGGATCTCCGGCAGCGAGAATTGATGCTCGGGATGGGCTCAATCCTAACCACCACCGCGCGCATTGCCTCGTTGACGGAATCGCCCACTACACGGTAAAATGGCGGTTTCTCAATTGCATCCGGAGGCCGCATGTTCGCCGTCATTCGTAGTGGAGGGAAGCAATATCGCGTAGCGCCGGGCGAAACCGTCCAGGTGGAACGCCTGCCGGGCAAGGTGGGCGGCAAGATCACGTTTGACGACGTGCTGGCCGTACACAATGACGAAAAGAAAACTGTAGCCGGCTCGGGCGCCGCCAAGGCCAAGGTGGTGGGAAAGATCGTGGGGCAGGTGCGCGGACCCAAGGTCCAGGTGATGAAATTCCGCAAGACCAAGCAATTCAAGATACTGACTGGCCACCGGCAGAATTACACAACGGTTCAGGTCAGCGAAATTCAGTTCGAGTAGAGGCTCCTATGGCACATAAAAAGGGCGGCGGATCATCCACAAACGGGCGCGATTCTCACGGGCAGAGGCTCGGGGTGAAGCGTTTTGGGGGGCAAGTAGTCCACGGCGGCAGCATCCTGGTTCGCCAGCGCGGCACGCGCTATAAGGCCGGCACGAACGTGGGGCGCGGCAAGGATGACACCCTGTTCGCCATGATCACCGGGGTGGTGAAATTCCAGGACAAGGGCCAGATGGGGAAATTTATCAGCATCCTGCCGCTGGAAGCCGCCGGCGCCACTGTAGATAAAGAATCCAAGACTGCTTCGGTTGCCGCTGATTAAATTCGTGAGATGGATCGTAGGTAGCACAGCCACTCCTGGATGTGTTAGCCAGCTAATCGCACAGGCAAGAGTGCCTGTGCCACTCTCCTTAGAGTATTCTTTTCCCTGGCAGCCGATTGTGAATGTTGCCGCCACAACTTGTGGCGGCCCTGGCGGAACTTTGGGAGCACTGTAACGAGTGAACCATGTTTGTAGATGAAGCGAAAATCTGGGTGAAAGCGGGCGATGGCGGAAACGGTTGCGTCGCGTTTCGACGGGAGAAATTTGTCCCGCGTGGCGGCCCCGCGGGCGGTGACGGCGGCGATGGCGCCAGCATCATTCTTGAGGCCAATCCGCACGAAAACACCCTGCTGCGCTACCGCTATAATCGCGAATTTCGCGCCGATCGCGGCCGCCATGGCGAGGGCTCGAAGTGCCACGGCCGCTCCGGCATCGAGATGGTCTTGACGGTTCCGGTGGGCACGGTGGTGTTCGATGAAGATACCGGAGCGCCGGTCTTTGATTTCACCGAGCCGGGACAGCGAATGGTGATCGCCAAAGGCGGGCACGGCGGACGCGGCAACGCGCACTTCGCCAAGCCCTGGCACCAGGCGCCACGGGAACACGAAGAGGGCAAACCGGGCGAAGAGCGCCGCCTGAAACTAGTGCTGAAGTTACTGGCCGACGTGGGGCTGGTGGGATTCCCGAATGCGGGCAAGTCCACGCTGATCTCGCGCATCTCCGCCGCTCGTCCCAAAATTGCCGACTATCCTTTTACGACGCTGGAGCCGCACTTGGGAGTCGTCTCAGCGGATACCGATCCGGGCCACGCGGTGGGCGGGCGCACATTTCTGGTGGCGGATTTGCCCGGCCTGATCGAAGGCGCGCACGAAGGCTTGGGATTGGGCACACGATTCTTGCGGCACATCGAACGCACGCGGCTGATCGCTCATCTGGTGGATACCAGCGATGCCAACGATCGCGATCCCGTGCGTGATTATGAAATTATCGAAGGCGAATTGCGGGCGTTCAGCGAATCCCTGGCGGAAAAGCAGCGCATCGTGGTCGCCACGAAGCTGGACGCGACAACGGACCGCACACACCTGGAGAAGTTGCGCGCGTTTTGCCGGTCGCACGAGCTGCCGTTCCACGCGATTTCCGCGGTCACTGGTGAAGGGGTGAGCGAGCTTGTGCACGCGATGGCTGACGCCGTCGGGCGCCTGCGGCCCGCGGCTGATTCCGCGAGCACGGCCGCCTCACCCATCGCGAATCCGCCCACCGCGCAGGAACCGCCAGAGCGGCACACGGAGGAACATTGACCGCCTCCCGCGCGCGTAAATCGCGAGCGCCTGGACGCTCGATTGCGCTGTTCGGCGGAACATTCGATCCCGTGCATTCCGGCCACCTGGCCGTGGCCACCGCGGTGCAGCAACGATTCGAATTGGACGCCATCTATTTCGTTCCCTCCAGCCGCCCTCCCCACAAGACCAAGCGGGAATTGGCGCCGTTCGCTCATCGCTACGCGATGGTTGTGCTGGCCTGCGCCGGGCACCCGGGGTTTTTGCCGTCGCTGGTGGAGTCCGATACGAACGAGAACAAGAAAGAAATCTACTATTCGATTGATACGGTCGGATATTTCCAGCGCGAGTACCCCGGCGACCAGCTTTATTTTATTCTCGGCGCCGATTCCTTCCTCGAGATTCAAACGTGGAAAGATCACGAAGCGCTGCTCGATCGTTGCGATTTCATCATTGCCAGCCGCCCCGGCTTTCCCCTGGACGAGCTGCGGCATGCGATTCCCACGAAGTTCTTCAAGCCTGCCTCGGCCAAGGTGGATCGCCAGACGATCGCCTTGCGCAAATCAGTGGTGCATCTGCTTCCGGCCGTGCGGAGCCACGTTTCGTCGACGGAAGTTCGCGAGCGGCTCAAGCGCGGGGAATCGATCCATGGGCTTGTGCCCCAACGCATAGAGGATTACATTCTCCAACAGGCTCTGTACCGGTGAACCTGGACTCCGTCTATCCCGAACTCGGCTGGGCCGTCGCAGCGGCTCAGGAAAAGCAAGCAGCGGACGTAACCGTGCTCCATTTGAAGGATCTGGGAGCGTTCGCGGAATATTTTCTGCTCTGCACCGGATTGAGCACACCACAAATGCAAGCCATCGCGTCTGAAATCGAGGAGCAACTCAGCCGCCACGGAGTGCGTCTGGCGCACAGCGAGGGGCGGAACAGCGAGGAATGGTTGCTGCTCGATTACGGCAGCCTGGTGGTGCACATTTTCAGCCAGCGCTCGCGCGTCTTCTACGACCTGGAACGCCTCTGGCGTTCGGCGAAGCGCCTGGATATATCGCCGCCTGGCCCACAGGCGGCGGCCGGTGGAACACAGCGGCCATGAGCGCCGCGCACATTGAATGGGTGGCGGTGGATCCGGCTTCGCGCCACGTTCTGGAACTCGCCGAAAAGGTTGCCGAGACGTCCACCACGCTGCTGATCACCGGCGAAAGCGGAACCGGCAAGGATCAACTGGCGCGCTGGATTCACGATTCCGGCCCTCGCCGCGACGCGCCCTACCTGAAGATCGACTGTGCCAGCTTGCCGGCTGAGCTGGTGGAATCGGAATTATTCGGCCACGAAAAAGGCGCGTTCACCGGGGCGGTAGCGCGAAAATTCGGGCGCTTCGAGCTTGCCCAGGGCGGCACGATCGTGCTCGATGAGGTGGCGGCGCTCGCTCCGGGAATTCAGGCGAAGCTCTTGCGCGTCCTGGAAGAGCGCCGATTCGAGCGCCTGGGCGGCACGGAAAGCCTGAAGATCGACGCCCGGTTGATTGCGCTGACGAATACCGATCTGGCGAGAGCCGTTTCCACCGGGCGCTTTCGCGAAGATCTCTTTTTCCGGCTGAGCGTGCTGGTGATCTCCGTCCCGGCGCTGCGGGATCGCCGGGCCGACATTGCGCCGCTGATTCAACATCTTCTTGCGCGCCTGGCCGGAGTTCACGGCCGTCCGGAAGCGCGCCTGGACCCGGCTGCGATGCGGCTGCTGGAATCCTATGAGTGGCCGGGAAATGTGCGCGAACTCAAGAACGCCATCGAACATGCGCTGACGTTCGCCAAGTATGCGGAAAAGGAAGCGGTGCTGCGGCCGGAGGATTTTCCGGCGATCATTCAGCGCGCGGCCGCTCCGAGCACGCTGGGGGAGAATCTCCGCTCGCTGAATGAGATGGAATGTGATGCGATCCGGGCAACGCTGGAAGCGACGCATTATAAAATTTCGCGCGCCGCGGAAATCCTGGGCATCAGCCGCAAGACCTTGCTCGAGAAACGGAAGAAATACGGCCTGTTGTAACCATGCCTGCGAGAGAACCTCTATTCCCCGATCGCCGTTGCGGATTTTATGGAATGGCCAGGTTTGAATTCCTTAGAGATGCTGCATGAAGATTCGACTGGTGATGCTCGGCAAGACGCGACGGGCGGAAATTCGCACATTGCTGGACGATTACCTTAAACGCATCGGCCATTACTGCGAAATCGAGACCAGTGAATTGCGGGAAGCGAGCGATGCGGCGCTGAAGAAATTGAAAATCGAGCCCAGCGCTACGATTGCCATGCTCGACGCCGCCGGCAAGCAATATTCTTCCGCCGAATTTGCGCGCTGGCTGGGCGCCCTGCGCGATCGCGGCGCGCGCGAACTGGTTTTTCTTTGCGGCGACGCGGAAGGCTTTCCGGAATCTTTTAGGCGGAGCGCCCGGGAACGAATTTCGCTTTCGACGCTGACCATGCCGCACGAGTTCGCACGCGTGGTTCTCGCCGAGCAAATTTACCGGGCGTTTGCAATTCTGGCCGGCCACCCCTACCCGAAATAGCTCGAATAAGGTAAAACCTGACCATGGCCATGAAGATCACGCACGACGCAAAAGCCCCAACCGCCTCCATCGAATTGATGATCACGAATCCGCTGCCGGATTACGATCTTGAAGATGTGCAGGCCGCCGTTCCGCGCGAAATTGATCCCATTCTTGCCTCGCAGGGTTTCAAGGATTTGCTCGATGAAACTCGCGGGATGCTGGATCGCGAACTGGCCGGCAGCGGGCTCGAAATCGTGCAACTTACGGGAGCGATTTGCCGCGACAATTCCGTGCATCGTCCGGGCATCTGGCTGGTTCTCCGCCAGCCGGGAGCAGCGGTGGACAAACCCATGCCCCAGGCGGCGCAAGCCAAGGTTAACGATGTCGCGGATAAAATCAGAGCCTATTTGCAGCTTTCCTGACGGGACCCGGACGAATGGCTATTGCGCCCGCATGGGACTTGATTGTTCGCGCGAATACCGCGCTGGATCCTTCGCTCCTATCTTTGGGAGCTCGCCGAGAAATGTTGGCTCAGGATGACGGCCAGGGCAGAACCGCCGTCACGGCGGACTCCTGCTTACAATCGATGAATCCGATCCGGCTTGCTTGACGTTTTTGGCGGGGGCGCTCAGTATTCTTAATTGTTTCGCAGCGTGAGAGGCTTGCGGATTCCATGCCGGAAGGAAAAGGACTTCTAATCGTTTATACGGGGCCGGGCAAGGGCAAGACCACTTGCGCGCTGGGCACGGCGTTTCGCGCGGTAGGACAAGGCCTGCGAGTAATGATGGTGCAGTTCATCAAGGGCTCATGGCATTATGGGGAGCTTGACGCCGCCGCCATGCTGGGGCCGGACAAATTCGAGATTCGCCCCATGGGGCGCGGTTTTGTGAAGGTGGGCGGCGCGGAAACCGACCCGGAAGATCTGCGCTTGTGCCAGGAGGCCTGGGAATTCGGCCGGGAACAAATTTACAGCGGGAAGTATGATCTGGTGGTCCTGGATGAAATCAATTACGTGATCAGTTACAAGATGCTGGACCCGGAGCAGGTGGTGGCGGCGCTGGCGGGGAGGCCGGAACGCGTGCACGTAATCTGCACGGGCCGCAACGCGCATCCGAAGCTGGTGGAACAGGCGGACCTGGTTACGGAGATGCGCGAGGTGAAACACCCGTACACCAAGGGAATTCTGGCGCAGCGAGGAATTGATTACTAGGCGGGAGGCGGTCGAGGGGTACGAATGGCCTGGTTTAAGCGAGAAAAAAGATCGATCGATTCCGCGGTGCCCAGCGAGGAGCGCCGCGTTCGCACCGAAGGACTTTGGATCAAGTGCGAAGTCTGCCGCGCCATCATCTGGAAAAAGGATCTCGAAGATAACTGGCAAGTCTGCCCGAAATGCGATTACCACTTCCGGCTGGATTCCAAGCGGCGGCTGGAATTGCTGCTGGATGACGGCCAATGGACCGAACACGATGCCCTGTTGTTTTCTTCCGATCCGCTCGAGTTCGTGGACACGAAGCCTTACAAGCAACGGCTGGAATCGACGCGGAAAAAGCTGGGAATGTCCGATGCCGTCCTAACCGTCGAGGGAAATTTAAGCGGGCGGCCCATCGTGTGCTGCTCGATGGAATTCGGGTTCATCGGCGGCTCGATGGGGGCGGTGGTGGGCGAGAAAGTGACGCGCGCCATCGAGATGTCCATGGCTCAGAAAAAACCGCTGGTGGTGGTTTCCTGCTCGGGCGGCGCGCGAATGATGGAAGGAACCGTCAGCCTGATGCAATTGGCAAAAGTGTCCGCGGCGCTGGGGCGGCTCGACGAGGCTCGCATACCCTTCCTCTCGCTGCTCACCGATCCCACGACGGGCGGCGTGACGGCCAGTTACGCCATGCTCGGCGATCTGAATATTGCCGAGCCGGGGGCCCTGATCGGTTTCGCGGGACCGCGCGTGATCGAGCAAACCATCCGCCAGAAACTGCCCGAAGGCTTCCAGCGCGCGGAATTCCTGCTGGAACACGGTTTCCTGGACGCCGTGGTCCCCCGCAAAGAGCTGAAAAGCTATATCGCCTCCGCTTTGGATTTCTTCTTAAGTTAGGCCGGGCCCCGCATGACCTACGATGAGGCAGTTCGCTACCTGCTGACGCTGGGCAAGGAACTGGCCGCACCGCGGCAAGCACGCGTCCAGAAATTCGATCTCGAGAACATTTCCATTCTTTCGAAATCCCTGGGTTCGCCGCACCGCCGCATCCCGTGCGCGCACATCGCCGGGACAAACGGGAAAGGCTCGACCGCCGCGATGCTGGATTCCATTTTGCGGGCCGCGGGCTTGCGCGCCGGGCTCTATACATCGCCGCACCTCGAACGCATCAACGAACGGATTCGCATCGCGGGAGAAGATATTTCCGGCGCTGCCTTCGCCGAATCCTTCACGCGAGTGGAAGCGCACATCGAAGCATTGATGGCTTCGGGCGCCCTGGCGGCGCACCCGACATTCTTCGAGTGCCTGACCGCCGCCGCGTACGACGCCTTCGCGCACGCCGAAATTGATTTCGCGGTCTACGAAGTGGGGATGGGCGGACGGCTGGATGCCACCAACATCGTCACGCCCGAAGTGGCGGTGATTACGCAGATTGACTTCGATCACGAAGCTTACCTGGGACATTCCATCGAGCGAATCGCCGGAGAAAAGGCCGGCATCATCAAATCCGGCGGGTGGGTGGTCAGTTCGGCGGAGCGTCCGGAAGCTCGCGCCGTGATTGCCCGGCGCGCTGCCGCGATGGATGCCCGGCTGGTGGAAATTGATGCGCATTTCGAAATGGAAGAAGTGCACGCCCAGGACGGCTGCTACAGCGCCGTCGTTTCTCCGGCGCATTCGAGCAAGAAAATCGCGGTCGACTTGCGATTGCCAGGCCGCTTCCAACTGCGAAATGCGCTGGCCGCCATCGCCACAGCAAAGCTGTTGGCCCAGCGCGGCTTCCCCATTGATGACGATTCGATTGCGCGCGGCCTGGCAGATGCCCGCTGGCCGGGCCGGCTCGAACGGCTGGCCGGGAAACCCGCGCTTTACCTCGACGGTTCGCACAATCCAGCCGGAGCACGCGAGCTACTGGCATTCTGGGATGAGCACCTACCGGGCCGGAAGATTTTTCTTATTTATGGCGCGATGCGCGACAAAGCGGTGGATGAAATTTCCGGCCTGCTGTTCCCGCGAGTGGACACGGTAATTCTCACCGAACCAGACCAGTCGCGCGCCATCAGCGTTGAAGTTCTTCGCGAGATGACACATCACCACGCACGAAATCTCGAGGTTGTGCGCGATCCGGCACAGGCATTGGAGCGGGTGTTCGAACTCGCACACCCGGACGACGTGATTTTCGTGACCGGCTCGCTCTATCTGGCCGGTGATTTGCGCAAATACTGGCTTGAGCGAAATTTTGCGGCAAATTCCCATATCTAACCGCTCTGGTTCGACCTATTCCATTATTCAAAGGGTGCACCAAAATGCAGCATTATGCATTTTGTGCCATTCGCGCGACTGCGCACACTGTTCACTGCCGAACACAATAGGATCACTCGCCTGACACATGAATGATTTTGCGCAATCAGGCATAAGTCATTCAATTTTTTCTGATTTGCGAGCAACGCTTCTCAGAGAGAGGCGTCTAACGAATCAGTAGGAGGCCTATATGACGCGCGAGGAACGATGGCGAATAATTGATGCATTTGGACGCGCGCCACAGGCCTTGTCGGCCGCGCTCCGTCAATTTCCGAAGAAGATGTGGCTCTATAAACCGCAGGCCGACGGCTGGAGCATCCACGAAATTATATTGCATCTGGCTGACAGCGAAGCGAATGGCTACATTCGCTGCCGCAAGTTGATCGCCGAGCCTGGAAAGCAGGTGCTGGCGTACGATCACGAAGCCTGGGCCGGAGCGCTTGGCTACTCTCACCAGAGCACGAAGCAAGCGCTGGACCTGTTTCGCCGCATGCGGCTGATGACCTACCAATTGCTGGTGGCGGTTCCGGAGCCGGTATGGTCCAACACCGTCGAGCATCCGGAAATGGGAACGATCAGCCTGGAACAGTGGCTCGAGATTCACGAGAGCCAGGTTCCCCAACGCCTGGAACAAATGAAGCGAAATTACGAGATCTGGTTCGAAACACATCCGCCGAGAAGGCCTGCAACCAGGCGCCCGAAGGGTGCGCCTCCGGCAGGCTCGCGGCTGATCTCGCTGAACGCTACACTGTAGGCAGCAGCCACTCCAGAATCCGCGCGCCTGTAAGCTTTCGATACGCCTCTAATCCCCTGGTGTTGCCGCATCCGTGTGCCAATGGTAGGATGGATGCTTCGATGGCCAGCGAAAACCCAAATCGCCCCCGCGTCGGCATTCCGTATCGCACTACAAATGAAGAGGTTACTGGCGAGCGAGTGAAATACGGGATGTATACTCGCGCGGTGCAAGAGGCAGGAGGCCAACCGGTTCCGATCTCGCTTACCCTTTCCCGCAGCGAATTGGAGCATGAAGCGCGAACACTCGACGCTATTGTGCTGCCCGGAAGCCCGGCGGACGTGAATCCCGCGTTCTACCATGCCCAACGTCACTTGAAAACAGCCGAAGACGATGAACAACGCGAACGAACCGATTTCACCTTGCTGGAACACGCTTACGGCGCCAACAAGCCGGTTCTTGCCATCTGCTATGGAATCCAATCGTTGAATGTCTTCCGGGGCGGCACGCTGATTCAGGATATTGCTACGGAAAGTTTGCCGGCTGAAAATCCGGAGAAGATCCAGCATCCCTGGGAAAACTCGAAGGGCGGCGCGCCCGAGCCATTTCATACGGTCCTGATCGAACCGGGGACACGCCTCGAGCAACTGGCAGGCGCAACCCAGGCGCAAGTGAACAGCTCGCATCATCAGGCGATTCGCGAGCCGGGCCGCGATCTGCGCATCGTGGCGCGGGCGGCGGATGGGATCATCGAAGCAGTGGAAGGAAGCGGCACGACCAATTGGATTACGGGCGTGCAGTGGCACCCGGAGCGCATGCCGGCAGATCAACTGGCGCAATCGCTATTTCGCGAGTTGGTGGCTGCGGCCCGGGCAGCGCACGTCCGCACTTAGGGCAAACGAACAGCAAGTTGGGCTTATCCGCGCGGGCATGGTAGGCTTCCACTTCTAATTTTCATCAATCCATTCATACGTTCCTACTATCTTTGGGGGCTCCATGATTTCTCTAGCGGGCAAGGCGGCGGTGATCACCGGGGGATCGCGCGGCATTGGCGCGGCAACTGTGAAGTTATTCGCGCAGGCCGGCGCCGATGTTGTTTTCAGCTACAATCGCAGCCGCGAAGCCGCCGCGCAGGTGGAACAGGAAGCGCGCAAGCATGGAACCCGCGTCGAAATGCTGAAGGCGGACCTGAGCCGGATGGCTGATGCCAAGAAATTGATCCAGTTTGCCGCCGACCGCCTGGGCCGTTTGGATATCCTGGTGGCAAACGCGGGCATCTGGAACGTGGAGGACTTGCCGATCGAAAAATTGAGCGAGCGCGAGTGGGACGAGATGATGCGCGTCAATTTGAAGAGCATCTATGCGGTGGCGCACTATGCCGCGCCGCACATGATCGCGCAACGTTCCGGACGCATTATCGCGATCAGCTCCACGGCCGGGCAGCGAGGCGAAGCATTCCATTCGCACTATGCCGCCACCAAGGGGGGGACGATCAGTTTTGTGAAGGCGCTTTCCACCGAGCTCGCCCGGCACAACATTCTGGTCAACTGCGTGGCGCCAGGTTGGGTGGATACGGAAATGTCCAAGCCGGTACTGGAGACCAAGGCGGGCCGGAAATTTGCTTATAGCCAAATTCCCCTTGGGCGAGTGGCTACCGCCGAGGAAGTAGCCGGACCGATTCTGTTTCTCGCTTCCGACCTGGCAACTTTCATGACCGGCGAAATCGTTAACGTAAATGGAGGCTCAGTCCTGTGCGGCTAACTCGACTACTCGTTCCGGGCTTGCTGCTGGCGGGCCTGTTGTTTGCCCGCGCGGCGAACACGCAAGACTCGCAGATCATGATGCCGGCGCAGAGCGCGGCCAAGGCCAAGCAATTGCTGCAGGAAACGATCCAAGCCCTCGGCGGTGATTCCTATCTGGGGGTTCGCGACGTGACGACCAACGGCCGTTTGGGGCAATTCGGGCATTCCGGGGATCTGACCGGCTACGTGGTGTTTTGGGATTATAACAAGCTGCCCGATAAGGATCTCACGGAGTTTGGCTCGAAGCGCAACATCATCGAGGCTTACAACGGCGATCAGGGTTGGAGCATGGATCGCGGAGGCGTCTCGGATATGCCGGAAGGATCGATCGAGCAGCACAAGGAGGATTTGAAGACGGACATCGACATGATCCTCCGCTTCCGGATCAAGGAGCCGGGAATGTCGTTTCGCTACGGTGGCACGGACGTGGTGGAACTGAAACAAGTGGACTGGGTGGAACTGGCGGATGGGGATGGGCGGACGATTCGCCTGGCGATCGCTCAATCGACGCATATGCCGATTCAAGAGCGGGTGGAAACGCGCGACCCCACCTATCACACGCGCAGCGTGCAAACCACTTACTTTTCGAATTACCATCCGATCCAGGGAATCCAATCCCCGTTCCAAGTCTCTCGGGAACGAAACGGGATGAAAATCTTTCAGGCCTTTTTCGATGACTTCAAATACAACACAAGCTTGAATGACATGATGTTTACGAAGCAGGAGCTGGAAAACCGCTACGCCAAGATGAAAGACAAATACAAGGGCGACAAGAACAAGAAGAAAGAGAAAGACTGATTTCGTTTCTGTATTGATGGACAACCCCGCGTCTTGCCAGAAACCCTCCTCCCTCAAATTTACTTCTTTTCCGCATCGGAGCGAGTGGGTAGCTGCAAAGCGGGGTGCGAGTTATAATAGCCGGATGCGAATGATACGAAAGAGCGGCAGAGAGGGCGGCGCTACGATGCGTGCGCGCAGAGCGGCATCGCCGGAGAACGGAACGGCGACTCGCGTGCGGAGCACCACCATTTTGTGCGTGCGCCGCGACGGCAAAGTGGTGATGGCGGGTGACGGCCAAGTGACCGTCGGTGAAGGCGTGATGAAACACAACGCCAAAAAGATTAGGCGATTGTTCAGCGATAAAATCGTCGCGGGATTTGCCGGCAGCACCGCGGACGCGCTGTCGCTTTTCAGCCGCTTCGAAAACAAATTGCAGGAATACCACGGCAACCTGCCGCGGGCGGCGGTGGAGCTTTCGAAGGAATGGCGCACCGACCGGCTGTTGCGGCACCTGGATGCCATGCTGCTGGTGGCGGATACCAAGTCCACGTTTCTTCTTTCCGGGCGCGGCGACGTGATCGAACCGGACGACGGGCTTTGCGCCATCGGCTCCGGCGGCCCGTTTGCGCTGGCGGCGGCCCGGGCGCTGGCCAAACATACGAAATTGGGCGCGAAGGATATCGCGATGGAAGCGATGAAAATCGCGAGCGAAATTTGCATTTTTACCAACGATCATTTTTCAATCGAAGAATTGTAGGGTGGCGGCGAAATCATGAATTACGAAGTTTCTACGAGTGGGGATTTGTGAACAACGGCAAGGATAAACCAATGGCTCTTTTTCTTCCTGGAGAATCGCAAGAACCGGAACCGGAGGCAGTGCCTTCCTTCGACGAGCTCACCCCACGGGAAATCGTGGTCGAACTCGACAAATACATCGTGGGCCAAAACGCGGCCAAGCGCGCCGTGGCCGTGGCGTTGCGCAATCGAGTGCGCCGGCAGAAATTGCAGCCCGAGCTGGCCGAAGAGATTTTGCCGAAAAATATTTTAATGATCGGGCCCACCGGCGTGGGCAAGACGGAAATTGCCCGGCGGCTGGCTCGCCTGGCGGGCTGCCCTTTCGTCAAAGTAGAAGCTTCGAAGTACACCGAAGTCGGCTACGTGGGCCGTGACGTGGAATCCATGGTGCGCGACCTGGTGGAAGTCTCGATCGACATGGTCCGCGAAGAGAAGCTGGACGAAGTGGCGGAGCGCGCGGAGCAGGCCGCCGAGGAGCGAGTGCTCGATCTGCTGCTGCCGGCCTTGCCGCCCACATTCGAAACCATTGGCACTGCCAATGCCACCACGGATGCGCAAAGGCGCGAGGCCGCTCAACGCACACGCGAAAAGCTCCGGGCGCAATTGCGCGAAGGAAAGCTCGACCAGCGCATGGTGGAAGTGGAAGTTCGCGAACGCTCGATGCCGGCCTTCGAGATCATCTCGAATCAAGGCATCGAGGAAATGGACATCAACGTGAAGGACATGCTTTCCGGCATGTTCGGCCAGCAGAAGAAAAAACGGAAAATGACCGTCGCCGAGGCCTTCGATTACCTGATACAGGAGGAAGAGAACCGCCTCTTGGACATGGACCAGGCAACGCGGATCGCGGTGGATCGCGTCGAGCAGATGGGCATCCTGTTCATCGATGAAATCGACAAAATTGCCGGACGCGAAGCCGGGCATGGGCCCGACGTTTCGCGCGAGGGAGTGCAGCGCGATATCCTGCCGATCGTCGAAGGCACCACGGTGAACACGCGCTACGGCATGGTGCGCACCGAACACATCTTGTTTATCGCCGCGGGCGCGTTCCATACCACCAAGCCCTCCGATCTGATCCCGGAGCTGCAAGGACGCTTCCCGATCCGGGTGGAGCTCAGTTCGCTGACCGAAGCGGATTTCATACGGATTCTGACCGAGCCGAAAAACGCCCTGATCAAGCAATACATCGCGCTGCTCGATACCGAAGCCGTCAAGCTCAGCTTCAGCGAGGACGGCGTGGCCTCCATCGCGCAATTCGCCGCGCGGGTAAACGAGCAGACGGAAAACATCGGCGCGCGGCGGCTGCACACGATCCTGGAAAAAGTACTCGAGGAAATTTCTTTCGATGCGCCCGACCTGAAAAAGAAAACGATCAAGATCGACGCCGCTTACGTGCAGAAGCAACTCGCATCCATCGTGAAGGATCAGGATTTAAGCCGGTACATCCTGTAGAAAATGGAATTGCAGCTTGGAAATCAAAATCGGTTCTGAACCCAATTTCTGGCGGATGGGCCAAGCGGAAGCCAGTTCCTGCAATTTTCGATTTCTCTTATCCCATTTCCCACTTTTCTTTTTTGCTTTCGCCGCCTTGATTTTTGCCGCCGGGTGCGCTTCGCCGGGAGATCCCAATCCGCCGGAACCGCCGGTCCCACAAGCTATTACCGACCTGGCCGCGCACCAGGCCGGCGACAAAGTTGTGCTGGTCTTCACCATCCCGAAGAGCACGGTGGAGGGCGACCCGCTCAGCGAGTCTCCCACGATTGAAATTTTCCGCAGTTATGCTCCCTCCAATGCGAAATTAAAAAATGGACTGCCGGAGAATTTTCCCAAAGAGCCCTCTTACACTATTCCTTCGGCATTGGTGAGCACTTACGAAGTGGATGGGCGCATGACATTCAACGATCCGCTAAATCCCGAGGACCTCGTACGGCATTCGGGGGAGCAGGCTGTCTACCAGGTTCGCGCGCGCGCATCGAAGAAAAAGGATTCGGACGCCTCGAATTCAGCAAGTGTACGCGTCTATCCCGCGCCGGAGCCCGTCGGCAACCTCGCGGCGCAGATAACGAAAACGGCGGTCGAGCTTTCCTGGACGCCTCCCGCAAAGACGACGTCTGGCGCGCCTATCGCCGGGCTAACTGGATACCGCGTATACCGCTCCGAAGTGGACTCGAAAGCGGCAGCCGATGCCTCGGCCGATCCATCGACTGCAAAGACGGTGGCCCCGCTCGAGCTTCTGGCTTTGACGCCCGCGGCGCACTACCGGGACGCGCAGTTCCAATTCGGCCACACTTACCTGTACTCCGTGCGCAGCGTGACGCAGTACGAAGCAGACTCGGTGGAATCAGGAGATTCGAACTTGCTGGCCGTCACGCCGCGTGACGTGTATCCACCGGCAGCTCCGCAGGATCTCGTTTGCGTTGTGGTTCCAGCGAGCGGCGCGACACCCGCGCACCTGGAGTTCTCCTGGAGCATCAGTGATGCCCCGGACGCCGCAGGCTATAATATCTATCGGAGCGAAGACGCGGCGAAACCTGGCGAGCGCTTGAACCGAGAATTGTTGCCCACGCCTGCGTTTCGTGATATGTCGGCAGTGCCTGGCCGCACCTACTCCTACACAGTCACGGCCGTTGACCGGGCCGGCAACGAAAGTTTGCCGAGCGCACCGGTATCTGTCACGGTGCCTGCAGAAGCACCCAAGATGAACCCGTGACCACTTCAGCGCAATTCGACGCGGATCACCCCTCGGTTCTTCGGAGTCCCCTGGTGCGCACCGGACTCTTGACGGGCGTGCTGCTTTCCATGGTGATGGCGGCATCGCTCTACCTGGCCAACCGCCTTCCGGCATTCGAGCGTCTTGCCATTGAAAGGAATTCCGCATGCAGCGGGGTCTTTTTTGTTGTGATGCTGATTCCCGCTATACGCTTCCGGCGCCGGCCGGTGGAGCTATTTACCAGCGGCATGGTGGCCTGGGCTGTCTTCACGCTGGCATACGTTGGCGCCGCAAATTTTTATGAGGATCTCTATAGCAGCCTCCACACCACTCCGGGAATCATGCTGGCCTATGGCGCAGGGGCCTATGGGATCGTGGCTGTGAGCACCTGGGTCTTGCAAATGGTTCGCTCCGCGCTGCGCGAATCACCCGCACCGGCGCGGCGGCGGCCCCGCCACCTTGTTCATCCACACCGATGAAGTTTTGCCGGTTTCAACCCCTGGAATTTGCCGCGCTGGATATTCACCGCTCGACAGGGCTGCTGCACGCGGAGCCGCGTTGGGGCGTCATTGAGAAGGAAAGAGTCCGGGAAATTCAGGGCGGGCTACTCGAATTGGCAGGCGAGTCCCACGGGGGATGGGCGGAAGGGCCACCGCGGGGAAGTTTGCCTGAATCGGGGCGCGCCTGGCCGCTCAACGAAGTGAAATTGCTTCCGCCTTCAGTGCCGAGCAAGATTGTCTGCCTGGGGCGGAACTACGTGGAGCACGCGGCCGAGCTTGGCAACGCCGTGCCGACGAATCCACTGATTTTCTTAAAGCCGCCCTCCTCCGTGATTGCGGCGGAAGAGCCGATCGTGATTCCTCCGGACTCGAAGCGCGTGGACTATGAGGGCGAGTTGGCGGTGATTATCGGCCGCGCGTGTTCCCACCTTGGTCCCGCGGATGATGTGAAGAGATATATTGCCGGATACACCTGCTTAAATGATGTGACGGCCCGCGATTTGCAAAAAGCGGATGTGCAGTTCACCCGGGGGAAAGGCTTCGATACGTTTTGCCCGATCGGGCCGGTGCTGGAGACCGAACTCGATCTGGCCACCGCGAAAGTGGAGACCTACCTGAATGGTGTGCGGAAACAGTCAGCACTCCTGGCGGAAATGATCTTTTCTGTTGATGCTATAATTCGCTGGATTTCCCGGGTGATGACCCTGGTTCCCGGTGATGTGATTGCAACGGGCACGCCTTCCGGCGTGGGACCGCTCACTGCCGGCGACGTGGTGGAAGTGATGGTGAGCGGCATCGGCACCTTGCGCAATCCGGTTGTGGCCGGCGATGAGTAAACGTGGTTGCGCTGGCATCGGCCGAACAAGGAACGAACCGGCTCGAATTGTTTCTCGATGCCGCAAACCTTGGAAATGTTTTGCAGTCCGCTACGAGTGAGGCTGGATGTTGAAGAGCGCTCTTGAAAATTGGCAGGAACTGGCAATGGCCGCCGGATTTCTGGTGCTGGCTTGCGGCACAATTTTCTTCATGATGCGCCGCCGCCCTTTCGATCCGGATGAAGCCGAACGCAAGCGGCGCTCGTTCCTGAATCGAGTCGGCCGCATCGTCGAAGGCCAGGTCCTCGAAATCGCCGATCGGCCGCGCGAGCCCGAGAAGCCGGGCGGGCTTTTTCACCGGCGCAAGACTTCCCTTGCCGAGAACGAGAACGGCACGCGCAAGCTGTTGTACTACACCTATTCGATTTCAGGAGTCACCTACGAGACGGCGCAGGACATCACTGGACTGGAAGAACGTGCCTGCCTGGAACGGATTGTGGCGGGCCAGTCCACCAGCGTAAAGTATGATCCCTCGAATCCGAGTAATTCCATCCTGGTCGCGGATGATTGGTCGGGTTTGCACTAGAACCATGATGCCGCCGGAAGCAGCCTCAGGCAGATTTCTCCCATCGCGACGGGGTTCGGATCGCAAGCGGCAGGCTCATCCAGGTACAACAGGAAATTGAGTTGAGAAACCGGGTGGCGGCAACTATTTTATCCTCGTCGGTGGGACTGATGGTGATGTTAGCCGCGGCCGGCGCCGTACTCCTGGCTACGCTGGCAGTGGCTGAGATTCGTCATCCGCTTTTGCATGCGATTTCCATCGCCGCGGAACTGGTTTTCGGGGTTGGCCTGCTGGTCGGCTCGATATTCTTCGCGACCCGGTTCACTGCAAGGGTCATGGGCAAATCCTCCGATTCTTGAACTTGCTCCTCGTCTGCGCCTGTGGCAGGCTAGCCCCGTTCAAGCTGTACAGATGATGAGTCAAAGCGGTACGGATTCTCCACACATGCCAACCGATCGAAAGCATCTCGATGCAATGGAAGTGCTTCACAAGCGCGACGCCGAGGCCGAAGCCGGAGGAGGGGCGGAGCGGCGCGAACGCCAGCACAAAGAAGGCAAGCTGGCCGCGCGCGAACGCATCGAATTGCTGCTCGACGAAGGCAGCTTCGAAGAGCTCGACAAGTTCGTAACCCATCATTGTACCGACTTTGGAATGGAGCAGCAGAAGCCGCCAGGCGATGGATTCATTTCCGGCTACGGGCGAATTGACGGGCGCCTGGTGTACGTTTTTGCGCAGGACTTCACTGTGTTTGGCGGCTCCCTGAGCGAAGCGAACGCGTCGAAAATCACGAAGATCATGGACCTGGCTATGCGCGCGGGCGCTCCCGTGATCGGCCTGAACGATTCGGGCGGCGCGCGGATTCAGGAGGGAGTGATGTCGCTGGCGGGCTATGCCGAAATTTTCCTGCGGAACACGCTGGCCAGCGGCGTGATTCCGCAGATCAGCGCGATCATGGGGCCGTGCGCGGGAGGCGCCGTCTATTCGCCGGCGATTACGGATTTTATTTTCATGACGCGCGATTCCTCGTACATGTTCGTCACCGGCCCGGACGTGATCAAAACGGTGACGCATGAGGAAGTGACGAAGCAAGAACTGGGCGGCGCGATGACCCACAACGAGAAAAGCGGCGTGGCCCATTTTGTGGCCGCCGATGATGCCGAATGCCTGGCCATGATCCGCGAGTTGCTGGGCTTCTTGCCGTCGAACAATGTGGACGATCCGCCGCGCCGCGTGGCGGCCGATCCGTGGGACCGCGCCGATTCGAGCTTGAACGCCATCGTGCCGGAAGATCCCATGGTGCCCTACGACATCAAGGACGTGATTCATGCCGTGGTGGACGATGGCTACTTCTTTGAAGTGCACGAATACTACGCAAAAAATATCGTGGTGGGTTTCGCACGGCTCGACGGGCGGCCGGTGGGGATTGTCGCGAATCAGCCCGCGTTTTTGGCCGGAGTGCTGGATATCAATGCCTCGCTGAAAGCAGCGCGGTTCGTCCGGTTCTGCGACGCGTTCAATATTCCGCTGATCACGTTTGAAGACGTGCCGGGGTTTCTGCCGGGGACGCAGCAGGAGTTTGGCGGGATTATCAAGCATGGCGCCAAATTACTGTTTGCTTTTGCCGAAGCCACGGTGCCGAAGCTAACGGTGATCACCCGCAAAGCCTATGGCGGCGCGTATTGCGTGATGTCCTCTAAACATATTCGCACCGACATGAATTTTGCGTGGCCGAGCGCGGAAATCGCGGTGATGGGGCCGGAAGGCGCGGTCAATATTGTGTATAAACGCGAAATCGAACGCGCGCCCGAAGCGGATCGCGAACGGCTGCGGCGGGAAAAAATCGCCGAGTTTCGCGAACGATTCGCGAATCCCTACGTGGCCGCCGAGCGCGGCTACATCGATGCCGTCATCGAGCCATCGCAGACCCGGCCGAGGCTGATCACGGCGCTTCGCTCGCTCGAAAACAAGCGCGACACCATGCCGCGCAAGAAGCACGGCAATATTCCCCTCTAGAACAGCGAGACCGGATTTCCAATCTTTGTGCGCCACGCGAAACGGGTTCTGCAAGTACGTTGCGAAACCTGCTGCGTCTGCAACAACTACTTTCTCTTCACGGCAATCATTTCCACTTCCAGCTTGGCCCCTAGCGCCAGGCCGCTTGCGGCCACCGTGCTGCGTGCAGGGAAATTCTCAGTAAAATCTCTCGATACGCTTTGGTCGACGCCGCGATCTCCGGCGCTATCGAGATCCGCTTGCAAATATCCCCAGCGCCGGAAGGCGTCGAAGATTAATTCCCGATTTTCTTTTTCCAGGGTCGCACTCACATTGGCCATGGGATGCCCCGATGACTATAGCTGAAAGCTAATGCAGATCGCTGTTTTGAGGGCAACGTGGGGGCACAATCCCTGCCTCGGGCGAATTGCGGAAGCCCGGAGCAAGCGCTTTGAGGCACCTTAAAATCGGCGATATAGGAGCGATTAGGATTTCGTATCTCGTCGTGTTTTGAACGGTTTGGCATTTTTCGACTGTGATCTTCGCTGGCGATTAAAACTGCGATTAGCTAAGAGAAAAGAAACCCGATTTTTAGGGCCACTTTTCCCCCCATTTCATCGCGTTTTCGCCACGTTTGGCGCATTTATACCCCCCTATATTGGATAGCATGGATTCGTAAAAATGCAAGACCTGTGCGGTGGTTATTTTTGTTGATTTGAAGGGGGTTAGGGTGGCGAGGAGAGACTCGCGGACCGAAGAGGAACGGCGAACAGAAAGGCAAAGCCGGAAAGTGGAAGACCGGGCTTACCGCAGAGGCGGAGTGAGACGGGAAGTAGAGCGTCCCGATT
>JBGPTK010000032.1:0-23836 GCA_041490605.1 Terriglobia bacterium | reverse complement strand
TTTAGGGCCACTTTTCCCCCCATTTCATCGCGTTTTCGCCACGTTTGGCGCATTTACACCCCCCTATATTGGATAGCATGTATTCGTAAAAATGCAAGACCTGTGCGGTGGTTATTTTTGTTGATTTGACGGGGGTTAGGGTGGCGAGGAGAGACTCGCGGACCGAAGAGGAACGGCGAACAGAAAGGCAAAGCCGGAAAGTGGAAGACCGGGCTTACCGCAGAGGCGGAGTGAGACGGGAAGTAGAGCGTCCCGATTAAAACTATCGGGGTGCAAGATGCGCAAACTCAGATTTGGCAGAGAGGAGGATGGGGATCGCGGGGTCGGCGTCTTTCCAGAGAGTGAGGAAGTCGCTGTAGGCATCGCGGGATTTTGCGGCATCGCCCTGTATCGCATAGGCGCGAGCCAAACCGAGATGGGCTAGCGCGCCAATCGGTGAATTGAAGACTACGCCGGGCTGGTCCAGAATTTTCTGAAATTCGGCTGCGGCTTCGCGGCCCTGATGAGCGGCCAGAAATGCAAGGGCGCGCACGTAGACGGGGTAAAGAGCGGCCGTCAAAGTGCCGTTGCCGGAGATTCCCGATTCGTAGGGAGCAGCGATTTGAAGAGTTGCGATCGCCTTCACGGGATCATGGCGGATGAGCAGAAGCTGAGCGCGAATTGTGGGAAGGTAATTGAACTGAACCAGGGAATCTTCCGGAAGGCGCCGATCTAAATCATCCGCCAGCGATTGCGCACGGAGTGCATCCCCTGCAAATGCCAGCGCCAGCGCGGCGGCATTCTGGACGTCCCTTCCGTTCGAACGCGCCAGCGCCTCTTGGACTCGTTCGCGGGCTGGGTTGATATTTCCGAACAGCGCCTCCTGCAGGGCCGCAGCGGCTGCATATTCCGCCGCGGTTTCTTTCTCCCCGGCGTGCTCGGCGGCGGCCATCGCCTGACGGGAAAACTGACGCGCCGACGCGAGGCGCCCGGAATAAGAGGCGGTATCGGATTCGCCCGCCAGCAGCACATCTTCCACCGCCGGCTTGCCAGCCGACCAAGCTACCTGCCGGGCCATCTCCGATGGAGAGCCCTGCAAGAAAGCAACCTGGTACAAAGCAAAACGCAGATTGGGAGAATCGAGGCTCTTGGCCAGTGCAAGTTTCGCGTCCGCCTGGGCGTCCGCCAAACGATTGAGACTGGCATAAGCCAAGACGAGGTTGGCATAGGTTTGGCCGTTGGGGTTTATATCCAGCGCCTTTCGGGCCACCTCCAGGATCTTTTCATACTGCCCAAGACTGGCGTAGACCGTCCAAAGATTGGTTGAAGGCGTGGAATCGCGCGGATAGGTTTGGGCCCAAAGATCAAGCGACTGGCGAGCTTTTTCCAAATCGCCGGAGACGTACTGCGAGTAGTGAGCCTGGATGTAAAATTTTTCGCGCTCGCTGACTCGCTCGCGGAGGGCATAGGCCTTCCTGGTATTCTCCACCGCTTGCTGGAACTCTCCCAGATTGAAATAGCTGGTACCGAGGGCGGCGTAAGCCATGGCGAAATCCGGATCCATCTGGATGGCGCGCTGGAAGAAGGGCATGGCCCCGGCATAATCGGCTTTCGCGGATTGCATTTTCCTTCCCAAACTGTAGGCCTGGAGAGCATCGAGGGAGGGAGTGGTGGCTTGTTCGAGAGGCGTATCCAACTTGCGAACCGAGTTCAGCGATTCACCCAGCTTCGAACGCATATCCGTAGCGACTTTTCCGAGGGCGCCCAGGACCCGATTTTTGTCGGCCGCAAGAGACTGCGCGCTGGCCAGCGTTTCGCCATTGGAACAATCCACGGCTTTCACGATCAGGCTGTACTGCGTTCCAATCTGCGCGATGGAACCGCCGATGACGGCGGCGCTGCCCTGGCGCTGGCAAATATCGCGGGCCATTTCGGAGGTCAGGCGCGCGTCGGGGGATTGATTCATCAGCCGCAAGGTTTGCTGGATGCGCTGCTCAGAGATGAGGCTAAGGAAGGGGGATTGTTCGAGCTGGACGGCGAGGCCCTGCCGAAGAGCGCCGTCAAAGACGGGATCGCCGGTGGTGTTCGTGAAATCGGCGAGGACGACTGTGTCGGATGCGCTGAGCGCGTGGGTGCGACGGGCGCGGTAAAGCCAGCCGAGGGTGACGAACCCGAGAATCACGATTGCCGCAAAAGGAATCGCGAATTTGATCCTGCGGGCCGCTTTCGCCGCACGGGCACGAGCGGCTGCGGCGCTCAGTTTCTGAGGCGTGGCGGGGTTGCCGGCGTCTTCCGTGAAAAGGTTGAACAGGTGAACACGGACTGCGTGCTTGACTTCCATTTCGCCGAGATCCCGGAGGGTTCCCTTCCACGCACTCAGCTGGTTGAGAACCTTGGCCACCTCCTCGGAAACGAGAATGTGGCCGGCATCGCCGCAATCCATTACGCGCTGGGCAACATTGATGCCACCGCCGGCGACATTTTGATTGGCGTTGATATCGGCCACGCGATAGACCGGCCCACTGTGAATTCCCATGCGCAATTCCAGCGCGGGCTGGCTGCGGAGAGAGCGGCTGAGTTCGAGCGCGCAGCGCACGGGAGATTCCGGGTCGCGAAAGAAGACCAGGGCCATGCCGTCTCCGGTGGGGAGACGGATGAGTTCGTTGGAGGATTGGGCGCGGGAAAATTCGGAAGTTTGGCGGACGGCGTCCTGCAGTTGCAGTAATAATTTTTCCTGTTCGTCGATGGGGAGTTTGGAATAGCCGACGATATCCATGAAGAGGACATGGGCGATTTCCAGGACATGGATCGACGAGGAGCCGGAGGCGGGGCTTGGGTTGGAGGGAGAGTCAGTCACTTGCGAGGCATTCTACGCCTGCGTAGAAATGCGGGCAATGTCACTCACGGCGAGGTTTGGAGCGTGGAGGGCTGGGAAGCAGGAATAGAAGGCGCTGGCGCAGCGAGCAGCGCCGCTACGAAAGAGAAGAACCCGGCGGATAAGCTTGTGGACTGTGACGTCCCGATCAAAATCATCGGGTCCGATACAGAGCATCGGACTCCAAAAATCGGAGATGCAGAGAAAGCGGTTAACGGAGCTTGGCAGACTCGGAGTTGGCGGCGACGAGGATTTCGAGAGATGAACTGCTCAAGCACCCGGTTTGGGACAAGCTGCCACCGTTTCGAAACGGTCGCCGAAATACCGCCGATTGATCCACAGGGCGACATTGACCAGCGAGATCATGACGGGTACCTCCACGAGCGGCCCGATCACGGCAGCGAAGGCCGCCCCGCTATTGATTCCGAAAGTCGCGATGGCCACCGCGATTGCCAGCTCAAAATTGTTCGACGCCGCGGTAAAGGAGAGCGTGGTGGATTCAGCATACGTTGCGCCCACTCGCGCGCTCATCCAGAAGGAAACGAAAAACATCACGAGGAAATAAATGGTGAGCGGGATGGCGATGCGAACCACGTCGAGCGGCAAGCGAACGATCATTTCTCCTTTGAGCGAGAACATCACCACGATGGTGAATAGAAGGGCGATGAGGGTGATCGGGCTGATCTTGGGGATAAAGCGGGTGTGATACCACTCCTTGTTTTTCACGCGGGTAAGCACGAACCGCGTCAGGAAACCCGCGAGGCACGGAATACCGAGATAAATGAAAACACTTCGTGCGATGCCGCCGATGGAGATGTTCACCTGAACCGCGGTCATTCCCAACCATTGCGGCAACACGGCGAGGAAGAAATACGCATAGGCCGAGAAGAACAGAACCTGGAAGATCGAGTTGAACGCCACCAAGCCGGCGGCATATTCACGATCGCCCCGGGCCAGGTCGTTCCAGACGATCACCATGGCAATGCAGCGGGCGAGCCCGATCACGATGAGCCCCGTCATGTACTGCGGTTTGTCGCGGAGAAAAAGAATCGCCAGAGCGAACATGAGCAGCGGCCCCACCACCCAATTCTGAATCAGCGAAAGGACCAGGACTTTGCGGTGGGTGAATACCCTTCCCATCTCCTCATACTTCACTTTGGCGAACGGCGGATACATCATGAGGATGAGTCCGATGGCGATGGGGATGGAGGTGGTTCCCACGCTAAAGCGGTTCAGAAAGGGAACGATTCCGGGCACCAGGAAACCCGCGGCGACGCCCCCAGCCATCGCGACGAAGATCCAAACGGTTAGAAAGCGGTCCAGGAAAGAAAGTCGGGAAGTACCCTGCGTATTTGCCATGTTCTGCTGACCTTTTTCTGCTGTCTTCGAGGTCCATTCGCTTGCGGCTCAGGGACCGGAATATCAACTATATTCGCCTAAGCGAATGTAATGGTCAAGGTGATTGCCACTTGGGTAGTGGGTCAGTTTGCTTATTCCGGCCGGTTTTCGTGGCGCAGGTACTCTTGCCTGTGCGCGAAAGTTCGGGCATTCGGTGGGTGCACAGCCAAGAGTGCCTGTGCCACTGCAAACCGACCCACTACCGCCACTCGAATCTGGCAGTTCACTTCGATAATTCTGAAGATAGCGAGGAAGAAAGCTTCTCGGATAGTGGAACTTCAGCAGTCCATCGACGAAGGCCGAGCGCAAACCAGAAAGCAAGTCAAAGACCGAACTCTAAGACGTCAAAGAGTACGGCACCCGCCGGGTGCCGGGCTGAAGCCCGGCGCTACACAGACGGGGAGAAGCTGAGGAGCGGTGCGGGAATTTTGGCGCGACGCACGATTATTGCGGGGGCCAGGCGCCGAGGAGGCGGCGGAGAAGGACCAGTTGGCCGAGGTGATGGGAGTTGTGGTCGGCGAGGAGCAGGGCTTGGCGGAGGATGGATTGGCCCGTGCCGTGGGGGATTTTGGCGAAGAGATCGGTTTTGGGGTTGGAGATCAAATCGCGCATCGCTTGCAAGTCGCTGCGGAAATTTTCGATGCTTTTCTCCCAGGCTTCCTTAGTGGGAGGAGCATCCGTTGCGGGCCAGTAGCCGGACGGCCACGGGGGGGAGACGTGCTTGGGATTGACGATGAATTCCAGGATGTCCCATTGGCCAAGTCGCATGTGTTCGAGCAACTCCCAGGCGGAGTGCGGCGAGCCGGCGGGCTTGACGCCGCGGGCTGCTTCGGGCCAGCCGATGATGGTTTTGTCGAAATTTACGTGGGCGGTATCGGCGTCGAGATTTTTGGCGAGGTGGGCGCGGAGGGTGCGGTCGTTGAAGTCGGGGGATTGGGTGATTTTGGCGGCGGATTTTTTGGGGCGGCTGGCTTTCTTTGGGGATTTTTTATTTTTGCGCGGCATGGGCGCCTCCTGGGTGGCGTTGGGGATTATGACAGATGGAGGGCGTTACGCGCAGGATCCGACATATCTTTCATTTGCTCAGGTATTTGGGATTTACTCTGGATTCCTCTCCCGCAGGAGCGGGATCGGAATGACCCCGGTTGGATTTTTCCGCGGGCTGGGAAGGCGGACCCTACAGGGGAAGGAGAGATGCCGGGCTTCCCGACAAAACCCGTCGGGACGACTAAGCCTGGCGCTACATGGGGCAACACGTGCCGGAGCTGGCGCTTGCGCTGGATGGATGGGGGGCGGATAATCGCGGCGAACGATTGTGGGAGGGTGAGATGAAAAGTCCGCTTGTTTCGCGCCGTGAATTTGCTCGAGTGGTGGGGACCGCCGCAGCTGCGGCAGTGGCCGCGCCGAATTTGCTGAGGGCGGCGGCTCAACACGCGAAGCGGCCGGCGAATATGGCCGCGACGATGGTCCAGATCGATTCGAACGAGAATCCTTATGGTCCATCGCCCAGGGCGCTGGAAGCGATCACGCAATCCGAGCGGATAGCCTCGCGCTACCCCGATAGCGTGGAAGAGCAGATCCGCGACGCCATTGCCCAGCACCACAAGGTGGATGCGGAAAATATCGTGCTGGGATGCGGGTCGACGGAGATTCTGCGCGTTTCGGATGCGGCTTTTCTGACTCCCGAGAAGAATGTGGTGACGGCCGAGCCGACTTTTGAAGCGGTGCTGCGGTTTGCGAGCGTGCTGCATTCGAATACCAAGACGGTTCCGCTGACGGCGGATCACCGTTTCGATTTGCCCGCCATCGCCGCCGCGTGCACGGCGCAAACCGGGCTCGTATACATCTGCAATCCGAATAATCCGACAGGGACGATCGTGACGATGGACGAACTCGCGGCGTTTGTCGAAAAGGTTCCGGCGTCGACGATTATCCTGGTGGACGAGGCTTACTATCATTTTGCAGACGATCCCCAGTACGGCACGGTGCTGCCCTGGATCGGCAAACATCCCAACCTGATTGTGGCGCGCACGTTTTCGAAAGTTTACGGAATGGCGGGAATGCGGCTGGGTTACGCGGTGGGCGCGAAGGAAACCATGGCGCTGATGCGCCCGCAGGTTCTGTGGAGCAATGCCAATGCGGCCGTGTGTCCGGCGGCGGTGGCGAGTTTGGCCGACACGGGGAACGTGGCGCGCAACCGGGAATTGATCAACGGGACGCGCCGCTGGCTTTGCGAGGAATTGAGCAAGGACGGGCGGAAATTTATTCCTTCGCAAGCAAATTTCCTGATGATCGATGTGGGCGGAGACGTCCAGCCGCTGATTCCGCAATTCCGGGAACAAGGAATCTGGGTGGGCAGGAAATTCCCTTCGATGGGAAACTGGCTGCGCGTTTCGATGGGGACGCGGCCGGAAATGGAAGCGTTTCTTGCGGCGCTGCGGGGGATTGTGCCGGCGAAGGGCGCGAGCGCGGGGTAGAAGAGATCAGGAAGCTCGAGGAATAAGCCAGCAAAAAGAAAGATGCCGGCTTGAAAGCCGGCGCTACATGTCTAATTTGTCGGGACGAATCCCGATAAGAGCTTCCGGCCTATAGGGTCGGCGCTACTTAGGGTGGGAGTGTAGAGCAAGAGCAAAAGAAAGATGCCGGGGCTGAAGCCCGGCGCTACACGAGCTAACCTCAGACTGCGGACGGGTCTGCACGGCCGCCACCGAATTCCTGGCGGAGAGTTCGGAGTTGTCCACTACCTGAAAGCCAGGCAGGGCAACGCGCGGTTAAGCAGACGCGCCGGCACCCATGGATCGCCGCTGCTGGAAGCATTCGCGGCAATACACGGGACGCCCTTGAGTCGGCTTGAAGGGCACCGTTGTTTCCTTCCCGCATTGCGAGCAAACGGTTTTGGTTTCGACTCGCTGGGTACCGCCCGAGCCGGAACTCATGCCGTTTGCGCGAGTCGTCTTGCAGGCTTTGCACCGCTTGGGCTCATTCTTGAAGCCCTTGTCGGCGAAAAACATCTGCTCGCCCGCGGTGAAAACGAACTCCGCACTGCATTCGGCGCACTTCAGGACTTTATCGTGATATTCCATTCGCTGCTCCGAGACCTTGCTGGGAGAGGACAGAGAGCGATGCTTTCCATGTCAGACAACGCGGCACCCCGGAGACGCCCTGCGGTTCCCGCTGGCCGACTGCACCCGAGCTGGTCCGATGTAACCACAGAACCTGCCACAGAACCGGGCCGCCTAATCGAGCTCCCGGCGTTGCTTCTTCCGGAGGCGCTTGCGTGAGAGAGCCGCCTTGGCGCGTTTCTTCTCCCCGGGCTTCATGTAGTAGCTATGCCGCTTGATTTCCTTGATGATGTCAGCGGATTGCACCTTACGTTTGAAGCGCCGGAGAGCGTTTTCCAGGGACTCGCCCTCTTGGATAATGACTTCAGCCACGCGTGATTCACCCCCCGTTCGTTGTTGGTTGGAACCGTTTTGTCAGAAATGGTCTGTCCGCACCGGCACACACCTTTACCGGCAATTGACTGCTTCTTCTATCGGAGCATTAGCCGAAAGTCAAGCAAAATTGGTCCTGCTGCAACTCGAAGTAGGTTGTGGAAACGTCATTATACAGCCTGCTACCGGCTGGAAGCTGCTCATAAGCCTGTAGCGCGGCAGGGGTTGCTGGTACAATGGCACCCTTCGGAGCCGGCCAGGAAGGCCGCTCCCAGGAAGATTTATGCCGTCGATGAAAAGCGTGATCGCCGTGCTTCTAGCGGGAGGCCAGGGCGAGCGCTTGTGGCCGCTAACGCGGGACCGCGCCAAACCGGCGGTGCCCTTCGGCGCCGTGTATCGAATCATCGACATGACCCTGTCGAACTGCCTGAACAGCGACCTGCGGCGGGTCTTCGTTCTAACCCAGTATAAGGCATTGAGCCTGAACCGTCACATCCGGCGGGGCTGGTCGTCGCTGATGGGCGTGGGTGATTTTATCGAGATTCTGCCGCCGCAAATGCGGGTTTCCGCGCATTGGTATCAAGGCACCGCGGACGCCGTGTACCAGAACATTTATTCCATCGGCAGCGAACAATCGAATTACGTCTTCATTCTCTCCGGCGACCACATCTACAAGATGAATTACCAGAAGATGCTGGAGCAGCACGCGGAATCCGGCGCGGATGTTACGGTGGCAACCATCGAAATGAACGCCGAAGAGGCTTCCAAACGGTTCGGAATTCTGGAAACGGACAAGCAGTGGCGGGTGGTGGGATTCCAGGAGAAGCCCGAGAAACCGAAGCCCTCGCATCTTAATCCAAAAAAGACGAACGCTTCGATGGGCGTGTATCTGTTCAACACGCAATTGCTTGTGCCCATCCTGATCGCCGATGCCGAGGATCCGAATTCCTCGCACGATTTCGGGCATAACATCCTGCCGCGGATCGTGGAGAAGTATCGCGTATACGCCTATAACTTCCGGGATGAAAACAAGAAGGAAACATCCTACTGGCGGGACGTGGGAACGCTCGACGCATACTACGAAGCGAACATGGACCTGGTGAGCGTCTCGCCGGTGTTTAACCTTTACGACAAGAGTTGGCCGCTGGCGACCTGGCAGCAACAATATCCGCCGGCGAAATTTGTTTTCGCCGACCCCGACCGCACGGGCACGGCGATCGATTCGATCGTGGCGGGAGGGTCGATTATTTCGGGCGGGCGCATCAGCCGGTCGGTGGTTGGACTGGACGTCCGGGTGAACAGTTACTGCGAAGTGGAAGATTCGATCATCTTTAACCATGTGAATATCGGCCGCCATTCGCGGGTGCGCCGCGCGATCATCGACCGCCATGTGAATCTGCCCGAAGGCACGGTGATTGGCGAAGATCCGGAAGCCGACCGCGCGCGATATCACGTGAGCGAAGGCGGGGTGACGGTGGTGGTCCGGGAAGAATCGATGATCGAAGAGCCGGAATAAAACCGCTCCGCGCCAATTCATCGGGCCACACATCATCGATCACCGGCGCCGGCCACCGGCCCATTTCACCGAACATTGCCAATGCTTCATTTTCTTGTTCAGCCTTTTTCTGTATAGTTCCGGGTCCTGATAAAAGGAGAGCGCACCATGGCCAAGCGTGCCGCGAGTTCCCGATCGAAGAAAACCGGCAGAGCAAAGACGAGAGCCTCGTCTAAATCCTCACCGATGAAAATTGCACGGGTGGTCGCCCGCGAAATTATCGATTCGCGCGGCAATCCAACCGTGGAAGCGGATGTGATCCTGGCAGGCGGCGCGATTGGACGCGCGGCGGTGCCGTCCGGCGCATCCACCGGGGAGCACGAGGCGCTCGAAATGCGCGACGGCGATCAGTCGCGTTTCCAGGGCAAAGGAGTATTGAAGGCGGTGGCCAATGCGAACACGGCGATCGCAAAAGGTGTCGCCGGAATGGATGCGTCCGATCAGCGAGCGCTGGACCGGCGCATGATCGAGCTGGATGGCACGCCGAACAAGGGCAAGCTGGGCGCGAATGCGATTCTGGCTGTGTCCATGGCCGCGGCCCGCGCCGCCGCGGCGCAAAAAGGCGAACCGCTGTATCGATACCTGGCGAAATATTCGAGCGACCGCTCCGCGCGCACGCTGCCGGTCCCGATGATGAATATCCTGAACGGCGGCGCGCATGCGGATAATTCTGTGGACGTGCAGGAATTCATGGCCATGCCGGTGGGCGCGCCCAGCTTCCATGAGGCGCTGCGCTGGGGCGTGGAAGTGTTTCACAGCCTGAAAGCGGTGCTGAAGAAGCACGGATATTCCACCGCCGTGGGCGATGAAGGGGGGTTCGCGCCGAACCTGAAATCGAACGACGAGGCCATCGAGCGCGTGCTGGAAGCGATCACCGAGGCCGGCTTCAAGCCTGGCGCGCAAGTGGCCATTGCGCTCGATCCGGCTTCGAGCGAGTTTTTCGACCGGGCCAGCGGGAAATATATTTTCAAGAAATCCGATAACTCGGTGCGCTCCTCGGAGCAGATGGTGGAGTTCTGGGATAGCTGGGTGCGGCAATTTCCGATTGTTTCGCTGGAAGACGGGATGTCCGAAAACGATTGGCCGGGCTGGAAACTATTGACCAAGCAGCTTGGCGGGAAAATCCAGCTGGTGGGCGACGATATTTTCGTGACCAACCCGAAAATCTTCGCGCGGGGAATTTCCGAAAAAATTGGGAATGCGATTTTGATCAAGCTGAATCAAATCGGCAGCGTGACGGAAACCATTGAAGCCATCGAGATGGCGCGCAAGGCCGGCTACGCTTCGATTGTGTCGCACCGTTCCGGAGAAACGGAAGATACGTTTATCGCCGAACTGGTGGTGGCCATGGGCACCGGCCAGATCAAGACCGGATCGGCGTCGCGCACCGACCGCGTTTGCAAATACAATCAGTTGTTGCGAATTGAGGAGCAGATTGGCGCCGCCGCGAAATTTCCAGGGCGCAAAGCGCTGGCACCGCATAAGTAGACCTTGTAGCGCCAGCCTTCAGGCTGGCAGTTTTTGATTTTGAGTTGAATGTTATCGGAAAAGCGAAAGAAAGATGCCGGCCTGAAGGCCGGCGCTACATGGGGGTTGTTTATGGCCAGGGAGATGCGAAGAATGAAATTGTGGGCATTGATTCTGTTTGCGGGGGCGATGGGAGTGGCAGCGCAGGCCCCGGTCGCGCAGAAGTTTGACGCGAGCGCGCTCTATCAGCCGGGGATGACCCAGATGCAGATGGCGCGAGCGGCTTGCGACATGAAGAAGGGGCTGGAAGTTTCGGCATGCTTTGTGGAACAGATGAAAAAGGGCGGAGCGCCGGCGCCGGCGGTGGCGTTCATGCACGCAATCGAAAACAACGGGTTCATGCGCGATTTCAGGGATACGGGCAAAGTGGATATCGCGTTCGTCTACTACGTCTACCGCGCGAATGAGAATCAGGGCTGCCTGCTGGTCAACGGAACGCCGAATATCGTGGATGTGGATGATTACAAGCTGGTGCCCGGAAAAGCGGAACTGGCGAAGAATCCGCAATATGCCGCGCTGCTGAAAACGGAACCGAACCTGATTGTTTTTCCCGGCGACAGAGACGGGATGAAGTTCATCACCGCCGGCAAAACGGCGAGTGGCCGGCAGCGGTTCGTGGTTCCCTATATCTTGAGCAAGTGCCATGCGTGCGCGCACGTGGGGCAGCTCAGTGTGGCATTTGAATTCGACCGCAATGGAAAATTCCTCGGAGCAAAAATCGCCAGCGTAAAGGCCCTCCCTCCGCCGGCCAATTAAATGCAATTCTGGAATCGCTCTTCGATTCTTTCACCTCTCTACTCTTGGACTCCGGCGCGGCCCCGTGTATTCTGACGGGCGATGCCGAAACGGCCGAAACCAATTGTGCTGACCGTCCTGGATGGCTGGGGCTATTCCCCGGTGACGAAGGGCAATGCAATCTTTCTCGCGCGGAAGCCGAACTACGACGCGCTGTTCAAAAAATTCCCGAACACATTGATCCACACCTCGGGGCCATTCGTGGGACTGCCCGAGGGCCAAATGGGCAACAGCGAAGTGGGCCACCTGAATATGGGCGCGGGGCGAATCGTGCACATGGACATTACGCGCGTGGACGAACTGATCGCCAGCGGCGAATTTTACCGGCAGCCGCTGCTGCTGGAAGCGATGAAGCGAGGCCGCGAGCGCCAGTTGCACCTGATGGGACTCGTGAGCGACGGCGGGGTGCACTCGCATATTCTTCACCTGCTCGCGCTGCTGCGGATGGCGCGCGAAAACAAAGTGGAGCGAGTGTTCGTCCACTGCTTCATGGACGGCCGCGACACGGGGCCGAACAGCGGCGTCGATTACCTGCGCCAGCTCGAACAGAAAATGCGCGAATACGGCACCGGGCAAATTGCCACAGTGATCGGGCGCTACTACGCAATGGATCGCGACAACCGGTGGGAACGCATCGAGAAGGCCTATCGCGCGATGGTTCATGGCGATTCGGAGAACAAATCGCCCGATCCCGTTGCGGCGGTGCAGGCCAGCTACGAGAAAGGCGTGACGGACGAATTCATCGTTCCGATCACGATTACCACCGAAGGCGCTCCGGGCAAACCGGCGGCGCCTCGCGGGCTGATTCGCGGCGAAGATGCGGTGATCTTCTTCAATTTCCGCGCCGATCGCGCCCGGCAAATCACGCGGGCGCTGGTGGAGCCGAATTTCAGCCAGTTCAGCGATCCGCAGCGGCCCATAGACCTGTGTTTTGTGGCCATGACGCAGTATGAAAAAAACTGGCCGTGGCTGCGTTATGTGATCGGGTCGGCAAAGCTGGAACAGATTCTGGCGCAAGTATTCGGCCAGATGAACTTCAAGAACCTGCGCGTAGCGGAGACGGAGAAATACGCGCACGTAACTTACTTCTTCAATGGCGGCGTCGAGAAGCCGTTTCCGGGCGAGGAGCGGCTGCTGGTGCCTTCTCCCAAAGTGCCCACGTATGATTTGAAACCAGAAATGTCGGCGGCGGGGATCGCGGACGGAGTGATCAACGCGATTGAGAAAGGCGAATTCGACGCGATCGTGATGAATTTTGCGAACGCGGACATGGTGGGGCATTCGGGGAAACTGGAAGCGACGATCAAGGCGGTGGAAGCGGTGGACGAATGCCTGGGCCGGATTTACCAGTCGCTGTGGTCGCGCGGAGGAGCGTGGATTATCACCGCCGATCACGGCAATGCGGAAACGATGATCGATCCCGTGACCGGCGGGCCGCATACGTATCACACGACGAATCCGGTGCCGCTGATTCTGGCGACGAACGATGGAGCGCTGCGGTTGCGCGAGGGCGGCGCCCTGCAGGATATTGCGCCGACTTTGCTGGGCGTGCTGGGAGTTCCGCAACCGAAGGAAATGACGGGGCGGGATTTGAGGGGATGAGAATGGGAAGTGAACGATAGGAAGATAAATGACAGATTGCTCGGGATTCCTCGGGCGAAATCGGCCCTCGGAATGACGGCGTACGGCAGTTCCAATTGATACTCGAAATTGGAAGAGCTCTTTGGGACGCAATTGACTTGGGATCCACCGCCCTTTCGAAATGATTCATGCGACGTCAAAACGACGGCCATCACCAGCGGATACGAAGCTGGTGATTTGCGTTTGGCATCCGTTCACCTTGTGGCGGCCGCCGGCAGAGTTCGCCAGCGAGTTGCGGCGGCACTGGCCCAAGATGACCGTCATCCATCTGCAGAACCTCGATCTTCTGGCTCACGAATTGCCGCACACGGACATTTTCGTCGGGTACTCCATTCGTCCGAAGCAATTCGCCTATACCCGCAAATTGAAATGGATTCATTCGACCGCGTCGGGAATCGCGCAGTTGACGTATCCCGAACTGCGCAGCAGCGGCATCGTGGTGACCAATGCGAGCGGCGTGCACGCGATCCCCATGGCCGAGCACACCCTGGGCGCGCTGATTGCGCTGGCGCGGCGGTTTCCGGATTGCTTTCGCGCCCAAGGCAAGAGACTGTGGGCGCAGCAAGAAATCTGGGACGCCGAGGTGCGGCCGCGCGAGATGAAGGGCTCCGTGCTGCTATTGGCCGGATTCGGCGCGATCGGCCAGGAAGTCGCCAAACGCGCCAAGCCGCTGGGGATGAAGATCTGGGCGGTTACGCAATCGGGCCGGAGCAATTCCAAGCTGTTGGAACGCATTATGCCGGTAAGCGAACTCGATCGAGTGCTGCCGGAGGCGGATTTCGTGGTGCTGGCGGCGCCGGAAACGCCCGGCACGCATCATCTGATGGGCGCGCGGCAGTTCGCGTTGATGAAGCCGACGGCCTATTTGGTGAATGTGGCGCGGGGAACGCTGGTAAATGAGGCGGCGCTGGTGGACGCGCTGAGGAGGCACGTGATCGCGGGGGCGGCGCTCGACGTTGCGGATTCGGAACCGCTGCCGCCCAGGAGCCCACTCTGGAAGCTGGAGAATCTTTTCCTGACGCCGCATGTGAGCTCGGCGAGCGATCATCTTTGGGAGCGGCAAACGGCGCTGGTGGTGGAAAATCTGGAGCGCTGGTTCAGCGGGCGCGAATTGCTGAACCGGGTGGACCTGAATCGAGGATATTAGAGCAATTCCCTGAATAGTTGGGCAGGTTTCTCAGCCTGTCTTCAGGGGCTAAAGCCCAATTCTTATGGGCTCCCTGATGCCGGAGCTGAAGCTCCGACCCCCTAAAAACCCTTTATGAAGCGGGGTTTAGAGCGATGGTGATTTGTAGCTGAGGTTTCAACGCCGGGATGGACGCGAAATTTTACGGCGAAGACGCGCAGCAACAAGAAGTGAATCACTCGTCACAAATTCCCGGACGATTCGCTAATCGCTGACCGAACTGACGGGGGCGGTGAAGCCTTCGCGAGCGTAGACGACGATTTTCCGCTTTTTGCCCTTGGCGTTGGTATAAATCAATGGCTGTCCGGCATCATCCACCACCTCGACTTTGAGCTTATGATATTTCCCGTCGTTATTTTGATTGGTGGGAATGAAACCGATGGTGTACTGGTTGCGCAGGAACGCGGCGACGGTTTCGAAGATTTCGGGGATTTGTCCGTCAAATTGCGGATACCAAGCGTAGCCCCCGGTCATTCGCGTGAAAGTGCTGAGCTGGTTCTGTCCCTGCAGATAATTCATGCGGCTGGATGCCCCCATTTGCCCGCGCGAGTCCTGATATTCGACTAATTGCTGCGCCACGCCGACGCCGAAGATAGTCACATCGGTTTGCTTCACGAGCTTGAGAGTCTGGTCGAGAGTATGCTTACTGAAAGTATCGAGCCCGGAACACAGCAGAAGAACAGCCTTCTTGCCTTTCACGTCCTTCATTTCGTCCAGCGTCTCGGCCAGAGCGTCGAATAAATTCGCTTCCGAGAAACCGGGGAAATAAAGCCGGTAGATGGCTTGCTGGACTTCCTGTTTGTTCTGCGTGAAGTCAACTTCCAGATGCGTCTTCATGTCGAACGTTTTGAAAGCAAGCCAATCTTCCTTCTTGAGATGGCTGATGAAATCAGTAGCCCAATACTTGGCGGTATAGGCGAAGATGGAATAGCCGAGCTTGCTGAACTCCATCAGCATAACCACGGTGATGGGCGCGTCGGTGGGCGAAAAATTGGTGATCTGCTGCGGCTCGCCGTCCTCAGACACGCGGAAATTTTCCTTCTTCAATCCGGTGAGGATGTTTCCGTCCTGGTCGGTGACCACGGCGTCCACCTGGACCAGGGGCGATTCCACCTGGATGGAATATTCCGGCTTCTTCTGTTTCTGGCTCGGATCGACCGTGGGCCTTTGCTGGCCTTGTGATTGCGGATCGGGGGGCGCCTTCTGGGGGCCCTCCTGTCCGGAAAAAGCCTTCAAGCTGTCCGGGGGCACGGCCAGCGCCACCACCAGCAGGGCCAGGAGCACAGCCTTCACCGCGGTAAATCGTGTAAGCATTGGAACCCCTCTAAATCATTGATGCTGCCACGGCCCGCAAGGATGGTCAATCGCATTGGGCACCTTGGCCGCATTGCCGATTGCGCACCAGTCCGCGGCCCGAGCGCCCAATGGGCCCGGGACCGCATGATAATATGAATGTTTGTGGGCCGAAGGATTCCTTTTATCTTTCCTGGGGGAGCGGAGAATGGCGCGCGCGCTTAGCCGGTTTCTTGTCTTGTTTCTTTTTATCGCGATGGCGGGGGCAAGGTCCGCCGCGGCACAGGCTCAGCCGGTGTCGGCATCGGCTGATTTAAGCAAAATATCCACGGAAGCGCTGGACTGGCTGGCGGGACTGATCCGGATCAATACGTCGAATCCGCCCGGGAATGAGCTGGCAGCAGCGAAATACCTGGCGGACATCCTGCAACGGGAAGGGATCCCTTCTGAAATCATCCAAAGCGCGCCCGGCCGCGGGATTCTGGTGGCGCGGTTGAGCTCCAGCGCCATGCCGGATTCTTCGCGAGCGCTGCTGCTGATGGGGCACATGGACGTGGTCGGAGTGCAAAAAGACAAATGGACCGTCGATCCATTTGGCGCCGTGTTGAAGGATGGATATCTCTACGGACGCGGGGCGATTGACGATAAAGGCATGACCATCGCCAACGTGGCCGTGCTGGTGGCGCTGAAGCGGGCGCAAGTACGCCTGACTCGCGACATTATCCTGCTGGCGGAAGGGGACGAAGAAGCAGGCGGCGATTTTGGGATCGACTTCGCGGTGCAAAAACATTGGGACAAAATTGCGGCCGGCTTCGCGCTGAATGAGGGCGGCCGGGTGTTCGTCAAAGACGGCAGAGTGCAATGGGTGGGAATCCAGGCGAGCGAAAAGATTCCGGTGAACGTGATCGTGACCGCCAAGGGGACTTCGGGGCACGCGTCGATTCCGCTGAAAGACAATGCGATCGTTCATCTTTCGGCGGCCATCGAGAAAATCGGCAATTACGTGACGCCCTGGCAATTGAACTCGGTCACGCGGGTCTATTTCGAGCAGATCTCGAAGATTGAAAACGAGGAGATCAGCAAGTGGATGCGCGCGCTGGAAACGCCGGATCGCGGCGACCACGCGGCGCGATTCCTTTCCGATCAGAATCCCGTATGGAATTCCACTTTGCGCACCAGCATCGCGCCGACAATTTTTCAAAGCGGGTTTCGCGAGAATGTAGTTCCCTCGGAAGCGAAAGCAACGCTGAATATTCGCCTGCTGCCCGGCGACATGATCGATCCGCTGGTGGCCAAGCTGAAAACACTGGTGGACGATCCGGAAATCCAGTTCGAGGTGCAGGCCAGCGCGCGGGGCGCGGCGCCCTCTTCGTCGCTGGAGACGGATTTTTACCGGATGATCGAGCAGGCCGCCATTCGAGAATTCCCGGGGAGCATCGCGGTGCCGATGATGTCCACGGGCGCCACCGATTCGGCTCCGCTGCGTCTGCGCAGCGTGCAGGCCTACGGGCTGCTGCCCTTTCCGCTGGCGGAAGATGATCTGCGGAGAATGCACGGCGACAACGAACGAATCCCGGTTGCTTCGTTCCAAAAGGGAATCGATTTTCTGTACCAGGTGGTTTCGTCATTCGCAGTTTCCAAGTAGGCTCCAGCATCGTTGGGATGTATTATTAATGCCACTGTGATGCGCGGTACCCCTCGCTACCGTAAACTGATTCGCTGTTAAGCCCCTGAAAAGAGCCCAAAATGAATCGAGAGCAGAAAACAATCCGCCGGGCAAAAATAGTTTGCACGATTGGCCCGGCCACGTCTTCCCCCGGCGGAGTGGACCGCCTGATCCGCGCCGGGATGGACGTAGCGCGGCTGAATTTTTCGCACGGCACGCACCAGGAACACGCGGATCGAATCAAGGCAATTCGACAGGCTTCGATCGTGCACGAAAAGCCCATGGCCATCCTGGCCGATCTGCAGGGCCCGAAAATCCGCACCGGGGAACTGGAAGGCGGCAAGAAGGTTTTCCTGCACGCGGGGCAGAAGTTCGTGATCACCACCGAAAAGATCATCGGCACCGCGGAACGCGTGAATACAATTTTCCGGCAGTTGCCCCGGGAGGTTCACAAGGGCGATCGCATCCTGCTCTCGGACGGCGAAATTGCGCTGCACGTGGAATCCATCCGCGGACACGACGTGATCTGCCAGGTGAAAAACGGCGGCGAGTTGGGCCAGCACGCCGGGATCAATTTGCCGGGCGTGAAGCTGAAAGTGCCCTCGCTTACGCCGAAAGACCGCAAGGACCTGGTTTTTGCGCTGGGGCTGGGGATCAACTACGTGGCCATCAGCTTCGTGCGCAGCGCGGCGGATGTGCGCGCGGCGAAAGCAGCGATCGCGCGCGCCGGGCAGGATACGCCGGTGATCGCAAAACTGGAGAAGCCGGAAGCGATTGAAAATCTCGACGAAATATTGAAAGTCGCGGACGGCGTGATGGTGGCCCGCGGGGATCTGGGCGTGGAAATGAGCCCGGAAAAAGTTCCGGTGGTGCAGAAATACATTATCCGGCGGGCGCGCGATCTTCGAATTCCGGTGATTACGGCCACGCAGATGCTCGATTCAATGACCGAAAATCCGCGCCCCACTCGCGCGGAAGCCTCCGACGTGGCGAACGCGATCTTCGACGGCAGCGACGCGCTGATGCTGTCGGGAGAAACGGCCGTGGGCCGCTATCCGTTCGAATCGGTGGCCATGATGGATCGCATCATCCGTGAAGCGGAAGCCAGCGTGGTGGACCAGCCGCGCCCAATGCCCCTGGGTGAATTGCTGATCAACGAGGCGATTGCCGAAGCGATTTGCCACGCGGCCGAGGAATTGAAAATGAAAGTGATCGCGGTGTTCACGGAGACCGGCGGTTCCGCGCGCCTGGTCTCGAAATACCGCCCGCGCGCGCCCATCGTGGCCTTTTCGCCGAACCAGGAAACGCGGCGGCGGATCAGCCTTCTGTGGGGCGTGCTGCCGCGAACCATCGCCCCGGTGAAAGACTTGGACCAACTGACGAAGATTGCCGAGCGGCGGCTGCTGGAGGAAAAACTGGTGGGCCGCGGAGACGTGGTCGGCATCATCGCCGGCACGCCGATCGGGACGCGCGGCACCACAAACCTGATGCGTTTGCATCGCGTGAAGGGCTAGCGCATCGAATAGGCTATGAATTTCTCCGAAGTCGAGCAGGCGAGAATCCGGCTGCGCGAATACCTCTTACCGACTCGTCTGATCCCCGCTCCCTCGCTGAGTGACGCATCTGGCGCCGACGTTTATCTAAAACTGGAATGCGACAATCCGGCCGGGTCGTTTAAAGTGCGCGGTGCGCTGAACGCGATTTGGCGCCGGAAAGAACGAGGGCGGCTGGAAGGAGTGGTCACCAGCAGCACGGGAAACCATGGCGCCGGAGTGGCGTACGCGGCGCGGCAATTTAGCCTGCCGGCGGCAATTTTCCTTCCTGAAAATCCGAACCCAGTGAAACGCGCGCGAATCGCGCAGCTTGGCGCGCAAATTTTCGAAGCCGGCCGGGACCTGGAAGAAAGCCGCCAGCACGCCGCCGAATTTGCGCGGGAGAGAGGCTGGCCCTTGCTGGTTGACGTGGATGATCCGGACATCTGCGCGGGGGCAGCCACCATTGGCTGCGAAATTCTGGAGCAATTGCCGCGGGCCGGCGCGATTCTTATTCCCGTGGGAGACAGCAACTTAATTCGTGGAGTTGCGTTCGCCGCCAAGCATCAGAAAGCCGGAATTCAAATTGTTGGGGTACAGGCAGCGGGCGCTCCCGCCTATTACCTGTCGTGGAAAGCGCGCCGCGCGATGCATACGGATGCCGCAGATACCATTGCCGATGGACTGGCGACGCGCACGACAACTGAATCGAACGTCCGAGAACTGGGGAAACTGGCCGACGATATGAGAGTGGTGAGCGACGAAGATATGGTTCGCGCGGTTCGCTGGCTGCTATTCGAGGAACACATCGTTGCCGAACCAGCGGGCGCGGCGGCCACGGCTGCGTTGCTCGCGAGCGGGCGCGAATTCGAAGGGAAGAGCGTAGTGATGTTGGTTACTGGGGCGAATGTGCCGAGGGAGATTCTGCGAAGAGCGATTTTGCAAGAGTAGAGTGCGTGGTTGCCGCGGAGGCGCCGAGGCCGCGGACAGAAATAATGGAAACGGAATTTGCAAAACCACTTTCCAATGATTTTTAGTTGACCCAACTGCCGGGCTGCGAGGGAGGTTTTTCCTTGTGGTCGCGGACGTAAACTTCGAATTTGCGCTTCAGGCGGCGGCGCTTCCAATCCGAATAGCGGTTGCGAATGCCGAAGAAGAAATTTCCACGGCGCAGATAGAGGTATCCAACCAGCATGCCGCCAAGGTGGCAGACGTGACTGACATTGTCGCCGGTGGAGCCCAGAGTGCCGAAGAACTCGATGGCCACCATGATCGCCACATAGGCTTTCATGGGCAGCGTAATGGGAAACGGAATCAGCCAAATTTCGCGGTCGGGAAAGAGAACCGCGGCGGCAATCAGAACACCGTAGATTGCGCCGGAGGCGCCGATGGTCGGCTGAAAAGCGCCAGCGTTACCTTTCGGGTCCAGTGCGACTTTGACAATCACATTGATAATTCCAGCGCCCACGCCGCACAAGAAGTAATAAAAGAAAAAGCGTTTCTTGCCCCAGGCCCGCTCGATGTCCGCGCCAAACATCCACAGCACGAACATATTGATGAGCAAGTGGAATAATCCGCCGTGCAGAAACAAATAGGTGAAGAGCTGATAGACGAACCCATGTACGACGAGATAAGGAACCAGGCCGAAGTAGAGCAAGATCAGCCTTTCGGTATTCCCTCCCAATAACTGCGCGATGGTCTGAATCAGGAATACCGCGGTGCAGGCAATCAGGATTGTCTTGATTGCGGGAGTGAGCAGGCCGCGCCAGTTGAAACGATAGCCGCCATAGGTTCGTGAGCCGTAGGCCATGGTCTAGTGAGTCTAAGAGGCGGAGAGTCGAAAAGTCAAAGCATACCGTGCTGCTGCGCCAATATGGCTCAAAGTACGTGCCAAAAGATTAAGCCGCGGCACCGATCTTCGCAAAACCTAATGATCGTCAATCGTCTGCTGGCCCTCGAACGCAATTCCATTCAGCTTTGACCGGGCAGGATGGCGAAGACGCGGCAGGGTCCGCCGGACCCACCCTCGAGTTTTATGGGAGCGGCGATGATGAATGCGCCGGATTCGGGCAACGCGCTGAGGTCGGCAAGATTTTCAAGTTGGTAGAGACCGGCCGGGAGCGCGAAGCTGTGAACTTCGTAATTCTTGGACGCGCCAATGTCGATGCTCATTGTGTCCGTACCGAGGCCGCTCACTTTGCGCGCGGCCAAAAATTTCGCGGCTTCGAGAGAATATCCGGGGAAGTGCATGGTTTTCGTATCACCCATGTTGCGATAGCGTTTTTCATCGGGCCAGCGGGTGGACCACCCCGTGCGCAGGAGCACGATGGCGCCTTCGGGAATTTTCCCATGCGCGGATTCCCAGCGTTCGACATCGGCAGTTGAGAGAAGATAATCCACATCCTTCGCGGCTTGTTCGCGCACATCCAACACAACGGCAGGGCCGAAGAAATGCTTGACGGTAATTTGATCGACGGTGAGCTTGCCCGGAGGAAAATGCGCCGGAGCATCCATGTGCGTGCCGTAATGCTCAAGCATGGCAAATTTTCGCGTGAAGTAGCCGTCTTTTTCCGGAGAGGCGTTGATGGTGGCCTTGAATGGCTCGACGTCTCCGGGCCAGGCGGGAGTGGTTGCGCTGAGAGCATAGGTAAGATCCACAACGCGCGTCTTGCCCGAGGGAATGCCTCGCAGCCATTCGCCGCTCGTTCCCTGGGATGCCGCGGCGGACGCCGCCGCCCGACGCTGCTGGGCGATGACGGCAACGCCCGTGGCCAGCAGCACGAGGGCAAGCAGGATTCCCACTTCGGTGAAATTTTTGGGCATGGAACTCCTCCTGAAGATTTGTACGATCACTTTGCGCGATAGCCGGGTCCAAAAATCACGCGGCCGGGAAGCGCCGAGTGCAAGGCCGGTTCGCGGAGGCGCTCGAGCGTTTTTTCGGCGCCGCCCGCATGAGCCCAGGGCGGAAGACAAGCGCCAAGAGCGGTGGCCCCGGCAGTGTAGGGATACATATCCGCGCTGACATCAATCCTCCCGGCGCGGGCTTGCTCAATTTTCGCGACCACTTCGTTCATCTTGCCCCACATGCGATCAAGACAAAAGCGCACAAACGCGCAAAATAGATTTCATGGTTGGGTATCTTATTCGATTTTGAATTTGAGTGTTCCGATTTTCAAAGGAAACAGAGTGAGCCGCCCCGCGAGAGACAGGGCCGAAACGCCGTAACGCTCGATTGTCGAGTGGTCAGGGATGCTACGGTTGTTCGGGATCCTTCGCTACGCTCAGGATGACCCCTCAAAGATAATCCTCAGGGCAGAGGAATTCCCGGCGCGGCAACGATTCCAGCCATGCGCAGAATTTCCGAATATTCTTCGTCGGCGAGCGGGCAAATCGTCTTGCGAGTGTTCTTGAGAAATTTAATCTTGCGCAACAAACGATTCTCGCGAAGCTCCTTGAGCGAGACTTGCCTCGGCAGGCGTTCGATGGCGCGCAGATCGATCACCTGGCGCTTCGCTTCGGAGTCGTGCGGGTCCTGGTAGGGGTCGCGCGTCACTTCGGCGATGGCATAAAGCGCGTGCTCGGGCTTGCCGTGATAACACAGCACCCGGTCGCCTCGCCGCACCTGTTTTAACTGGCGGGTGGCGTCCGGGCGGTTGCCGGCCTGCCGCCACATCTCCTTGCCCTTTACGAACAAGGTGTCCCAATGATAGATGCGGGGATCTACCGCAAACAACCACCGGCGAGGACCGCTTGTAGGCTGAATAGTGGCCAAGTTTTTATCCGGCGAACTATACACGTATGGCGAACGGAAAGGAAAAGCATTTGTGCAATCATGTTGCCAAGAATGCAGCGGACCGCGAACCCGCTTTAGATATAAATGGTTTTAAATGAAAGGCTTACCCGACGTTCACAAAGATATCATCACCCCGGAGCTCAAGGGTATAGCAATCCACTCCCACGGAAGGATTCAGGACTACTTTGCCTGTAGTCACGTCATATTGCCAGCCGTGCCAGGGACAGGTGACCACCTTCCCTTCCAGTTCACCTTCGCCGAGCGGGCCGCCACGGTGCAGGCAGGTGTTGTTGATTGCGAAGAATTTACCATCCACATTGGCCAGCGCGATGGTCGTGCCGTCGAGTTGAAATTCCCGAATCGACCCGGGAGGAACTTCGTCTTTCTTTGCGGCACGCACAAAGGCCATCGAGGTTGCTCCTTCGGGATTCGAGAAACGGCCGGTTAGCGCGGCTGGGGCGACTGCGCCACCATCACGCCGCGCTTGAAGTCTTCCACCATTTCAGGGCGCAAGCGAACTTCCGTGGGGCGCTTGGCCAGGGTCATCTGGTCAATCTTATCCTGTAATTTCAGCAGCGCGTAGAACAGGCCTTCGGGCCGAGGCGGGCAGCCGATGACGTAAACATCCACCGGCACGATGCGATCCACACCTTGCAGAACCGAATACACGTTGAATGGGCCGCCGACGCTGGAGCATGCTCCCATGGAAATGCACCACTTGGGGTCGGGCATCTGGTCCCAGACTCGCTTGAGGACAGGGGACATTTTCAGGGTGACCGTGCCGGCCACAATCATCAGGTCGGCCTGCCGGGGAGAAGGACGGAAAACTTCGGCGCCGAAACGGGCGATATCGAAACGCGAGGTGGTGGAAGCGATCATTTCGATCGCGCAACAGGCCAGGCCGAAAGTGAGCGGCCAGATGGCGCTCTTCCGCGCCCAATTGAACACGTAATCGACCGAGGAAAGAATGTAACTGCGCTCGAAGCGGTTGTCGATGACGCCCATCGGGTCTCCTAGATTCTATGCAAACGGCGAGTATATATAGACCCGCGCATGCGAGTCAAACTGAGCGTGCGCCGCCGAAGACCCAAATTGTAGAAGGCGGTCAAAATGGAATGGGCTGCAGTGTCGTTGGGAGTATAACTTTCCTTTCCTTGCCGCA
>JBGPTK010000031.1:0-24179 GCA_041490605.1 Terriglobia bacterium | reverse complement strand
GTTTGCCGCTACTCACTTTGGCGCCGCCGCCGCCACCCTGGGCTGGGTGATCGCGGAATGGATTCGCAACGGCAAGCCAAGCGCCCTCGGCGCAATCTCCGGAGCCGTTGCCGGACTCGTGGCCATCACGCCCGCGGCCGGATTCGTCGGGCCATTCTCCGCCATCGCGATTGGCTTCCTCGCCGGGATCGTCTGCTTCCTCATGGTGACGAAGGTGAAGTCCTGGTTCCTTTACGATGATTCGCTCGACGCTTTCGGCGTTCATGGTGCCGGCGGCACCCTGGGCGCCTTGCTCACCGGTATTTTTGCCTTGAAAGTGGTCAATCCAATTTTCAAGGATAGCCAGGGAAACGCGCTGGCCGTTGGACTGCTCGACGGAAATGCTCACCAAGTTCTGAATCAAATCGTCGGCATTGTGATTGCCTGGACTCTGGCGATCGTGGGCAGTCTAGTCTTGCTCAAAATCGTCGACGTGCTCGTTGGCTTGCGCGTCACCCAAGAGCAAGAAGTCGAGGGCTTGGACCTTTCACAACACGGCGAAGAAGGATATAACCTCGAAGCGTGAGCCGGACTGCTACCGGTCTTTAGTCGAGCCCGGCGCGCCATATCTCATGATCGATTCTGCCGAAGGATAAATTGCTATGACAAAGATCGAAGCGATCATCCAGCCTTCCCGGTTTGAATCCGTCAAGGACGCCCTGCGCGAAATTGGCGTCGAAGGCATGTCGGTCTCCGATGTGCGCGGCCACGGCCGCCAGAAGGGTCACACAGAGGTCTATCGCGGCCGCGAATACAACGTGGACTTGATCCCCAAAATCAAAATTGAAATGGTGCTGCCGGATACTATGGTCGACGGCGCCGTCCAGGCCATCCTGAAGTCCGCCAAGACCGGCAAAATCGGCGATGGTAAAATTTTTCTCTCGAAAATCGACGAGGCCATCCGCATCCGCAACGAAGAGCGCGGCGAAACCGCGCTCTAACCGCATTCCCCGCAGATCGCCGGTTCCGCTTTTCCGCCATTTCCTTTTCGTGAGCACCACCGAATCCCGCCCGGCTCGCCGCTCGCAATTCGCGCTAGACTGATCTGAGGCGCCCATGCCACTCCCTACCCTTTCCGCTCTCCGCGATTCCTACGTAAAGGAAACGGAAAAGCTCCGCGACAATTTCAATGCCACCGGCGACGGCGCCACGGCCTTGCTCGATCGCACGGCGCTGGTCGATTCCATAGTCCGCGAGCTCTATCGCGATTTGCTTTCCAGCAACTCCAACGCCCCGGACAATTTCTGCGCCGTTGCACTAGGCGGCTACGGCCGCAAAGACCTTTTCCCGCATTCCGATGTCGACATCCTTTATCTCTGCGGCAATCCTTCAGTCGTGGCCGCAACCAAGGAAGCTGCCGCCGCAATTTCCCAGGCTCTTTGGGATATCCGCCTGCGCGTCAGCCCGGCCACGCGCACGCTCGCCGAGTGTGAGGAATTCAACGACGAGAATCCCGAATTCACTATTTCTCTTCTCGATTCCCGCTACCTCGCCGGCGATCCGCAACTCTTCGCTCGCCTTACTCGCAATGTAATCCCCGAATTGGCCGCCCGCGAGCGCCAGCCGCTCGTTCGCAATCTTGCCGAGCTGACCCGCAAACGCCACGCCAAGCACGGCAACACGATTTTTCACCTTGAGCCCAATTTGAAGGAAGCTCCCGGCGGACTCCGCGATTATCACGTCGCCTGCTGGCTCACTCAAATTGCCGGATTCGATGAAGACGGCCGTCTCCATTTGAGCGATGGCGCCGCCCAGCGAGCCCTGCAGGAACCCTACCTTCGCGCCTTCCAATTTCTTTCCGCAGCCCGCTGCTTTTTGCACCTCCGGCAGGGCCGTGACGACAATGTTCTCTCCTACGAGCTGCAAGCCGAAGCCGCCGCTACGGGCATCGGCGGGCAGCCCGGCGAACGACTTTCACCCGCCGATTGGATGCGCAATTATTTCCAGCACGCGCGCTCCATTTATAATTTAACGAATCAAATGCTCGACGAAGCCCCGCCCGCGCGTTCCTCGCTCTACGAGCTTTTCGAGGATTGGCGGTCGCGCCTCTCGAATGCTGACTTCTCTATTTTCCGCGGCAGAATTTTTGTCCGTCAGCCCGCCGCTCTTGCCGGCCCGGAAAGATTTCACGCCCTCTTCGAATTTCGCGCGCGCCACGGCCTGCCGTTCAGCCCGGAAGCCGAACGGCAGATCCAGGAAGCGCTGGGAACAATGAAAAAAGGAGCTCTCCACGCTCCACAACTCTGGAGTTGGTTTCGCCCGGTTCTGCTTCAGCCCCACGCCGCCGATGCCCTGCGTGATCTGAATCGCCTCGGCGTGCTCGCCGCCCTCTTTCCGCAATTTCGTTGCATTGATTCGCTTGTCGTTCGCGATTTCTATCACCGCTACACCGTGGACGAGCATTCCTTCCAAACCATCGATAATCTGCAGCGTCTCCGCAAACCCGCGGGCGACTGGGAACGCAAGTTCGCGGAAATTTTCAGCGAACTCGAGCAGCCGGAGCTCCTCTTCCTGGCGCTGCTGTTCCACGATGTTGGCAAGGGAATGCCTATCGAGAGTCATGTCGAGGGAAGCCTGCAGGCTGTCGCGGGCGTTTTTGCGCAACTCGGTCTCGATCCAGCCGATTCCGAAACGGTGCGCTATTTGATCTCGAGCCATCTCGAAATGTCCGCCACTCTTCTCCGCCGCGACATTTTCGACCCGGAAACCATCCGTTCGTTCGCGGAAAAAGTGGGCTCCCCGGAACGCTTGAAATTGCTTTGCCTCTTCACCTACGCCGACATCAAGGCCGTCAATCCCGAGGCCCTCACTCCCTGGAAATCGGAAATGCTCTGGCAGCTCTACGCCGCCACCGCGAATTATCTGAATCGCAGCGTCGATGAGCAGCGCTTCCAGGCCGGCGCCGGGGAAACCGCGACGGAAGCTCGCCATCTTGAGCAGGTGCTCCGGTTCGCGCCGGCAAAAACCACCATCGAAGATCTCGCCAACTTTTTGAAGGGATTCCCCAGGCGTTATTTGCTCGCGCGCCCGCCGCAAGCCATCGCCGCTCATTTTCAAATGATGGGCAAGCTCAAACACAATCCGCTCGAGCTTCAGCTCAGCGAGCGCGGCCACTTCCACGAATTGCTGGTGATGACCGTGGACCGCCCGTCTCTCTTCGCCACCATCGCTGGCACGCTCTCGGCCCTGGGAATGAATATCGTGAAGGCGGAAGCTTTCTCAAACTGCGCCGCCACCGTGCTCGATTCTTTTTATTTCGTCGATCTCTTCCGTACCTTGGAGCTGAATCCATCCGAGATCGAATCGTTCAAGAAAACGATCTCCGATGTCCTCACCGGGCAGCTCAGCCTGGAAAAACTCTGGCAAGGCCGGGCCAGCCCCCGCGCGCTGCCGCCGCCAAAAGTGCGCTTCGAAACACAAATTCGTTTCGATGATTCCAGCTCGTCCCATAGCACTCTTCTCGAGCTCGTTTCGCCCGACCGCCCTGGCCTGCTCTATGAAGTCAGCGCCATCCTGGCTGCGCTCGCCTGCAACATCGAAGTCGCCCTGATCGATACCGAAGGACAGAAAGTCATCGACGTTTTCTACCTTACATCGCGCGGCGCCAAGCTCGATCCTTCCTTGCAGTCCACCCTGCGCGAAACCCTTCTCCAAAAAATCGCGGCCGCCGAAACACAACTCTGGGGCGCCTGATACTTCTTTCTCCTTTTTCCCCCGCCTCTCTCCCACCGCTCGACTGACAAATGTTTTTCTCTTCCCTGTTCGCTTATACTCTTTTACTTGCAATCGTCCGGCACACCCGCATGGAGGCATTCTTTCCGGAGGCACGCAATGAAGAAAGGAAACTCGGGAATCCAATCGGCTCGGAAAGCGGGGGTTGTGATCATGCGAATCGCGCCGATGCTTCTCCTGATGATGGCGCTGGCGCTTTCCGCTTCTGCGCAGCAGGCGCCGAATCTCGAAAAACTGAAGCAAGAAGCCGCTGCGGCCGTCGACCAGCGCCAGACTCTGACCCAGCAAATGGTGGACGAAATCTTCAGCTTCAGCGAGCTCGGCTTCCAGGAATTCGAAACTTCCCGCTATGTCACCGGCATCCTCGAGAAAAATGGATTCCATGTCGAACGCGGCGTTGCTGGAATTCCCACCGCCTGGGTCGCTTCCTATGGTTCGGGCAAACCGGTGATTGCTTTCATCTCCGATCTCGACTGCATCCCGCGCGCCTCGCAAAAACCAGGGGTGGCCTATCACGATCCCATCGTCGAAGGCGCGCCCGGCCATGGCGAAGGGCACAATTCCGGCTCGGCCGTCAACGTCACTGCCGCGCTGGCGCTGAAAGACTTGATGGAGAAATATAAAATCGCCGGAACTCTGAAAGTTTTCCCCGGCGTGGCCGAGGAAATTTCCGGCAGCAAGCCTTACTACATTCGCGCCGGATTATTCCGCGATGTGGATATCGTTCTCGGCGCGCACGTGGGCGACCAACTCAGCACCAGCTACGGCCAGCCGGAATTCAGCAGCGGCATGGTTTCCGTGGAATATTTCTTCCATGGCAAGGCCGCGCACGCCGCGTTCGCGCCGTGGAACGGACGCAGCGCCCTCGACGCCGTCGAATTGTTGGACATCGGCTGGAATTTCCGCCGCGAACATTTGCGCGTGCAGCAGCGTTCGCACAGCGTGATTCCGAACGGCGGCGACCAGCCCAACGTCGTTCCCTCGGAAGCCGCGGATTGGTATTTCTTTCGCGAGCTCGATTACCCGCACATCAAGGAACTCTACGCGCTGGGCAACACCATGGCCGAAGCCGCGGCCATGATGACCGGAACCACCGTCGATCACAAATTGCTCGGCGCTTCCTGGCCCATGCACTTCAACAAAGTGATTGCCGAGGTCGAACAGAAAAATATTGAAATCGTAGGCATGCCGCAATGGAGCGATGCCGACGAAACGCTCGCGCGCGCCATCCAGCGGGAAATCGGCGCCCGGGTATCCGGCCTCGAATCCAACGTGGAACCGCTGGCCCCGCCTCCTCCCGCGCAGGGCGGCTATTCCGACGACATCGGCGACATCACCTGGAATGTTCCCACGGTCTATCTGCGTTACCCCGCAAATATTCCCAACCTGCCGGGCCATAGCTGGCCGAACAGCGTCGCCATGGCCACTCCCATCGCTCACAAAGGATCGACCGCGGGCGCGAAAGTGCAAGCCATGACCGCGCTCGATTTTCTGCTGCAACCCCAGTTGATTCCCCAGGCATGGGCTTACTTCCGCGACGTGCAAACGAAAGAAATCAAGTACCAGCCGTTCATCGCCCCGGACGACAAGCCAACCATCGAATTCAACAAGGCCACCATGGAGAAATTCCGCCCGGAGCTGCAAAAGTATTATTACGATCCCTCGCGCTATAAAACGTATCTCGAGCAGCTTGGCATCAAGTATCCCACTGTGAAGCAACAGCCCTGAGCCCCGCGTGATGAGCGCCCCTTCCGAGCCTCATCTCAAGCGCGGCTTCGGCCTGCTTCAGGCCACGGCGCTGAATTTCACAAATGTCGTCGGCGTTGGTCCGTTCATCACCATCCCGCTAATTTTGGCCACCATGGGCGGGCCGCAGGCCATGCTCGGTTGGATTCTCGGCGCGCTGCTGGCCCTGTGCGATGGGCAGGTGTGGAGCGAACTCGGCGCTGCCTGGCCGGGCTCCGGCGGCAGCTATCACTATCTTCGCGAAGCGTATGGCAGGGAAAGTCTGGGCCGCCTGATGGCATTTTTGTTCATCTGGCAATTCGTATTGAGCGGGCCGCTCGAAATCGCCTCCGGCATGATCGGGTTCTCCTCGTACGCTGGCTACATCTGGCCTTCGATGACGCCGCTGGGCCGCAAATTCCTTGCGGCTGCGGTGGGCATTGCAGCGCTCGCGCTTCTTTACCGCAAAATTACGGTCCTCGGCAAAGTTACCGTTACCCTTTGGATCGGCACGCTCGCCACCATGCTGGCCGTGCTGGCGATTGGCTTGCCGCATTTTCATCCCCGCCTTGCATTTTCGTTTCCTCCGCACGCCTTCGATTTCTCGCGGGGCTTCTTCCTCGGGCTGGGCAGCTCCATGTTGATCGCCATGTACGATTATCTCGGCTACTACGACGTCTGCTACATCGGCGACGAAGTCCGCGAGCCTGCGCGGGTGATTCCGCGCTCGATTCTCTATTGCATCCTGATGAGTGCGGCCGGCTACCTGGCGATCAACCTCACCTTGATCGGAGTGGTGCCCTGGCGGCAGGCGATGCATTCGCAATTCCTGGTTTCGGAATTCATGCAGCAGCTTCACGGCCGCGCCGCCGCCATCGCCGTCACCCTGATGATTCTGTGGACGGCATTCGGCTCGGTCTTCGCGTTGCTCCTCGGATATTCGCGGATTCCATACGCCGCGGCGGTGGATGGATTCTTTTTTCGCGCTTTCGCTCGCGTGCATCCCACAAAACACTTTCCCCAGGTTTCCCTGCTGGTCCTGGGAGGCGTCTCCATCGTCGCCGCATTCTTTCCTCTCGATGTCGTCATCAGCGCCTTGATCGCCACTCGTGTTCTGGTGCAATTCATGGCCCAGATTCTGGCATTGCCGCTCCTGCACCGGCGCCCGCGGCGGGATCGCCCTTATCGAATGTGGCTCTATCCCCTGCCCGCGATCATCGCCTTCATTGGTTGGAGTTATATTTTTCTTACCTCCGGCTGGAAGTATGCCGCGCTGGGGTTGCTGACATTGGCGGTGGGAGTTTTGATTTATTTCTTCCGGGCATACTCCACGCGAACCTGGCCCTTCGCGCTGATTCCGGGACGCGACTCGAACGTCTAGATTTAAGATAAGAGACCGCACTTGCTAAGCCGCCGGAGGATGGTCTACTCTTGGCCACCAAGCGAGAGAACCAGGAGGCGAAAAGCAGAAGAGGCAGGCTTAACTCCGATTGCAGCCAACTCCGGTACGATTTCCGTCTGCTCAATTCCCGGGTCGCGTCGGGTAGGATGATCGGTCTCTTCCTTGGGTGTCGCCAGGAATTAAATATTAAATGATCGGTGAAGCTCGAAGGGAGGGCTTTCGCCATGAAGTTTCCTTTTCGTCTATCCGTTTCTCTTCTAACCACATTTCTCTGTGTGTGTCCTTGCCTGGGCGGCGATGCCTGGAGTGCAGTTCATTCCTCTCCAGGAGAATTGTCCGAGGCGACACCGTCCATTCCAGCCGGAACTCAGGCATCCACATCCTCGTCCGACGTAACCATTCCGGGCCCTCTGCGTCCTTTTCTGCGCATGGCCGGTATCAGCCAGAACGTCACTCCGGAGGAAGTGCTGCCTTTTCTTGCGCGCAATGTGGTGGTGCAAGGTTTTGAATACGGCAAGCCCACTGAGTTTCTGATCCTTGTGAGCAGGTACCTGGATCAGGCCAGGGAGTTGGTGCAGCTCGCGGGCCCGGAAGGCGTGATCCGTGTTTTGAATTGCAGCGACGCGAAGCCCCTGCTCGCTATCCTGGGCTACCGCCTGCGGCAAGGCTGCGGGCCGAAGACTTCCGCGGAAGCCGCCATTCCAGAAAGGGCCTTTCTTACAATCGATTCCGGGTTCCCTTTGGCGGATCTGGAAGAAGCGCTCCGCGGAGGCAAACCTTTCCTTCATCCATTTCCCTCCACTCTCGTTCCGGCGTTGTTCACGCAAGACGATTGGCTGGCATTGGACAAGAATGAAAAACATCCTAAAGAAAATTTGGTTGACTCCCTTCTTCACGATCCTGCCCTGGCCCGTCTTTACTGGGCCCTGGCTCGGATCGACACGGAAACCAGAGCGGACCTGCGGCAATCTCCGGGATTGCAGAATCTCGTTCCATTCGCGGGAGTTCTTGATTTTTACGGCAGCTACATTTGCATCCGTTCCGGGCGGGTTGTGGTCCCCGGGGGGGTGCCTGCCGATTCAGCCTGGAAAGATCTCGTAGGGGCTGGCCCCTCTTCGCCGGGAGAATTCGTAGGACGGCTGGTAGCCAAAGACCAGGGATGGCTGGCCGCCTATTTTGACGCCTTGTCGCGTGTCAACCTGGAGCAGCAGGCGTACTTCACCGAACCTGGCAGGTTGCAGCGCTTCTATAAGGCCTTGCGCGGCCGGGATGTCTCCCCGGGCGCAGCCAGGCCTGTGTTCCGGCCGGACCCGGGCTTGGTGCTTCTGGTGACTCGACTTCAGTTGGATGCGAACGGCCAGCCCTACATCCCGGGCAATCTGGAAGTTTGGAAAGAGGTCCTGCGCCACACAGGCGATTCCAAAAAAATGAAGGAGTGGGCTAAGCGGGCCGGCCGCTGGAACAATCCCGAGCAACTGGTGGAGGGAATGTTCGAACTCTCGCGATTCTCATCGAAGGAAAGGCCGCTGCAAGTCTATTTGTCGTTGAGTGAAATCGACCGCCGGCGGTCTCGTGAGCAGCGTTTGAGCCCCCAAGCTGTCCGTTTGCTTGCCGGCAAGTTCTCGCGCTTCGGCAGCCAGTATTCGATTTTTTCCGAATTTCAGGGCTTGAACGACGTTTCCATCACGCGCTTCCTGACTGTGGCCCAGGCCCTTGATCGCATTCCGGAACGCATGGAGCGCGCCGACGCTCTGGGTATCCTGCAGGCCAATATCGGCCTTTGGCAGATCTTGGCCCGGCAGAGTCAGATTTCCGATGCCAATTTGAATGATTCCTGGCAGCGGGTGGTCAATCCCTTCGCCGCGATCACTTCCCATGCACAGCTTTTCGATGCCGGCCGGGCCGCGCTCGGAGCGCAATTGAAGGCTGCGGCGGGCAAACCTCAACTTTCCCAGGACGGAATTATCGAGCTTCTGGCAGGCCCTGGCCAGTCCGATTCGGAAGGCCAAAAAGTGCACAGAGAGCTTGCGGACAGGATTCGCTCGGTCATGAGCGACCAGCGTCTTGTTTCTCTCGACACGCTCTTCGCGCTCGGTGACGGCTTGAATCAACTTGCGCAAAATAGAAACACCTCGGATACGCTCGCCCAACTGGCTGCAGAGCTTCGTGAGTTTGAGATGCCCAGGCCTCTGCTGACAGCCCGGGAGAGAACCGAATGGGCCTCTGGGCCTTCCCACAACCGCCACACGGCGCTTGAGATGCAAACAGACCTCTCCAAGCTCATCAAGTCGCCTGGCTCCGCCAATGATCTGGCAAAGGCTCGCGGCCAATTGGTTCCTTTTCTGAGGGACACCCTGGTGGGACTCAATTACGCCTACTACGAGCCGCCGGGCGGCCAGATGCTCCATAATAACGCCCTGTTTGTGCGCTCTCATGATTTCTCTGGAGAGATGACCATCGGCGGGGAACAAGCCTGGCAAACGCCACAACTTTTCGACCGCGGCTCGACCGCCAACGGCGGCGCCTTCTTGGCCGGCTCCCTGGCCGACCTTCCCTACGTCCTGGCACAGGTTGAGCAGGACTTCATTGTCCCGGAAAACGTGCAGTCGCTGATCTGGGAAGATATGGTGCCGGGCCTGTTGACCAGTGCCGTCGTGCCTCGCTGGTGGGGAGTCTCTCGAAATGAGCTTCACGCCATCACCCTGTTTCAGCGCACGGGTGAAGAACTATTGGCTGCGGCCAGAGAGAATGAGCAGCTCCGCCAGACAGTGCTGAAAATCCTTTCCGATCGCATGCTTCCTCAAAGGTTTGAACAATTCGAGAACGCCCTCAGCTCGGCTCGCCCGCCAGATATGCTTTCTCTGATGGCGCCGGCGGATACTTTCTACTTGGCGGCCGAGTTCCGCAGAAGGCTCCCTGGAAATAACGATTACTGGGGGCCGGCTGGGATGGAGCTCGAAAGTCTTTCGCTCGGCAATCCCGCGGAGGTGAGTTGGGACCGTTTGTCGGCGGATTTCGGCGTTCCACATCCCATTCTTACGCAAAGCTACGCCCGCGAATTGTTGAATATCAAACCTTTTCCCACCTACATGGGTTACTCCAGCCGGCTGCTGGCCGAATCCTGGGATTCCAATAATCTTTACTGGGCCCGGTTGGCGGACGAGATGGGTTATCCGCCGGTGATGCTTAACATGCTGGTTCCCGAACTGACCCATTACATGGCCGGGCGGATTTTTGGTTCGCACCTGGAAGATTCGCCGGCTCTGCTCCGCGCGATGAAGGAGACGGGAGACGATTTCCGCCAAGGCAAGATTGCTTCCTTGCCGAGGAGTGGCGCCGCTTCCGGCCACTAGTCGATTGACTTTGAGCGGATAATATTCTCAAGATCCTGGCCGGTGGCAGTTAAGTGACGGGCGGGTAGGAGAGCATGTGGTGGCGAGACGGCGATTCCTGATTCTATTTCTTCTGCCGGTGTTCCTCTCCGGTTCCGCGGTCTGGATGGCGGGTCAGAAGAGCGATTCGGACCAAACTGTTTTTCGCGTCACAGTCGACATGGTGCAGTTGAATGTGGCGGTAATCGACAACAAGGGGAATTATATTACCCACCTGCGTCCTTCGGATTTTGCGATCACCGAAGACGGCATCCCGCAAAAGATTGCCACCTTCGAGGAAGGCAACGAAGCCCCGCGAACTTTGCTTGAAATCGCGCAAGGAGACGTCAAGTCCAAACCCGACTCGGCCAAAGTGAGCGGCCCGCCAGAGGGACTGAATTCCGCCATGGCTGGCGCGAATGTTTTCATCCTGTTCGACACCAGCGACTATATGTACCGGAGCTTTGCCCTCGCCCAGGATGCCATTGCCGAATTTATTCGAACTCTGGATGGCCCTGACCGCGTGGCATTCTATTCCTTCAGCCGCGACTTTTTCAGGGCTGCCCTGCTGACCCCCGATCGCTCAACCGTCTTGCGCGGAGTGCGCACCACAATCGTGGGCGATCATGCCGCGCTCTACAACGCTTTGCTCCTGACCCTCAAAGATGCGGCCAAGTATTCCGGCAAGAAAGTAATCGTGGTCTTCTCGAATGGCCCCGATAACGCCAGCACGGTGGCTCCGGATGACGTTGGCGAGTTGGCTCAATGGGAAGGAATCCCCATCTACATGATCAGCACCTCGGAAGCCAAACATGACCCGGCTTCCGCCACCGTCTTCGCCCGCATGAGCGCCAGCACCGGCGGCGAAGCCTATTTCGCCAAGAACTGGAGAGACCAGCAGTTGGCTTTTCGTTCGATTCAAAATGACCTGTCACACCTTTATGCCCTGGGTTACTACCCGCAACCCAACCCCAATCGCGGCTGGCGCGCCATCAAGGTGAAGCTGGTCGGCGAGCGTGCCAAGAAATATCGCATCCGCACACGCAGCGGCTATCGTCCCAAATCCTCGCGCGCCGCCGCCGGCACCACCCCTGCCCCATAGAATCAGACGAGCGAGCCGGACCTTTTTGCTTAATCTGATTTGTTCGGACTTGCTCTACGCGGTTACTGCGAAGCGCCGGTGTCTCGCAGCAGCACGACGTCGGCCTCGGAGTGCCGGCTCATCACGGCCAAACTCTTTCCATCGGGCGAGAATTGAAACCGGGCGATGCCGCCGATTTTGAAATTTGTGATCAGGCGGCCGGCCGAACCGTCCAGCGGTTGAACCCATATATTCGTGACGCCATTCTGGGTAATCGGATACGCCAGATTCTTTCCGTCCGGCGTGAATCGAGGACCGTCGGAGATTGCGGGATTCGGATCGAGCATGCGCATTTTTGCATCCGGGCCGGCGTCAATCGGAATCACTGCCAATTTCGGATTCGGATTACTTCCGCTAATTAACTCAAAGAAGATGGCCAGAGACTTACCGTCGGGCGAAAGATCGATTGTCGCGCTGCCGATCAAGGCGTGAGGAATCACCGAGCCGGGCACGGTTTCACTTGTCCCCCCGTCCACGGGCACGCGCTCGATACGGTTCGTAATTCCATTTACAAAGTAGACCCACTTCGAATCACCGGAACACAACGGTGCGGCATCGTTTTTTCCATTCGAGAGCTGCTTCAGATTCGTGCCATCCGAATTCAGCCGCCAAATGTTGGTCCCGCTTCCGCCCCCTTGGCCAACCATCGCCAGAAGCAAAGTGCGTCCATCCGGGCACGCGGAAATACTCGCGATCGAATCATTGCTCAAAATGGGAGTGGAGTTGCTCCCGTCAGAAGCCATCCGCGCGAGGTGATTGTCGCTGAGGAGATAGAAACTTCCATTGCCATCCCACCCAAAATCGAAGTTCCGTTTTTGCTGCTGCGGCAGAACGGGAGTGGGAAGACTGGCTCCCATCCCCGCGGCCGGAAAGGTGTACAAAGTTACAAACGTCTTGTCTTGTACGGTAGCCAGAGTTTTCGCATCCGCTGAAAGGGTCAGCGAAAAGTAGCTGTTGGTATCCTTGGTGACCGGATGAAATTTCCCGCTTGGATAGGAAACGAATCCAATTTGTGTGTGGCCCGCGGTTAGATCCTGGTACATGGCAAGTAGCGCGCCGCCATCCGGCATCCAGACTGTGCTGAAAAAGGAATAGCCTTTCATATCCGCCAGGAACTGCGTTTTCCCGGATTCGATTTCCATAATTTGCATCGGAGCCGGGCCTTGGCCGGTATCCGTTAGCGCGAGCCGCTTGCCATCCGGCGACCAGGAAACGTTTAGGTGCCCGGCAGCCATCGTTCCGCCCGTGATCATTTTTTCTTCCGTGCCATCGGAATTGGCCATGAGCAATTGGAATTTGCCGACTTCCGGATCGTTAAAGCGAAAATAGATGATGCGCTTGCCATCCGGGGAAAATGTCGCGCCCGAATCGACATCGCGAGCGATAATCTGCGGGTTGCCGCCAAGAACCGGCGAGCGGTACAGGTCGAAGGCGTCTTCCACTTTGCTGCGCGCCTTGCGGAAAACAAAATAATTTCCGTCCGGAGAAAATGCCAGCTGCCGGTAAGCCGCTTCGGCGGGGGCTACGATTTGCGTGTCGCTGTTCGTTGGAACGTGCCGCAGCCACAGGCTCGCTTTGCCGGCCTGCCTCTGCACGTTCAAAACATATTTTCCGTCGGGAGAAATGGCGGTGCCGCCCGATTTACCGGTGTCCGTAACCTGCGAGATGGTGAAATTCTGGAACGGCAATTCGGCTTTGCGACTAATTAACGAATAGACTCCATAACCCGCCGCGGCCAGCACCACCAGCGCAATCGCAATTCCCGCCGTCAATCCCAATTTGTGCTGCTTCGCCGCTGCCACCACCGAACTTCCAGAGGAATGGCCTGTCTGCGCCGGCGCGACATCTGGCGCGCTCGCCACCGCGCCCAATGGAGCGCCCGACGGAATGTTCGAAGCTGAGCTGCCGGATGCCGGCTGCATCGCGGACGAAGCCGACGGCACCGAATGAGAGCTGCTCGGAACTCCCGAATTCATGTCTCGCTTCACGCGCTGCAGATCCGCGCGCAAATCGGTGGCGTGCTGGTAGCGCAGTTGCGGATCCTTCTCCAGCGCCTTGTCGATTATTTCTTCCAGCTTCGCCGGAACATCGGGATTTAACCGCACCGCGGGAACCGGCGCGCGATTCAGAATCGCTTCAAAAATAACGGGCGAACTCTCTCCGCGAAAAGGCAGCGTGCCCGTCGCCATTTCATACAGCACGGTGCCAAACGAAAAAATGTCGGAGCGTGCGTCCAGATCGCGGGCGCGCGCCTGCTCGGGCGACATGTAAGCAATTGTCCCGACCGTGCTTCCGGGGCTAGTAAGATGCTCGGCGCCCATCACCGCGGCATCCCGCGTCGCCGAAAACATTTGGCCCGCAGCCGGTGCCAGGGATTTCGCCAGGCCAAAATCGAGAATCTTCACCGTGCCGCGCTTGGTGATAAAAATATTCGCGGGTTTCACATCGCGGTGGACGATGCCCTCAGCGTGAGCCGCATCCAGCGCATCGGCAATCTGAATTCCTGCATCGAGCAACTGCTCGATCGGCAGCGGTTTTCCGTCGATGCGATGCTTCAGCGTGGTTCCATCCAGAAATTCCATCACAATATAGGCCCGGCCGTTCTCCTCGCCGATATCGTGTATGGTGCAAATGTTGGGATGATTGAGGGCGGAAGCAGCTTGCGCCTCGCGTTGGAAGCGTTCCAGCGCGGCGCGGTCTCGTGCGATCTCATCGGGCAGAAACTTCAAGGCGACCATGCGGCGCAGGCGGGTGTCTTCCGCTTTAAACACCACACCCATCCCGCCGCCCCCCAGCTTTTCCAGGATGCGGTAGTGGGAGACTGTCTGGCCGATCAGCGATTGCGATTCCGCCATGTGGCGCACATCTTAGGCCGCGCCCGCGGGCAAGTCAACGAAGCGGCTTTAGAGCTGCTTTCCAGTTGGCAATCCAGATAATTCGTAGACCCCACATGAAATCGGCCTGACTCTTTGCTTTGCAGAGTATATAGAGAGGCTGTCGAAGGAGTGGTAAGCCCGTGGGGACTCGAGCCTTTTGCTTCAACTTGTCGTCTTCGGTCATAAGCCTGCCGCAAAATGAGGATGTCGGGGTCGGCGTCACTCCACGGCATGAAGAAATCCTGATCCGTGGTGGTGAAGCCTCGGACTGCGCCGTTACGGCGAGGAACCGGTGTCTCGCAAGAGCACGACGTCGGCATCAGTATCGATAAGCGATGGAAAAGGAATCGGCAGGCTTCGAAGCTTTGCAGCTTTGATGCCAACTGCTGCTGAACCAATGGCCTTTAATCTGATCAGATTCTCGAAGGGTGAAGAAGTAATGAAAAGTGGAAGGCAACTAGTTTCGAGCGGCCCCCCACGGCTGGGGCGTAATGGTCCTTTGAGCCAATTTGAACTGAACCCCTATTCCCCACCGTATTTTTCGGTAACGGCTGGAAGAAAGTGACGGTGGCAAAAGGGCGCTTGACGGAGGAAAGCGGGTCCAAGATGAGGACCCTGAACTCATTCGACAACAGACTCAGAGAGTTCTTGTCGCGGGCGAGTTTTGGGAGTATTAATAGAGAACCCTTCCGCGATGGCGGTCAGGTGACGCAGAGTTCGATTGTTCAGGCAATTCTTGGGAACGGTCACCGCTCATAAACAGTTAAATCCCCCCCTTCCTTTGATCTGAAACGTCTTTGAGGCCGATTCTGTTCAGTATTGATTCGCGTCGCGAAACGGTGGGCGTGACTGCTGCATTCCTTTCAGACAGTCAAGAAAACTTCAGCGACAGTCTTCGCTGAGCGCCCTCACGGGCGGCGATATTCAGAGAAGGAGCATAAATATGAATCGCAAAGATCACGGCGCAGGCAGTACGGATGTGCTCACAGGGAGCACAGAACCGGCTGTAGCAGAGTTACCATCGAAGGCAATGGGCAGCCTGGCTATTCATCAGAAGGCTAGACTTTTCGATAGCTTGATTGTCGGCACCGCTCAGGAAGCCGTCGACTTCATCACCAACATTCTGGAATCTTCCACCGAATACTCGGTGATCGCCAAAGACCTCACGGGAAAGATCCTGCTTTGGAACGAAGGTGCCTTTCGCTTGTACGGGTACGAGCCCGACGAAGTTGTTGGCAAGGAAAATTCCTCGATTTTGCATGCACCCGAGGATGTCAAGGCTGGCGTACCCCAGCAAATCATGCAGGCGGCTCTCGACCAGGGTAAATGGGAAGGAACGCTTACGCGCCGGCGGAAAGGCGGTGACCAGTTTACCGCGCGTGTGGTGATTACGCCACGCCGCGACCCTTTGGGGAAGGCAATCGGATTCCTGTTGATCTCGAAGGATATTTCGGAGGAAATCCGTCTCACCCAGTATGCCCGAAGTCTGATCGAGGCCAGTTTGGACCCTCTGGTCACTATCAGCCCGGAGGGCAAGATCACCGATGTCAACGAGGCCACCATCAAGGTCACTGGCGCTGCACGCGAGAAGCTCATCGGCGCGGACTTCGCCAACTACTTCACCGAACCGGAAAAGGCCCGCGAAGGCTACCAGCAGGTCTTCTTGCAAGGCTTCGTCACCGACTATCCGCTGACCATCCGGCATGCCGGCGGGCGGCTCACCGATGTGCTGTACAACGCCTCGGTTTACAGGAACGTACGAGGGAACGTACTGGGCGTGTTCGCCGCCGCGCGCGACATCACCGCGCAAAAACAGGTCTCACAATACGCGCGCAGTTTGATCGAGGCCAGCGTGGACCCTCTCGTGACCATCAGCCCCGAAGGTAAAATCACCGATGTCAACGAGGCCACCATCAAAGTCACCGGCGTAGCGCGGGACAGGCTCATTGCCACGGACTTTTCGAACTATTTCACCGAACCCGAAAAGGCGCGCGAAGGCTACCAGCAGGCCTTTGCCAAAGGCTTTGTCACTGATTACCCGCTGACCATCCGTCACATCGATGGGCGGCTCTCCCACGTCCTGTACAACGCTTCGGTCTACAAAGATGTCAGCGGCAAGGTCCTCGGCGTCTTCGCCGCCGCTCGCGATGTCACCCCTCTCAAAAAGGCCGAGTTGGAATTGGCGGACCAACGCACACGGGAACTCGAACGGCTGGCCGAGCTGGAAAGATTTCAGAAACTCACGGTAGGCCGCGAACTGAAGATGATTGAGCTCAAAAAAGAGGTCGAAGACCTCAAACGGCGGCTCACGGAGCGAGTTGCATCAGCCTCACTATGAGCACCTCAAAATCAGTCCTAAGCGAAAACGAGACGCCGAAAGACGCTGGGCGCCTGGGCCTCGTTCGAGCTTCGGGCCTTGCTCCCGATCGGTCCGCAGCCGAAATTAGCCAGCGCGCTCTACTGAACATACTGGAAGACTTCGCCGCGGAAAAGCGCAGCCTGGAGGGTGGGCAACGCGCCATGCTCAACATTCTCGGTGACTTCGACCTCGAGAGAACGCGAATGGAAGGTGCCCAGCGCGCCGTATTGAACATACTGGAAGATTCCGTCGCCGAAAAGACGCAATCCGAAGCAGCGCAGCGTTCCATGTTGAACATCCTGGACGATTTTGCGTCTGAGAAAACCCAACTGGAAGCGGCCCAGGGGGCTATGGTGAACATTCTAGCCGACTTTTCGGAAGAGAAAGGCCGTCTGGAAGAGACGCAACGCGCCGTGTTGAACATTCTCGACGATTTCGAAACGGAAAAGAACAAGGTGGAGCTGGTTAACGAACAGCTCGAGAAAGAGATTGAAGAGCGCAAGTGTGTGGAAGCGCGGATGCACGGGGTAAACGCGGAGTTGCTGGCAGCCAACAAGGAACTCGAGGCTTTCAGTTATTCGGTATCTCACGATCTTCGCGCTCCTTTGCGCGGCATTGACGGATTCAGCTTGGCATTGCTGGAAGACTATGCAGACAAGCTCGATGCGGATGGCAAGGACTACCTTCACCGTGTGCGTGCAGGCACCCAACGGATGGGAATGCTAATCGATGATATGTTGAATCTCGCCCGAGTGGCCCGTACCGAGATCAGACTGGAAATGTCGGACCTCGGTGCTCTCGCCCGATCGGTTGCGTCGGAGCTGCAGAAAACGCAACCGGACCGCTGCGTTGAGTTCCAGATTCAAGAGAGCCTCGAAGCGTACGTCGATTGCCATTTGATGCGAATTGCCCTGGAGAACTTGCTGGGCAATGCCTGGAAATTTACCTCAAAGCGCAAATCGTCTTGTATCGGGTTTGGAAGGACAAGTCTCGGCGGGAGGCCCGCCTATTACGTCCGGGACGACGGCGCTGGATTCGACCCGGCTTATGCCAGCCGGCTCTTCGGCGCCTTCCAGCGTCTGCATGAGAAGAGCGACTTTCCAGGGACGGGAGTGGGATTGGCAACGGTTCAACGGATTATTCACCGGCATGGAGGCCGCATCTGGGCCGAAAGTGCCCTTGAGAAAGGCGCAACGTTCTACTTTACCCTTCCGGAGACTGGGCAGGGAGGTCTGCGTGATGCATGAAAAAATTATTCTTCTCGTGGAAGACAATTCAGACGACGAAATGCTGACTCTCCGCGCCCTCAAGAAGAACAACATCAGCAATGAGGTGGTTGTTGCGCGCAACGGCGCCGAGGCTCTTGACTACCTGTTTGGCACCGGGGCCTACGCGGGGCGAAATTTGAGTTTCATGCCGCAGGTCGTCCTCCTGGATTTGAATTTGCCCAAACTGGACGGGCTGGAAGTGCTACGCCGCGTGCGCGCCGATGAACGTACAAAGCTTCTCCCCATGGTCATCCTCACATCGTCGAACGAAGAAGTGGACCGCATCAATGGCTATGGTCTGGGTGCCAATAGTTATGTCCGGAAGCCGGTGGATTACAACCAGTTCAGTGAAGCAGTCCTCCAGCTTGGACTCTATTGGCTGGTTCTAAATGAGTCACCGCCAGCTAGCAGAGCTTAACTAGGTGTTCCTCTTGGCGTCTAGATCAGCGAGGATTCGGAAGACGACGCTCTCATGATCGTCGGCGAGACCCCGGTCCCGCCCCAGGGACCGCTGGTCCTGCCGGGAAAACACGAAGTCCGAGGGGAGGATTTCCACCTCTTGATTTCCGTTTCCCGCCGCCGCGCTTCCAACAGCGTCCCGAAATCCTCCCGATGAACCAGCTTCCAGGCGCCTCGCTTTCGGGTCGAAGGAGTGTGACCGCGAAGGTGCTCTGAAAAACGGCGAGCCAGATCGTTGGTAGACCCCACATGATATTGGCCTGTCTTTTCGCTTTGCAGAATGTATAGAGAGGCCATCGAAGAAGTGGTAGGCCCGTGGGGACTCGAACCCCAGACCTCTACCGTGTCAAGGTAGCGCTCTAACCAACTGAGCTACGGGCCTAACGCTACAGAATCAATTAGTTAGTACGTTGAGATAATACCGCACTTTTTTCTTGGTGCACAATTTGGTGCACACTCGGTTGAACCCCTGCCGTCGTGATTCCTTCCAAAGCTTGTCGCTGTACTTCGGGCCGAATGTGGCCGTAGCGTTTTGCCATGCGAACCGCCGTGCTCGCTGACCAACCAAGAATCTGGGCCACAATAGCAAAAGACGTACCTTGTTCTAGCAGTTTGGTCGCAGCCGTGTGCCGCAGATCATGAAAGCGCAAACCCGCAATAGAGCTTTTGATGTCCCGGATGTCGACCTTACATTCTTCATTGTTACAAGTGATCCCAGGATTCTGGGGCTGGCCACATGTGGGGCAGTGGATTACTTTGGTTACATTTCGCCATGCCGAACGCCAATTTGCAATCGGCCGCTCTGGGTTGATCCGGCCGTTCTCGCACGTCGGAAAGACGAAGTGCTCGGGCATTCTGTTTGGAAATCTTGAGGCCCACATTTCTAGAACCGCCCACGCCGGTTGAGTCAGAGGGATAGGTCGTCCCCTGCCTGCCTCTGTCTTGCTCTCTGCGACTCTCAGTATTCGATTCTTGAGGTCCACATCACTCCACTTGAGCGTTCTGATCTCCTTATGTCGCATCCCTGTATTCAACGCTAAGGCCGTAACAGTGTACAGGGGAGTCCAATTGCCCTGATGTGCCCCAACGTTGGAGGCGTGTTCCAGGAGCCACTTCTCTTCTTCGCGGTTCAGCGCTCGGCCTGGTTCGTTCTCGTTAAGCCCTTTCACGTCTCGTCGCAACTGTTCCCAAATACCATACTCACCCAGAATCGAACTCAAGCAGGCGATTTCCTTGTTGATTGTAGCTCCCGCAGCATCCTGTGCAAGACGCACCCTCTGGTATTCAAGAACATCTTTGGATTCAATCTCGCAGATTAGCAGGCTGCCCAATCTCGCCCTCAAGTGCTTAAGAGCAGCCTCGTACGTCCCGCGTGTGCTTGCAGCAAGTGCCGTTCGCTTCTCCAACCAGTGTTTTGCTGCCTCCTTCAAGGTCGGGGGGAGCTTCCGCTTTTCGACACGATTCCACTTCTCTTCCAACTCCCGTCGCCGATGCCGCTCGGCGTCTCGAGCCAGAGTTTTGCTAGTCGTCTTGGTGCTTTCGTGTATCATCCGTCCGCCAAATCGGAAGCGAAGCGAGTAGATTCCCTTCTTGCCTCTTTTGTAGATCACGGATTCTCCTTACTTACTGGTTCCTGGCGGCCTGCCGCCCTTCTTGCCGTTTTCCCGTGCGATCTCACGGATTCGTTTTATTCCCAATCGCTCCACGCGAACAGCATAGCTGCGCCGACCTAACCAGCTTGTGAACCGCCGCAATTCTGCTTTCGTCATAGGTTGGTACAATAACCGAAACAGTTTCAGTTCGCAAGTAACAGTTTCGAAGATTTTGCACTTGACAACCAACGGACGATCAGAGACCATGCACCCGAAGAGCGATTCTTCTGTTGTTCGAAGGATCGCCTCCTGCCGAGTTTGCGCTTAGGTCCCCTAACGGGAAGACGAAGCGACTCCCAGAAAATCAGCCGTCCGTCTGCCTTTGTCACTTGAGGTCTTGCCGCCTGTGGCAGGCACGTGCACGGCATTGGGAGGCACCATGTCTGTTCGCCTTTTGAGAGTTGAAGAGTTTGCGGGAGCGATGAATGTGACTATCTCTTGCGTGCGGAGGTGGCTTCTGGAAGGGAAGGTTGCAAAGGTGAAACTGGGAAAGCTAGTGAGGATTCCAGAGGCAGAGTGCGAGCGGTTGATCAACGAAGGCTTGTGCCCGGTGCGGCAGCAGGCGAGGAGGGAACATGCAATCGGCCGCACTCGATAACCGTGGTAATGGAACGGCAATAATTTTCTACAAGACCGGATTATACAGACGTATTCCCCAAGACATTTCGGTCGATGGAAAATCACATTGGCTCGTCGACAAAGAGAATCGGCAGGAGGAAGTGGAAAAGAAGACTGCGCGCTTTTTGGAGTGGACCTACCGCCACCCAAGAAGCGCAAAAACGGTCAAGCGCTTCCCGCGGCTACTGGAGCCTCTTACTCCGATCCGAGACTTCGACGACATTCCACAAATATCGAGTATCCGCAGAAAGGAGATTGAATGGCTTATCCCAGCACTCCTGCCAGAAGGTGCCCTGGTGCTTCTCACGGGGGCTCCTGGCTCCTTCAAAAGTTTTATCAGCCTTGCGCTGGGAACGGCGCTGTCTGAAGAGTCCGAATTTCTTGGACGCAAGACCCGATTGACGAAAGTGCTGTATTTGGATCGTGACAATCCCTTGCAAGTCGTCGCGTCCCGTCAGAGCATCTTGAACTTCCACGACGGGGATCATCTCCGCATCTGGGGCAACTGGGTTCATGACCATCCTCCGATGATCGGGGACCCCCGTCTTCTGGAAATTGCTCGCCGACACAAACCGGTCATCATCGTAGACGCCCTCTTGCGCTTCCACGCCTCCGAGGAAAACTCAGCGACCGAAATGGCCGGGGTGATGGCAAGTCTTCGTCAGCTGGCCGTTGTCGGCGCCACGGTGATCGTCATTCACCATGCTGCAAAAGCCGAACAGAGCAAGTATCGTGGATCGACTGACATTGTTGCCAGTGTGGACATAGCTTTCTGGTTGTCTGTTAGCCGCGAGACTGAGCCATCGACTATTACGATTGAGTGCTTCAAGAACCGCTTCGCCGAAGAGTTTACGCTCACAATTCAACCGGACTTTACTCATGGACAATTCCGGGTTGTTCCAGATCCAGCGAAGCAGCAGGACCTTGCGGACGTAGAAACCCTTAAGGCGTTGATTCAGGCTAGTCCGGGGCTGAGTCAGCAAGATCTGATCGACAGATCGAAACTTGGAGAGGGCAGAGCCCGTGAAATTCTGCACGCCGGAACGGGCACTCACTGGACTGTGATGCGGCCAAACCGAAAGACGATGCGCTACTACCCATTTGGAGGTTGATAAGAACTGTCGCTGGTGCATAGGGAGCGCTTTCCACAGACTCGATTAGCTGCGCAAGCAGAGAGTAGAGAACCTGCGAAGCGGTTTTTGCGGAGCAGGTTCTCTCCGGCGAAGCCGGAAAAGTTGGAAACACGGATTCTTAGGCTAGGCTGGCAAAACCGCAAAAACCCCACCCTAAAGGGTGGTGGGGTTTTGCGCTTTTGGCCAAGCCGTTCAAGTTCTGGCGTGATTCGTACTTTCGGCCCTCTGCGAGGGCCGACGAGCTTCGCTCGTCCCATTGAAGATCGAATATCTTTCTGCAGACGAGCTATGTTTGTCCCCGAAGGGGAAAACATTGGCTAAAACGAAAATCACCTTGTTTTTCGCAATTTTGCTCCAAATCGATCTGTATGCGCATTACTCATGGAAGCACGGTAGCATTGGGACGTCCGAAGACTATCCGATACGCTTAATTTCTGGCCCTTTACACGTACCCGCCCCTTTGCGTTCCGCCACGGACCTGCAAACGTCCGCCAAACTTGTTTAAATTCCTCCGTTTGCGCTGGCAGGCCCGAGATTTTGGGGCAGAAATACGAAGCCTAAAAAACCCCACGCAAAAACGTCCCTAGTTTCACCCCCTTCAACAGTGCCCCGGACGAAAATCCCAGAAAAACGGGCAACTTGAGTATGCTCACTCCTATTCACGTCATTTTCAGTCTTTCGGTAATGTATCTTCATGGTTTTTTCTGCGAAAGCGCAAATACTGCTCTCAGGGCCTCATTTCCTAGTTCGAGGAATATTTCCGTGTGCTAAGGCCGTCTTGGAAGCACCGGGGCCCCTGATCCCCCACGAAAAAACGGCGCGAGCGATGTTTATTTTTCTCCGTTGATAAAACGCCGGGCGAGTGCAGGTCCCTCCCACGATCTTGTTTGAAGCAATTGGTATGCGTCGGCTGCCAAATTCCGTTCATGTGCCTCGATGGGCGTTCCCTTATGGGCTACGTACCTGTCGTATTGCGTCTTCCACTGTTCTCTATCTCGGCAAAGATCGTTCTCCCAATCTCCACGACCGGGAAAATCAATGTCTAATTTTGGATCTACAGCGCGAAGGACTGTCCTACCGAGCGCCTCACAACTAAGACCGAGAATTTCCACCTGTGAGTCATCTATCGACGGTTGCCCAGCGGCGGCCCCAGTAGCTTTGGCAGCGGATACAGAATCGGCAGGAGAGTAGGTTTCCACAATCCTCTGCCTCTGTACTGCGGATTGTCGAGCCAGTTCTGCATCATCAATTCCAGGCACTTTGGATGGCCGTGCTTCTGGTCCGTCCAATCCCTCAGCTTCCCTAAAATCGCTCAGGACTGCGGTACTCCAGTCGCAAGTTGCAGGCACATCAACCAGAATAGATGCCTGCGTGGTTCCATCAGAGGAGCCCTTGATATTCGCAGAGAGTTTCTTGCTCCAATCACCGCATTTCGCAGTGAATACGTACCGATAATTTCTGCGACTGGAGTTTCGGACGAAGATCTCCATTTGATTAATCAACCGATTCTGAGTGTCTTCAAATTTCGGGGTCGCTTTTAGAGTCAGCCTCCCTTCATATACATCTATGCTCTTTTCCTGCTGAGCCCTTTGCTCCTTCAGGGCTCTAGCCTGCCGAGCTACTTCAGCAAGGGACGGCGGTCGAGCCGCTGTCGATGCCTTGCCTGTTTGGTCTTCCGGGGCAAGCCCCGGTACAGGGAAAGGCTGAGCGGCAGCAGCTGAGCTTTCCGTGGCCTGAATCGATCTAGCATGTGCTTCCGTTGCTTGGGCTTCCGCTGCCCGGTTTGTATTCCGTTGTACAAGCGCAAGCATCCCAAGGATTTTGGTAACACTCGGGTGTTCTGGTCCGAGAACCTTCTCTGTGATGGTCAAGGATCGATTCAGCAGCGGCTCCGCTTCCCGAAATTTGCGTTGGGGTAGAAGATCCATAGCAAGGGTAAAGAGATTGTCGGCCACCTCAGGGTGCTCGGGTCCGAGGGCTTTTTCCTTGATAGCTAACGAGTCCCTCAACAGTGGTTGCGCTTCCTCAAACTTGCCCTGGACAACGTAGACCATGCCTAGCATGTATAAGCTCTGAGCAACGTCAAGGTGTTCTCGGCCTAGGAGGTTTTCCCTTATATCGAGAGAGCGCTTGAGCGGCGGCTCTGCCTCACTGTACCTTTTCTGTGCTGCGTAGCTGTGTCCCAAATCATACAAAGTGAGAGCGAGGCGCTGGTCTTTATATCCCAACAGTTCGGCTTCTTTGAGAGCCTCCTGGAAGTCGTTGGTAGTGTCCCGGAACCTGTAGAAAAGTGAATAGCGCATTTTGCCTGTGAAGTCATGAAATTCTTTTTTTAAGCAGCCTCTTTTTCTTGGCCTGCGATGTCGCGGTAGCCTTTGATGCGGCGCAGTTTCATCTGCCCGCT
>JBGPTK010000030.1:0-24367 GCA_041490605.1 Terriglobia bacterium | reverse complement strand
GGGCCGCCCGCATCGGCGCCGAAACTATTGCGGACGAAAGGCGATTGTGGATTCGAGGCGCCGGATGACAATTTCGTGGGGTTGAAGAAATTGCGCGCATCGAGCGCGTTGTCGCGGTGATATTCGAACGCTTCGCCGTGGTACTGGTTGGTGCCGTTGCGCGTGGCGATATTGATGATCGAGCCGGAGTTCCGGCCGTATTCCGCGCTGAACGTGGAATTATCGATGCGGAATTCCTGAACGGTGTTGATGGAAGGCTGGAACGTAATCTGATTCTGCACTTCGTCATTCAGGTTGATTCCGTTGATCATGTAATTCACGGTGTCTTCGCGCTGGCCGGCGGTGTTCACGCCGAAAGCGCCCTGGCCGCGGAGAGGCGCCGTCAAGAAACCGTTGGCGGGCGGCATGACGGTGCCCGGAGTGAGCAAGGTCAAATCCACAAAGTGCCGGCCGTTCAAGGGAATGTCTTGTACGGTGCGCTGATTGATGGTTTGGCCGACGGTAATTGAGCCGGCCTGGATCACCGGTGCTTCGGCGGTGATCGTCACTTGCTGGGTGGTGGCGCCCACTTTGAGCTGCACGTTCTTTACAACCGTACTGGAAACGTCCAGCCTAAGATCGGTGATTATGACGGTCTGGAAACCTTGGGCGCTCACTTCCACGCGGTACATGCCGACCGGGAGGCCGGGCACCTGGTAGTTGCCTTCCTCATCGGACACGGTATTCCTGTCAACCCCGGTATCCTGATTGTGGATGACGATCTTGGCCTTGGGCACCGACGCCCCGGTTTCGTCATTCACCGCACCCCGCAGGGTGGCGTTGGATTGCGCGTACACAAAACTGACGGGCGCAATCAGCAACAAGATCAGCAGCGCCACAAAGCCCGCATGGCGCAAAAAGAAAGAAATCTCCTTACCAAATATTCTCATTTCAGCTCTCCTTATAATTTAGGACCGGCGCACTTACCGCCGGACGATGCCGCGCAGGCCTGCCAGGCGGATCGCAACGGATGGCGTAACCGCGCGCAAGAACGGCGCCGGGAATCCGGATGCCGCTTCTCTCTTGCCCCCGTGGCGCGGGTCACGTCTAATACATCGCTGGCATGGCTTAAAGCAATTCGAAGTCCAGCGCGGTAATTCTTCACGGGCCCGTAAGTCTCTGAGATTGCTGAGTTAAGAGAAAGCCACCAACCGGCGAGTTCACGAGGAGAGGTCAATATTCCATGTACCATATCTCTACCTACGTAAGTTCATATCAGCTATGAAATTATTACGCGGACCAAGCTCTCGTTTCGAGGGTTCAAATGGTATTTGGCTACAGGATTCGCGGCAGCGAAGGACAGGCAGGAAAGAGCTTCTTTTTGCCGCCGAAGCCAGTCCAAAGTTTTAGCTGAGGCATCCTGATTGCTTGCCTGCGGCATCTTTAGTAGTCTTTCAGGTTGTCGTGCCGGGGAATGGCGCCTGAACCGATCGAGGAGAGTGAGTGTTCAAAAGGTCTCTGGTTTCTTCATTGCTGTGGGTGACGCTAGCGCTCGCTTTAGTTTCCTGTTCGGAGACCATCAACAATCCATCTCCGTCGCTTAAGTCTCTATCTCCCTCCACTGCCACGCAGGGCCAGCCCGGGTTCACCTTGACGCTGGAGGGCAATGGTTTTGCCCCCTCTTCGCAAGTGTTGTGGAACGGCAGCGCGCGGCTGAGTCTTTTTCTAGATGGCAGCCACATGACGGCGACAATCAATCCGCTCGACATTCAAACTTCCGGCACAGTTCAGGTAACGGTGGCGACCTCGCAGCCCGGCGGGGGCCTTTCCAACGAAATGGATTTTGTGGTGAAACCAACCACCAGCGGAATTCCAACGATCACCTCGATTTCGCCCGCGGGAGGTTTTGCCGGCAGCACGCAATTAACGATCCTGGTGACCGGCAGCAATTTTCAACCGCAATCGGTGGTTACCTGGAATGGCAACAATCGCCCGACCAATTTTTCGAACTCGTCCAATGTCCTGGCGTCCATTTTGCAGTCCGACCTGACGGCAGCCGGCACAGTCCAGATCGCCGTTGTGAATCCTCCCCCCGGCGGCGGATCGTCGAATCCCATGCCATTTCAAATTACGGACCCGGTTCCGTCGATCGCTTTACTTTCACCGCTCTCCGTGACTTCCGGAAACGCCGATACTTCGCTGCTGGTCCAGGGAAGCGGGTTCACCGCCGCCTCGGTAGTTACGTATAACGGCGTGCCCAAATCCACGTCCTTCGGCGCCAATACGCAGATCTCCGTCGCCGTCGCGGCAGCGGATATGGTTGCTGCCGGGACCGTGCAAGTCCAAGTTCTGAATCCTTCCCCGGGCGGCGGCCCATCCAATATCGTCGGATTTTCGGTGATTCCGACGTCCCCGGGCGTGGGGCTGCCCGAGCTCATCGACATTGCGAATAATGGAGTGCAGGCGGACAAAGGCGTCGGAAATCTGACGAATTCCGGGCCATCCATCAGCACCAACGGCCGATTCACGGCCTTCGCGTCCATTTCCACCACGCTCGTCCCGCTGGCCATCAGCAATAATCCCCAACAGCAGCAGGTTTATTTGCGGGATACCTGCATGACCGCCTCCACGGGCTGTACGCCGGCGATTGTGTCCGTCAGCATCGCCCTGGATAACTTCAATCAACCGACTTCTCCCAGTTTCGAGCCTTCGATCAGCGGAAGCGGCCGCTATGTGGCGTTCAGTTCGGCGGCGACAAATATCATCGCGGGCGCAAACGGCCAGCAGCAAGTCTATCTGCGCGATGCGTGCGGCGGAATCGCGGGCTGCACTCCCAAATCCATTCTGATCAGCGTGGCGCCGGACGGCGTTACGCCGGGCGATGGCGCGAGCTCGCAGGCCGCGGTGGGCTCGGATGGACGCTTCGTCGCATTCGTTTCGACCGCCGGTAATCTGGGGCCAAGCAATCCCGGCCATGCGCAGGAAATTTTTCTTCGCGACACTTGCGTGAACGTCGCGAGCGGCTGCACGCCGGCGACCTCTCTGATTTCGACGCCGGATGGCACGGCGCTCGCCGGCGGCTCGAGCTCCGAGCCCGCGATCGGAGACGGCACCACCGGGCAGTTTATTTCATTTACATCGACGGCCACGAACCTGGCCGGCGGAACTACCGGAACGCAGCAAATTTACCGGCGCACATCCTGCGCCGGAATTGCCAGCGGCTGCACCGCCTCCACCGCGCTGATTTCAACGAGCGACGGCACGACGCCGGCGAACGCGGCCTGTGGGCAGTCTTCCATTTCCGCGAACGGAGAATTCGTGGCGTTCGCATCCACGGCGAATAATCTGGGAGCAGTCACTGGGGGAGTGCAGCAGATTTTCTTGCGCGATACAGCTGCCACGGTCACGCTGGTTTCCACGCCGGATGGAACCACCGTGGGCAATGGCGGAAGCGAAACGCCGCACATCAGCAACAACGGCCAGTTCGTTGCCTTCGGATCGCCTTCGGACAATCTTGTGGCCACGGACACCAATGGGGTGGAGGACGTCTTCGTTCGCAACACGTGCGCCGGCGCGAGCGGGTGCACCCCCAAGACGGTGCTGGCGAGCGTATCCAAGGCTGGCGTGCAAGGCAATGCGGCGAGCCTGCGTCCTGTCATCAGCGGCGACGGCCATTTCGTTTCTTTTATTTCGTTCGCGAATAATCTGGTTAATTTCGACACCAATGCGTTTGAAGACATTTTCCTCGCCGTGACGACCTTCTGACAGGAATCTGGTGATCCCGGCCGTATCCGCGCGAAGTTGCTTTGCCCGGATCAAATATGAAATTGCCCTGGGATTCTAGCGAGCTGCCGCCGCGCTCTCCGGTGATCTCCGCAGAAGTGCAGCACGCGTCGCGGTGAGCGTGAAGGTAAGCGATTCGCGCGGCAGGCTATTCACATACGGCCCGACGAGCCAGCCGAGACCGGTGGGAATATCGCGCGTGAGTGAAACGGATTGGCATTCGATGTACGTGCCGCCGTCTTTTTCTTCAAAACGCCAGTAGGTGTACATCCTCCACAGCAGGCCCCGGTCGTTGCCTTCCGGTTTCAGTGTTTCATCCATTTTTCCGGGGTTATCGACTTCGCGAATGTGCAGGCTGCGCGAACGGCTCGAGGCCCGCGCCGCATCCACGGTTGCGTAATGGACTTCGTGCTGCGTGTCGAGCACCGAGGTCAGCACCTTTTTCTTGTAAAATCGCAGATAAATCCGGAAGTCGTCGCCCGTGTGCTCCAGGATTCGAGAACGCATCACGTCCGGTTTGTAATACTCCGCCTGGTGATCGTAATCCTTCAGCAGCGCCAGCGTCTGAGCGAGCGTTGCGCCGGGTACGAAGATCGTGCCGATCCAGTGGTGGACCATGCCGCCGGAAATCGCGATCGATTGTCCGTTGTCCAGCGTCTCCATCTGCTCGATCAGCACCTGGCCCTGGCGCATTTGCACGTAGGCGGCATCGCGGCGGGATTCCGGCAGCCGATTTAGCCAGAGAAAGGCGGCGCCATCGTGAGGCGTGGCATCGATCTGCTTCTCCGTCAACTGAACGTAGCGCTCGAAGGCGGCGGCAGTCTGGGGCTCAAGCTCCGCGCTGCGCGCCGCGGGCGGAATGAGTAAGCCAAAGCTCACAAGGAGCGCGACAGCCAGCCTCCAGGCGCCAGTAATCGGTCGCGTACGTCGACTGTCAGGTTCTTCCATCACCTGTCCCCTGCTCCTATCGCTCTCATGCTGCTCACGCTTGAACAGCCAACGGCTCTCGCTCTATCTTGATGCAGTTGCGCGCGACCCAGGTGGCCGGCAATTATAAATTAGCAAGGAGAGTGCCATTTGAAGGTGTGAGTTTTTTGGTACAGGAATTGCCACAGGGTTGAAGCCCAACCTGCCAACGGGGGGTCAGGAAGGGTCGCGTCGGCAGGTGGGCTGGACGGGTTGGGTAGCGTGCCCCGGCTCCTCTCGGAACCGTCGTCCCCGCAGCGCAGCTCCCAACCCGTACCATGATGCTAAGGAATGCGCTTTGTTGGGACAATGGCTCGAAAGACTCACTTTTTATAGCACTGGGGTCCTGGTACCTAGTACCCGGGGGTTGAGGCAGGCGCTGCAGTTTTGGGTTTTGGCGAGGGCTTCTTCCGGATCAGTCGAAGATCCACTGTGATTCCCTTATCTTTGCGGACGAGAACATTGTGATGCCATTCCGACCAGAAACCGTGTCCGTAGGCGCGCAGATCGTAAAGCCCCGGATAAATTTCCTTGAAGTGGAAATGTCCGTGCGCGTCGGTGACGCGGGTTTGCGGGCTTCGAGCTTGCGCCGATTCGAGAGTTACGCGCGCGTCGGCGACGGGCGAACCGTCGAAGCCCAGCACGGTGCCCGAAATCGAGCCATCGTGTTCTTTCGGCGCAGCGGCGGGCGGGCCGCCGGTCCAAAGGAATACGAAGAGGGCGAGCATGGTGGCTCGCTTTACAATCAGGGCGATTTTCAATCGGTTTCTCATGGAACTTGGGAGCAAAGCCTTCACATGATTTTACGCCGGCTCGGCGCGCGGACGCGATGATCTTGCAGGCGGTTTTCGTCAGCGGCAACATTTGAACGGAGGCCATTACAGTTTGTAAAGCGTGTGCGCTTTGGCGTGAGGAGCTTGATCCTGCCGGCCGGTGTCGGGATTGATGCCGCGCTCGAGCGCCAGATAATAGGTGAGCAATTGCACCGGCTCTACCAGGACTAACGGCGAAAGCCATTCTTCAACTGCCGGAGCCTCAACTACATGCTCGGCGGCGATATCGTGATTCGCGGCCGGCACGGTGATGGCGATTCGCAATGCGCGGACTTCTCCGGCGGAGCGAAGGACGGTTCGGGCGCGCTCGTCCGCCGCGCCGCCGGCAAGCAGCGCGACCAAAACCGTGCGCGAATCGATTTCGGAAAATGGGCCGTGGAGCACTTGTTCGTTTTCGGAGCCTTCCGCGGCCAGGTAGCTGGTTTCTTTTATTTTCAGCGCGCCTTCGAGCGCGGTGGCCCAATTGGGCCCGGCGCCGAACAGCACCACGCGGTCGCGCCCGTTCGCTGCTTTTGCTGCTTCGCGAATTTTTCGTTCGGTAGCGAGGGCCTGTTTCATTTTTCCCGGCAATTGCTTCAATTGATTTGCGGCCGCATCTATTTTCGCACCGCGCCGCTGCGCGACGCCTACCGCAAATTGCGCCAGGGCGGCGAGGGCGGTGGTGTAGCTTTTGGTGTAAGCAAAACAAATTTCCTGTTCACAGGTTTCAATGCGGATTTCGGCGGCGGTGGTTCCTTCGCCGCTTGCTTCGCCCACCACGGCAATCGTCAGCGCGCCCGCGGCACGCGCCGCGCGCAACACTTCGATGTTGTAACTTGTGGTGCCGGAGTGGGTGATCACCACCACGGCGTCGTCCGCGGAAAGCGCCAGCGGATAATTCACTAACTCAAACGGCTGTTCCGCGCGCGCTTCAGCGCGACCTGCCGTTAAATGCCGCAAAAAATGTTCCGCCACCAACGCCGCGTGCAACGATGTTCCTATGCCGGCAAAAATAATTCGTTTTTTTGCGGCGGCAGCATCGGCCGCGCGTTGAATCACGTCGCGCTGAGATTGCAGTACTCGCTCGACCAAGGCCGGCTGGGCGGCGATTGCGTCATACATGTGATAGGGATGGGCGGAGCGAGTTTCAGCCATTTGATTTTTTTCCTCGCGCAGTGTATTCGAAGAGCTGCGTTCTTTAGACGCCATTCTAGCGGAAGAAGTGAGCGGATGCCTCGCTACATTTCGTTTCATACGATTGCCTGCCTGACCCGGCAGGGCGCGGAAGAATTGTCCGCCCATCTCCATCGCGCCACCGACTGTTTCCGAGGCCTCAAAACTGCGTTTTTTGCCATGCAATTTGGGGCCCTTGAAATTAGACGATTTAGAGGCGATTAGAAATTTATATCCCGTTGTATTTACGGTGTTTAGCGATTTTTGACTTGAGTTGCCTCTGGCGATTAGCCAAGCGATTAGAAATACGGTGTTTTCGTTCCGAAATTTTCTGTGGGACGGATTGGAATTGAATTTGATTTTGCGCGGAATTGCGCCTACGGGGCGCCGGTAAGGGCGCAGTCTAAACTTGGGATCGCTGTGGGATGCTGCTGGCTGGGGATGCTATCGTATTCTCTCATACCACTATTTATCATAAAGGTAACTATGAAGTCAAGACCTTCTTTTGCGGTGACATTTTGAAGAAGGAAGCACAGGCAAAGTAAAGAGGAATCAGAGAGTCAAAGTCAAAATCCCCAGGTGCAAAACCGGCACTTGGAGCACCCAAGGGGTCGGAACTGCAGACGCCCGAGCCACCCGCCACTTTGCGACATTCGCGCTTGCCCCACAACTCATAAGTTCATTTCTGTGAGGTTAAGCACCGCCGAAAAACTTCTTCAGATCAAAGCCAATCCCGCCGACTTTCGGCTGCAATATGACCGCGTCGACCAATGCTCCTGCCACGCCGCGCCGCATTCGTTTTGCCGCTCGGAACTCGGATAGCCGTTTCGCGCCCTTAATGTCCTCGAAAACTTTGTGAATCAACTCAACAACATCTTCCGAGGATTTACAGACTCTTCGTAGCGGAATGAGGAGGAGAGCATCCCTGCTCTCTTTTCTAGATTTCTTTGTCTCGAACGATTCGCGGAATGTTGAAGGATGCCGCGTGGTAATAAGGATCGCCGGAAGAATGTCTTTCGCATCTTTTCCGTTTACGCGATGCCACGACAGAACTTCGTCCTCGAAATGCATTCCTCGGGGGCCGTGGATCACAACGGCGTTGGAGCGTGAGGCTATATCGGCCATTCTTGGCAGGTTTGCCCGAACCGCATTGCCCAGCACTTCCTCCCAGCCGTAGTCCAGCATATACACGTAATATGCGCGCTCTGTGCCGGTGGGTATCTCCCCGAGCGAATGGACGTACAGACCCATATCTATTCTCCCTAAGCAAATAGCTTTGCCTGCCGCTCGATACGCACGTGCCCGTCGATGCTCTCAAGCACGCCGCGGGCTGGAATCTGCGCCAATTCTTTCGGCTCCACCTTATGCAGGCCGCCGCCGTAAACCCGGCCTTCCGAAATGAACTGGCCGGGCGTGATGCGCTGGAGCGCCTCAAACACTTTCGCGGCAAGTTCCGGGTGGTTCTTGAGCGTCTCCTGCAAGCGACTCTTGGGATAAAGCAAGAGGTACACGTTGTGCGCGGTCGCGTCTGAGCGATTCCAAATGAATCGGAACGGATGTTTGCCGTTGGCCGAGCGGCCCATATAGGTGCACAGGAATGGCGCGGGTGGACGCCGCTCCTGGGAATACCACGGGGCGCGATGGCTCGCGAGATAGGACGCGTGAATGTCTTCCGCGCGGCCCTTCTGCAGATAAGCATAGAAGCGGGGCCAGCTCGCCTTTATCTTTTCTTCCGGCTCGCTACAATCTAGCAGATAGAGCTGGGGAGACACGGCGGGGGCCCCGTCAGCTCGCGGCTCGATGATGTCGGCGGTCAGGTAGCGCGGGCCCGGCAGTATCGATTTGAGGAACCGGCGCGGGATGTGCCAGGTCTTCGTCTCTTCATCGCTCAGGATGAAAAAACTGTTGGAGCCGGTCGCAAGCCCGCGCTTGATGACAAACAGATCGCCGAGTGTCGGCTCGTCCGTGTCTTCAAAGTTGGTACGCGCTGGAAACTGCGTCCACTTGCGGGAATGGCGAAGCACGTCAAGAGGCACCAGGGCTTCGGTGCTCGGACTCTCAATCGGACCGGCAAAGGAAAAACGGCTGCTGTGTCCTGGCGGCGGGGGAGCCTTGCGGAACACGACGACGGCCGACGACACCAGCGCGTCAGTGAACTGCACGTCCGTAGGACAGAAGCGGTGAATGTGCAGGAGCGTCACTCGTTCCGCGAGGTAGCGGCGTAGCGTCACGCCGTAATTCACATCCATGAATTCCGAGGGTATGAGCCAGATGGCAAGCCCCTGCTCTTCCATCCAGTCATGGCACAGCAGCAGAAAATAACAATACAACCCTGCAAGGCCGCTGATCTGCATATTCAGTGAGCGCGCGAGCTGCGCCTTCAGGCGATCTTTATCGTCGGATTCCAGGTGATGATGCCGCACATAGGGCGGATTGGTGAGGACGAGATTGAAACGCTGCGCGGGAGGCTTCTGCTTCGTGAAATCGCCCTGCATTACATGGAGGCCGTTCTTACCCCAGAGATTCCTGGCGGCTTCCGCAAATAAAGGATCAAGCTCGATACCGGTCGCAGCCTCGATGGTCTTTGCCGGGACGGTTTGGGAGAGCGCCGAGTAAAACGATCCGGTGCCAATCGCCGGGTCAAGGAAGCGGAGCCTCTCCTCCCCTAGCGTCTTATATGCGTAGCGCGCGAGGCTCAAGGCAAGCTCAAACGGCGTCGCGAACTGTCCCCATTTGTTGCGCTCGGCCGCCGTCTTCAGACCATCGAGACGGGCCTGCTCCGACTGTCGGAGTCCCTCAATGGTTTGGTGTGCGCCAGTTGCCATGATGTCAGATCCCGAGTTGGTCCAAATCCCGGCTGCGATGCTCCCATATCCAGTCTATGCCTTCGGCCGCTTCGTTTCCAAGATAAGCCGCATTGAAGTATCCGCACAGGAAAAGTACAAAGACAACGTCTTTGCCGTACGTCGCCTTGAGATAGTTGATTTTGATGGCTTCTTCCTTCCAGCGTTTATTGACATTCGTGAAGTCGCCAGCGGATTTCGCTTCGATGAGTATCGGCAGATGCGGCAGTTTGGCCTTCCTGGGTTGGATCACCGCGTCGATAGGAATTTTGACGGTCTTTGGTTCGGCCTTAGAGGGCTTCACGAGGACAATTAGCCGGAAAGTGAACGTGCCGGGCTCCATTTGATTGAGCGGAGTGGCGCCCGGGTGCGCCTGGAGCTTGTAGCCGCGCTCGCTCAGGTACTTCTCGATGAGTGCGAGCTGACGCTTCTCCTGCGCGTTTCTCACGATGGGTTCCGCAACCGCCCCGCAGAGCCGGTCGGCGACGATGGTGGAAGAGCGGTAGCGTTCTTCCTTGCTGGGTTTACGTTTCTCTTCGATCCACGGAAAAATGTCCACGTCTAACATCCCCGACAGAATTGCCGTGATTTTCTTGAGATGTGCGTCCAGGACATCCACTACTAGATGCGGAGGGAGCTTGCCTTCTTCGAGCGTACCGACGAGATTCTTGCTGGAATCGGCAAGTCCGATAAGCCTGTCGCGTGCAAGCGGCGGGCATGTGGACATGCGCAAAGTTGGTAGAATGCCCGGATGGGCCTTGATCACTTCCGGTGTAATGATAGTCAGGTCTTTGGTGAGGGTGAGTCCCTGCTCAACGCTCTCGATGGTTTTCTTGCGGGTATCCCGGTACGCCTTGGGAGCAAACTTCATGAACCATTGATTGAACTGGTCAACTGAGGCGCGGGTGTCCGCCTTCCACAAGTGCGGCTTATCGGCGTTAATAGGCATGAGCTAATTTAGCAGTTGCTCAATAGATTGCAACTCTTGGCGGGTGGCCACCAGAATATCCTTGAAGAATAGTGTTTGAGAATGTAGTACCTTGAGATAGTATACCATCTGAGCACTACTCTCTGCGGAAAGGAGATGCGGGTGCGCGCCCTTCGGTTGAGACTGTGAAGAAACCTTTTTGAGGGATTTCGGTTAGTTTCGCTGCTGAAAATATCTTGATTAGAAGCTATGCGCACGGTTTGGTTGACGCCGAGATACATTTTGGTTCAGTGGGGAAAACGGGGGAGAGATTCTTCGTCCCTTACTGTGGGACTCAGAATGACAGCTTAAGACTGTTGAGCCGGGGTATTTTTCTGGGAGCGGCGTTCGCGTGGATGGCGTTTTGGTGGGCGCCAATCGGGAGATTGACGTTCCCGGGATTGTGGCTGGAGGTGCACTGGTTCAAGAAGATCGAGATGAACTAGACGCCGGGCGCCCCGATCCCGCATACGGGAGCTTCGGGTCCGATACAAGACATCGGACTCCAAAAACCGGAGGTAACTGCACGCGACTGCTTCGTGCGAATCCCTGATTAAGCGGCAGAGTTCAGACCCCAAAGCCCCACCCTTTCAAGACCAGAAAGGATGGGGCACGCGGCCGGAACAACTCCGGCATGCAATGCTCCCGCCGGATTCTTGAGTGCAGAGACTTTCCGGCGGCGGCAAAATCTCAAAGTCAAAATCCTCACACGTAAAACCGGCGTGTGCGGCACCCACGGCAAGAGTGATTACCGCAGAGGCGCGGAGAGACGCAGAGGGCGACCGAGGCGGCAAATGAAGTGAACTGCTGCGCGGATTATTTTGGCGCGAGGGGCAGTGCGCGGCCCAGGGCGCGCATGGTTTGTTCGTCGGGGACGGATGTGCCGCTGGGCCTGGTTACTACTCCGAAGTTTCCGCTGTAATCCCACATGGCCCAGCCGATGTTGTGTTTTTCGAGCGCGGTGCGCACATCGTTGATCCAGGCGGCGCGGTCCTTGGGATCGGCCGTTTTTCGATGGACTCCGAATTCGTTGCAGATTACCGGAACATTCCAATGCCTGGCCCAATCGACTACCTGAGTGATTTCCGCATCGATGCGGGCCGCGTTCCAGCGATCCATTCCATAACGGACGATGGCGAGGCGGTGAATGGCGTCGGGCGTTTGCGTTTCGATCTTTTGAACATTTTCCGGAGTGGAGGGATAGGGCACTCCTTTTAAAAAGTGCCAGTAATTCTCCGACCAGGTGGCTCCCTGGTGCGTGAAAATGTGCGGTTCGTAAAAGTGGAAGGTGTAGATCAGGTTGCCGTCGCGCAGCGGTTCGAGAAAAACCAGGTCATCATCATCCGACCAGTGCGCGCCGGTGACGATGATGGTGTTCGCCGGAGCACCCTGGCGGATGGCGGTCACGAGTTTGGCCTCGATTCCATACCAGCGGTAGGGATCGTGGAGTTCCGGCTCGTTGAGAATTTCAAAGAAAAGGAGATTGGGATCAAGGGGCGAAAAATGCCGGGCCAGCGCGCGCCAAAAATCGGCGAACTGCTCGACGAAATCGTCTTCGGTGGCCAGTTTCTTTTTGAAGCCGGGGCCGGCGTGGATGTCGAGTTCGACCGCTAGACCTTGATCGAGAATCATTTTCACCGCGGCATCCACGTAGCCGAGGTAGTCGGAAGCAATTTGGTCCGCTTGATGCAGGCGAAACATGGGCTGCGGATTGAGGCACAGCCGGACATGGTCGAAGCCCATTTCGTGGATCAGCGCCAAATCCCGCGGAGTGATCGCGGTTTCGAAATACTCCTTGGTGTAACCCTGTGAATTTGGATACTGGGAAAACCAATCGCTCAAATTGATGCCGTGGCGTAGATGCGCGAGGCGGAGTTGCGCGGCGCCGGGTTCAGCAGGAGAGGTTTTGGTGGACTGGGAGAAACAATTCTGCGCTCCCAAAAGGAGCAAGACGAAACTAACTAAGAAGCTAAAACGGGGGCGCATTTAAGGGTCACACCTCTTATTTTCTTGGGGAATAGCGCTGCCAGCGTCGCGGAAAGCCTTTACTGGATTCAGAGTGTCCATCGTTGCAAGCCTTCCTCAAAACAAATCAAGTTAGTGTTGCGTTCCGGAAACAACTATCAGATTAATTGCAACTTCAGGAGCTGAAGCCCTTTTTAATTTCAGCGACTCATGCCGGAGCTGAAGCTCCGACCCCCTAAAAAGAACCCCAGGGAATTCACGGGACAGGACACTAGTTTTCTTTGGGCAGCAGGGAGCCATCGGCGGCTACACGAATCTCCGCGCGCTTTCCGGCCACTTCAATCGTTGCTTCATAAATGACGGGCTTGCCGGGTTCCGTCACCATTTCGATGCTGAGCACTTTGCCCTTTCCGGCTTGCTGCTCAATGCGAGCGCGCGCCGCGGGCGGCAGAGTATCGAGCGCGACTTGTTCTTCGATTTCGATGACCTTGCCCGCGCCATCGAGCGAGATATTCCGGCTGCGGCCTTGCACGTCGGTTTCAATCTCATATTTAACGGCGCCGTTTTCAATTTCCTTGGAGGCGGACAGTAATTTCGCGCCCTGGGTTTGCTCTTTCACCGTTTTGCGCACCGCCGCGGGTAAAGACTCGACGGAAATTTCCTGCACGGCGTCCACCACTTTTCCCTCGGCATTCACCACCACTTCCTTGCGCTTCCCGGCCACCATGATGACGGCGCCGTAGACTTTCTCGCCCTTGTTGCGGCCAACCCAAAGATTGCGAAGCGTGCCGCCCTGGCTCTGTTGTTTCACGGTCACTTGCGTTGCCGGAGGGAGATCGGCCAGCTTCAAGTGGCCGCTCTCCTGTCCGCGAGCGATTCCCGATAGCAGAACGCCGAGAAAAACAAGAAGCGGGGCAAGAGCCTTGCGCGACATTAGTATTCTCCTTGAATCGGAAGAATGGTCTCCCGCGCGGCGTGTGGCAAATCGCAGCCGGCGCGGGAGCCGTGTGGATTCTAGCAGAAGAGCGGATGGACGAGCGAAAAACGGCTGGGCATTTTGCCGCGGTGTGATTGGGTACGGGTGCTCTGGATCCCTCGCTGCGCTCGGGATGACCGCCAAACTGGTTACCGGTCAGGGATCACCGGCGGCGCTGGTGGGATTTGTTTGCAGTTCGCGGCGAGCGGCGGCGAGTGCTTCGCCGGGGGCGCCCAGCCGGTGGTGATGGCTGATTTCGGTGAGTTCATGCACTTCGAAAATGAAGAGGAATTTCCTCGCGGAGAAATCATATTTGTATCGAGCCGGCAGCCAGATTCCCGCGGCCACTTCGGCCTGGTCCATTTCGAAGTGTCCGCCGCGATAGACTTTTCCCAGAATGCCGCCGCCGAAGGAAATATCGCGGGTGATATCCGCTTCCGCGTGCATCATCTGTCCGGATTCATCGTCAATCCAGATTATGGCTCGCGCGTGGGTGAGCATATCCGCGGCGCGCGTGCGCGGTTGAAATTGAGGATTTGGTTCGAGCGATAGTTTGGTGACCGCGCGCCCATTCCGCGTTTCGCGGCCCAGCCAGCCGAAGCGGTAGGCATCGAGCGCCGAGTCGACGAGATCGGCGCGCTCCTTCCGCCGCTTCCGCCATTTTTCGAGCGAAGCTTTCTGGCGCGGATCGCCGGGCTGGATGGCCACCTCCAAAATCTGCGCCCAGATTCTCAATTGGCGCTGATATTCCTGGGCGGAAACCGGGCGGTCGTTTTCCTTGAGGAGCAATTTCAGCGTTCCGCTTCCGGTGGGCACGACCCGAAAAGTTTTGTTCTCGATCACCCGCGAATCGCTGCCGCCCGCGCGGTCGAAAAGGTGATCGATGTGTTCGAATGCGTCCGCCGCATCGTCGTCGCGGTGCTGATTGGCAATCGCCCGGGCCGCCAGGGCCCGAACTTCCTCGGGAGTGAGCGGGCGAGCCTCATTGCGAGGGGTGGAAGCGCGGGCGGCTGGGGCTCCACTTTGAGTGAGACCAGTGGCGGCCCATACTGCCGCCGCCATCGCCAGAGATAAAAAGAACGATCGTCGCATCATTCGGAGACCTTCGCGGGTCCATATTCTGGGATTCGGACAAGCGGTTTCCGGTTGCCGCACCATTCTAACTGAGCGGCCGGGTGGGGAAATGATTTTGATGGCAGGCCCAATGAGTTGCCGGAAACCTTGGCCTTCGCTCGAGGCATCTCGCATTTCTAGGAAGCCGATGGCCCAGTGCAAGGCTAAAGACTTTAGTTTAAGCAACTTTCGAACGCAAACCAGGTTGACTGACTTGGCCGGCGGGTTTGGAAAATTGGACGAAAGGCGCACAGCCAGGAGTGGTTGTGCCACCGAGACCGGCAATGATTAATTCGGTTATATAAGAACTTTTTCGCAAGTCTATCCGTCTATACTTAGTAGGATGGGATATTCCCTTGCCAATTCGTCTGCCCGGCCGGTAGCCGCCAGCCGAAGCCGTCTGGATGCCGCACGGACAACCGTGGCCTTGCGCGAGACTCTTTGGCTCGCGCTGGATACCTTGCGCGCGCACAAATTGCGCAGCTTCCTGACGCTTCTGGGCGTCATTCTGGCGGTGACCACACTGGTGGCCGTCATGTCCGTGGTGGAGGGGTTAAACCGATACGTTTCCGATAAGATCGCCAACCTGGGTGCGAATGCGTTTGTGGTCGACCGCTTCGGAATCATCACCAACTTTGAAGATTTCATCAAAGCCAAAAAGCGCCCGCCTCTGAGCCTGGAAGATTATGAGGCTTTGCGGAACGGCACGCAGTTGTCCACCCGGGTGGGCGCCGTCGAGCGGAAGTCCACTGACGTTCGCTCCGGAAACGTGACCTTCGAAGACGCTATCCTGGTGGGCGCGACGCCCAACTATGTGGAAATACGCGACTTCGAGGTTGCCGAGGGCCGCTTCTTCACCGAAGCGGACGAGATGCACCACGCTCCTGTTGCCTTCATCGGCAACGATCTGGTACAGAAATTTTTCCCGGGAATCGACCCGGTGGGCAAAACAGTCCGCGCGGGATCGAATCAATACATCATCGTGGGGGTAGCGAAAGCGCGCGGCACCGTCTTCGGCCAGTCGCAGGATAACTTTCTGATGGTTCCACTTTCCACCTATCGAAAGTCCTGGCACGCGCCGGACGACTCCGTGATCATTTTCGTGCAAGCACGCGGGCCGGAAATCCTGGACGCAGCCCAGGACGAATCGCGCGTGATCATCCGTTCGCTCCGTCATACTCCCTATAATGATCCGGACGGCTTTGGCATCATTGCGCCCTCTTCGATCACCGGACTGTGGAACCAGATCACGGGCAATTTATTCGCGATCGCCGTCTGGCTGACTTCCGTCTTTCTGGTGGTGGGCGGGATTGTGATCATGAACATCATGCTGGCCAGCGTGACCGAGCGGACGCGGGAGATCGGGGTCCGCAAGGCGCTGGGAGCGCGCCGGCGGCACATCGTGATGCAATTTTTGGTGGAATCGGCCGTATTATCGATGACGGGCGGCGCCCTGGGGATTGTGCTGGCGGTGGGAATCAGCCTGCTGGTGCGCGCAACCACCCCCATTCCCATGACCACGCCGCTGCGCGCGGTATTGATTTCACTCACGCTTTCGACGGTAATTGGCCTGTTTTTTGGCATTTACCCGGCGGTGCGCGCTTCGCGCCTGGATCCGATTGAGGCGCTGCGCGCCGAAACTTAGGACAGCATCATGAAACAGGATTTTCGCGAAAATCTGGCCCTTGCCTTCGACACTTTGCGCACCCACAAGATGCGCAGCGCGCTGACGGTCCTGGGCGTGGTGATCGGCGTCGGTGTGATTATCCTGGTGGCCGCGCTTCTCACCGGCTTCAAGCAGAATATCAGCGAGATTATCACCGGCTTCGGAGCGGATACCGCCTATGCCAGCCGGTTTTCCCAAGGCCCGCACGTCGGACGAGTTTCCAAGGAAGAGCGCGAGCGCAAGCCGCTCCTGCTGGAAGACGCCGAGGTGATTCTGAATTCGTCTCCGTCCATCCAGCGCATCGCTCCTTCCATCTTTGAATTTCAACATGACCATTCCGTGCGCTACCAGAAGAATGAAGTACAGGGCAGCGATTTCCGCGGCACCTTTCCCTCCTTCGTCCTGGTCTACGGAAACGCGGCGATGAAACATGGGCGGTTCTTCACCCAGGCGGAAAACGAACATCGCGAAATGGTGGTCGTGCTGGGCGACGATATCGCCACGGCGCTTTTTCCCGATTCCCTGGATGCGATTGGAAAGGATGTTCGGGTGGATGGCTCGACCTATCAAGTGATCGGCGTCTACGAAAAGCCAAAAGGGGGGTTCGGCGGGAACGATGAAGATAAGCGCGTCACCATCCCTTACTACACGTTCACGAAGATTTATCCCTTCGCGAATGAAGTGGGGTTTCGCTTCCAGGCCTATCCCGGAAAACTCGATCGGGCGGTGGATGAAGCGCGCGAAGTGCTGCGCCGGCGGCGAAATGTGCCCTACGACAAGCCGGATAATTTCAGCATCGTGACGCAATTGCAGGAAGTGGAGCAGTTCAACGAAATTATCGGCGGGGTTGCGCTGGTGATGGTGGTGCTCAGCTCGATCGGTTTGCTGATCGGCGGCGTGGGCGTGATGAACATCATGCTGGTCTCGGTCACGGAGCGCACACGCGAAATCGGGGTGCGCAAGGCGATCGGCGCGCGCAGCCGCGACATCACCTGGCAGTTCCTGTTCGAAGCGATGACGCTGACCGGCACCGGCGGATTTATCGGAGTTCTTTTTGCCGGCGGAATTGCCATGTTGATTCCCGTGCTGACGGACATGCATTCCACCGTGCCGGTGTGGGCGGTGCTGCTCGGCCTGGCGGTTTCCATCGGCGTGGGATTGGTTTTCGGAGTGTGGCCGGCGGTGAAAGCCGCGCGGCTCGATCCCGTGGAAGCCCTGCGCCACGAGTAAGCCCGCCACTACATCCTTAGCAGTCACTCTCCGCAAAATTTCCGCGAATTCCGGAAATCCGGCGCCCTATCGCGGCGCATTTCCTGCCGCCAAACTCTTGATATCAAAAAGCACTGGCAGGACTTGCGGCCGTGAAAGAAAAGTTTCTGCCGCAAAATTTCCAGGGAAAAATTATTTCTTCGCACCTTGCCTACGGAAGCGCAGTAGTCCCGATTCAGAACTCGACCACTACGGGTAGACAGTTTCGACACGCAACCCCAAACATTTTGTATGTGAGGGGCGAATTTTTCTTGACAACTTTTTCACATACCGCGATACTCCGGCCTCAGATTCGGGGGATCGTGATTCGGCCCGGGCGAGAGACCAGCCGCTTGATCACGACGCCGGCCCGGATACCCAGCAAAAAGAATTTCAAAGAGTGTTCCGCACATCGCGATTGCAGCGGTGCAACGCTTCTTGTGCCACGGGATCGTTTTTTCTTTTTTGCTTATGAAATTCGCCGGCGTCGATCGACGGTTTTTTCGCACCAGCCCGGTTCGTCCCGGTCCAGCGAATCGGACGGCGCGGCTCTCTCCCAGTCCACCGTCGCAATGTTTTGGGCAAGGCGCTTGGGGTATACTTGTTGTTGCGCGCCCCACGCCGTGCCCGCCAATTAATCTAATCTCATAAATCGGCAATGCTGCCGGCGCGGAGGCAGAGATGGCGGAACCAAAAATGGCTGAATCGAAGATTGATTTGAATCAGGGAAACATGAAAGCAGAAGTAAAGGAACAGCGTCCGGCGGCCGGACTGGAATTCCGGCGGATGTTTACGGACGGGAAAGTGGCGCCGTTCGACGCGGTGGAATGGGATCGCCGCACCGCCCTGATTGGAAATGAAAAGGGCCAGACGATTTTCCGCCAGGAAAACGTGGAAGTGCCCAAGTCGTGGTCGCAGACGGCCACCAACATCGTGGTCTCGAAATATTTCCACGGCAAGCCGAACACCGTGGATCGCGAGACCTCCATCCGGCAATTGATCGGGCGCGTGGCGAACACCATCGTCAATTGGGGCGACAAGGGAGGCTACTTCGCCTCCGCCGCCTCGCGCGAAGCGTTTCGCGACGACCTGACGCATCTGCTGGTCGAGCAGAAAATGAGTTTCAATTCTCCGGTGTGGTTCAACGTCGGCGTGCAGCCGAAGCCGCAATGCTCCGCGTGCTTCATCAATTCCGTCCAGGACAACATGGAATCGATCATGAACCTGGCGAAGACCGAAGGAATGCTGTTCAAGTGGGGCTCGGGAACCGGAACGAATTTCTCTTCCTTGCGCGGCAGCCGCGAGACCCTTTCGGGCGGGGGCATCGCTTCGGGCCCGGTCAGCTTCATGAAAGGCTTCGATGCCTTCGCCGGGGTGATCAAGAGCGGGGGCAAGACGCGCCGCGCCGCGAAAATGGTGATCCTGAACGTGGATCATCCGGACATCGAGGAATTCATCGAATGCAAATTGAAAGAAGAGCGCAAGGCGCAGGTGCTGATCGAGCAGGGGTATGACCCGGCGATCGACGGCGAAGCCTACAGCTCCGTTTTCTTCCAGAACGCCAATCACTCCGTGCGCGTCACCGATGAATTCATGCAGGCCGTGGCAGACGACCGTGATTGGTGGACTCGCAACGTGAACGATGGCCAGCCGGTGGATAAGTTCCGCGCCCGCGACTTGTTGACCGAAATGGCCGAATCGGCCTGGCATTGCGGCGATCCGGGCATGCAGTACGACACCACCATCAACCGCTGGCACACCTGCAAGGCCACCGGCCGAATCTACGCTTCGAATCCCTGCTCGGAATACATGTTCCTGGACGATACGGCGTGCAACCTGGCTTCGCTGAACCTGATGAAGTTTCTGGGTCCGAACGACCAGTTCGAGGTGGAAGCGTTCCGGCATGCCGTGGACATCACCATTACGGCGCAGGAAATTCTGGTGGATAACGCCAGCTATCCGACGCCAAAAATCGCCCAGAACTCGCATGACTTCCGCCCGCTGGGCCTGGGTTACGCCAACCTGGGCGCGCTGCTGATGTCGCTGGCGCTGCCGTACGATTCCGACGCGGGCCGGGACATGTGCGGGGCCGTCACCGCGCTGATGTGCGGAGAAGCGTACGCCCAGTCGGCGCGAATCGCCGAGCGGTTGGGAGCCTTCGCGGGATTTACCGAAAACCGCGAACCGATGATCGACGTGATCCGCATGCACCGGGATTCGCTGCGGCCGATCAAGGAAGAGCATGTGCAGCCATCGCTGCTGCATGCGGCGCAGGACGCCTGGGATACTACGCTCGAACTGGGGGAGAAATTCGGCTACCGCAATTCGCAGGTCACCGTGCTGGCGCCCACGGGCACCATCGGTTTCATGATGGATTGCGATACCACGGGAATCGAACCGGACCTGGCGCTGGTGAAGCAGAAGCGGCTGGTGGGTGGCGGCGTAATCAAAATCGTCAACAACACCGTGCCGCGGGCGCTGATGCATTTGGACTATTCGTCCGAGCAAGTGGGCCAGATCGTGGATTATATCGACAGCACCGGGACCGTGGAAGGCGCCCCGGGAATGAAGCCGGAACATCTGGCCGTTTTCGATTGCTCGTTCAAGCCTTCGCAGGGCTCGCGTTCCATCGCCTGGCGCGGCCACCTGCGGATGATGGCGGCGGCGCAGCCGTTCCTTTCCGGCGCCATCAGCAAGACCATTAACATGCCCGAAGACTCCACGGTCGAAGACGTGATGCAGGCCTACACCGAATCCTGGAAGCTGGGGATCAAGGCCGTGGCCATTTACCGTGACAATTCCAAGCGCTCCCAGCCCATGTCCGCCTCCGAAGGAAAGAAGCCCGGCGCGAGCGAAAAGCCGGAAGCTGCCGCCGCCGCCCCTGCCGTCCCGGCACAGAAAGAACTGTTCGCGGCCGGCCGGCGCAAACTGCCGAACGAACGCAAATCCATCACGCACAAATTCTCGATCGGCGGCCACGAAGGGTACTTGACCGTGGGGATGTATGAAGATGGAAAGCCGGGCGAAATCTTTATCAAGATGGCGAAGGAAGGCTCGACGCTCTCCGGGATTATGGACGGTTTCGCCCTCGCCGTCTCGATTTCGCTGCAATACGGCGTGCCGCTGAAGGCCCTGGTCGATAAATTCATCAACTCGCGGTTCGAACCATCCGGCTTTACCGGCAGCACGGAGATCCCCTACGCGCGCTCGATCGTGGATTACATCGGCCGCTGGCTGGGCGGAAAATTCATCTCCCGCGATTACCTGGTGAACCACGAATCCGCGAATGAAGAAATCGCTTTGACGGGATCGGCCACCGCACCTGTGGCAGCGGCGCCCGTACCGGCCGTCAAAGCGGCTGAAGTGGTGAGCCGTCCACGAGCGCACTCTCCGATCGATGACGCTCCTTCCTGCGCCGAATGCGGGATGTTGATGACGCCGAACGGCAGTTGCTACAAGTGCGAGAATTGCGGTGGCACGTCGGGTTGCAGCTAGGATTTACGCAGGCAGAACAGCCGGGGCACGGCGCGAATTTGCCGAGGCGAAATGCTCCTGACGCGCCAGATGATTCCGCCGATTACCGCGCACACCGCCGCCGGGCGTACGATTCGCGCGTGGGATTTTAAACAAAAAAAGAATCTGATCATCGCTTTTCTCGACGCCGGCTGTCCGGCAACGGAAATATTCCTGCGGCACTTGGCGGGACAGGCGGCCCGCCTGACGGAACTCGAGGCGCAAGCGCTGGTCATTTTTCCGGAGCTGCCACGCTCCGCGCTGGCCGAAATTTCTCCCCAAGAAATTATCCTGGCCGCGGATATGAGCGGGCGTGCCACCCGCGCTTACCTGGGCAAAGATGCGTTATCCCACGGCGGACCGGCCACCTGGGGGATTTTTGTGACGGATCGCTACGGCGAGCTTTTTGCCCAATGGTCAGGCGGGGGAAATGCGAGCCTGCCCGCCGTGGGAGAAATCCTGAGCTGGTTATTGCGGATTGAAATGGAATGCTAGGAATGAGGCGCCCGGCACCTGGCGGCCGGAAAGTAGCGCCCAAAAACAAAGAAGGGATCCCCGCCAGAGGACCCCTTCAACCTTAAGTAACACACCCACCATCCAGCCTCTATTCGGCAAGACCGGATCCACCCCGGGATTGAGAGACAGCCTATTAATGTGGAGCACGTCCCTTGCCACAACATCTGACCCGGGCTGATATCCCGTAGGTTATTAAAAGGACACGGTTTATCTAGAAAGTCCAGCAAGTGGAAAGTTAAGAACGCAGCGTTTTACTACTGTTTCTCACAGTTTGCCCGGCCCGCCACTATTATCTTTGGAAACCGAGCTGCCTTTGATGATTCCCGTGCAGCGAGAACACCATGCTGATGATTGTATCCACATCGCTGGGGATGCCGTTGAACATTGTCGGCTGGTAACGCCAGTGGCTCACTGCTTTCATTGCTGCTTTTACCAACGCGGGGCTTCCGCTGACGAGCGAATTGCATCCGGCATTCGGAGCGGCCTGCTTTCGCTTACTAGAATGTCGAAAAGAGGGGGAAAATTTCCGAGGCAGGTGAAGCGGTACGGTTCGGACGGCAAACCAAGTGGCATTTGAGGAGAGGAGAGTTTATTTTGATTAAATGCCGACAGCCAGGAGTGGCCGTGCCACTAGGCGCCGATGGCGGATTTGAGGGCGGCGGCGATGTCGTGAGACCAGCGCTTTACGTCGGCTTCGTGTTCCGCTTCCACCATTACGCGGGCCAGGGGCTCGGTGCCGGAATAGCGAAGCACGACGCGGCCGGATTCGCCGAGCGCGCGTTCCGCTTCCGCAAAAACGCGCGAGACTTCCGGAAGAGTTTCGAGCGGCGGCTTGGTGCGCACGCGCACGTTCACGATGGTTTGCGGAAAAACTTTTAAATCGGAAACGAACTGATCGAGCGGTCCGCGCAAAGCAATCAGGCTGGCGATTTTGAGCGCGGTGAGCATGCCGTCGCCGGTGGTGGCGTCGTCGAGAAACAGAATATGGCCGGACTGCTCGCCGCCGAGGTTGGCTCCGATGCGAAGCATTTCCTCGAGCACGTAGCGATCGCCGACGGCCGTGCGCGCGAGCTTCAGTCCCGATCGATCGAGCGCGCGCTCCAGTCCCAAATTCGCCATGGTGGTGCCGACGATCGTTCCCGTCTTCAATTGGCCGGTCGATTTCAAATAGCGGCCCACGGCCAGCAACACGCCATCTCCGTCGATCAATCGTCCAGTGCCGGTTACCAGCATGGCGCGATCGGCGTCGCCATCGAAGGCCACGCCCAGCGTCGCCTTCACTTTCAGAACTTTGGCGCGCATCACTTCCGGATGCAGCGATCCGCAGCTGGCGTTGATGTTGCGGCCGTCGGGCTGATCGTGCATCGCCACGACTTCGGCGCCCAGCGAGCGGAATAATTTCGGCGCTAATTTGCTGGCAGCGCCGTTCGCGCAATCCAGCACAATTTTCATGCCCGTGAGTTTCGCGCCGTCGAGCACCGCGCCGCGGAGACCTTCCAGATAATCGTCATGCAGCCGCAAATCGGCTTCCAGACGCACGGGGGCGGGGGAAACCGGCACGGGGAAACCGCCCATGTCGTGTTCAATTTCAGCTTCAATGGCGTCGGGGAATTTCATCCCGCTCGCGGAAATCAGCTTCACGCCATTGTCGTGATACGGATTGTGCGAGGCAGAGATCACCACGCCGGCGGCAAAGCCTTCCTGTTTCACCAGCCAGGCAACGCCCGGCGTGGTCAGCGTGCCCGCGAAGACGGGTTCGGCTCCTGAAGCTACCAATCCCTGCGCCAGGCGCTGCGCGATGTGCGGCCCGGATTCGCGCGTATCCATTCCCAGCAGCACACGGGGACGCTGGGAATGCGCCCGCTCGTGCTTGGCCAGATAGGCTCCGAGAGCCCGGCCCACGCGATAGAGCGTCGCGTCATCCAGCGGCGGCTCGCCGGGGAGTCCGCGGATTCCATCGGTGCCAAAGAGTTTTTTTGACTTGGGTATCAAAATGTCGCTGGGCGGCATAGTCTTCAAGTCTAGCACGCCCCTTTCAGTTGCCACCCGTTTCTAACTGGCGCTGTCTCCAGATTATCAACAGGAATTCCGCTGGCTTCCCGGCCGGCTTGACGGGGTGTGCGTTGATTCTTCGCGGGGTATTCCTTTGCAGGCAAGATGACCAGGTGGGCATATAAGCCGGGACGCGGATATGATAACGTAGCCCCCGAAACCACAATGCCAGCACAAGAATCGCGGCCCGGAACTTCTGGTTCACCAGCCGGCAGAATTATTGCCGGCGGAATCGTAATTGCATTTTGCTACTGGGCGTCGAGCGTGCTGGTGACGCTGCTGGTGGCCGTGTTGCTTGCTTATTTTCTCGATCCGGTCGTTTCCTTCATGGAAGACTGGCATATACCGCGCGCGCTGGGGTCGCTTCTGATCGTTTTTGTTACGTTGGGAATGCTTTTTGCGCTGGCCTGGACGCTGGTGGTACGCCTGGATCAATTCGGTTCCGATTGGCCGAAATATCGAGCCCCGTTGCGAGCGGTGGCGGCCACCATGGAGAAAAGGCTGGAAGGATTTGAAAAGCATGTCTCGGAAATATCGCCGGAAGACAACAGCTCGCCCCGGCAAGTCTTTCAGGTGAATGAGCCGCATGCGGTGCGCAATGCCGTGCTGAGCCACCTGGGTTCGCTCTACACCGCGATTTTGGCGTCCACGTTCGTGCCTTTTCTTGTGTTTTTCATGCTGGCGGCGAAACGCCAGGTGTGGCACGCCACGATGCAGCTATTCCCGGCAAGCGAGCGAACGCAAGTAAAACTCACCCTGGACGAAGTGAGCGTGATGCTGCGCAGTTACGTCATC